>NZ_JAIQWX010000058.1 GCF_020164475.1 Pseudomonas sp. REP124 | reverse complement strand
CTCGCTCCCACAGGGGCCAACAACAAGATCGAGGACGTCATGACCCAAGCGTTGATTTTCGATGCGTTACGCACGCCCCGCGGCAAAGGCAAGGCCGATGGCGCCCTGCACAGTGTCAAGCCGGTGAACCTGGTGGCCGGCTTGCTCGGCGCGCTGCAACAGCGAACCGACCTCGACACCAGTCAGGTCGACGATGTGGTGCTAGGTTGTGTGACGCCGGTTGGCGATCAGGGCGCCGACATCGCGAAAACCGCGGTGCAGGTGGCGGACTGGGACATCAGCGTGGCCGGGGTGCAGATCAACCGTTTCTGCGCGTCGGGCCTGGAGGCGGTGAACCTTGGGGCGATGAAAGTGCGCTCCGGTTTCGAAGACCTGGTGGTGGTCGGCGGCGTCGAATCCATGTCACGGGTGCCCATGGGCAGCGACGGTGGGGCCTGGGCGCTGGACCCGGAAACCAACCTGCACAGCCATTTCACCCCGCAGGGCGTAGGCGCCGACCTGATCGCCACCCTCGAAGGTTTCAGCCGCCAGGACGTCGACGCCTACGCGCTGCACTCCCAGCAAAAAGCCGCGCGGGCACGGGCCGATGGCTCGTTCAGCAAATCGCTGGTGCCGGTGCAGGATCAGAACGGCATCATCCTGCTCGATCACGATGAGTTCATCCGCGCCGATTCGACCCTGGAAGGCCTGGGCAAGCTCAAGCCGAGCTTCGAAATGATCGGGCAAATGGGCTTCGACGCCACGGCGCTGCGAGTCTACAGCCATGTCGAGCGCATCCATCACGTCCATACCGCCGGCAACAGTTCCGGCATCGTCGACGGCGCGGCCCTGATGCTGATCGGCTCCGAGGCCAAGGGCCAGGCGCTGGGGTTGCGGCCACGGGCGCGGATTGTTGCCACGGCCGTGACCAGCACCGACCCGACCATCATGCTCACCGGCCCCGCGCCCGCCACCCGCAAGGCGCTGGCCAAGGCCGGGCTGCGGGTCGAGGACATCGATCTGTTCGAGGTCAACGAGGCGTTTGCCTCGGTGGTCCTGAAATTCATCAAGGACATGGCGGTCGATCCGGACAAGGTCAACGTCAACGGCGGCTCGATCGCCATGGGGCATCCGCTGGGCGCCACCGGCTGCGCGATCCTCGGCACCTTGCTCGATGAACTGGAAAACCGGCACCTGCGCTACGGCCTCGCGACCCTGTGTGTCGGCGGCGGCATGGGCATTGCCACCATCATCGAACGCCTCTGAGCCCGGAATTCAAGGAAACCTTTCATGACCCAAGCCATTCGTTACGAAAAGGGCCAGGACCGGATCGTCGTCCTGACCATCGACATGCCCGGCCAGAGCGCCAACACCATGAACGCGGTGTACCGCGAAGCCATGGCCGATTGCGTCGCGCGCCTGGTAACCGAGAAGGATGCCATTGCCGGCGTCATCATCACCTCGGCGAAAAAGACCTTCTTCGCCGGCGGTGATCTCAATGAATTGATCAAGGTCGGCAAGCCCGAAGCCAAAGCTTTCTACGACATGGTGCTGACCCTCAAAGGGCAATTGCGCACCCTGGAAACCTTCGGCAAACCGGTGGTCGCGGCGATCAACGGCGCGGCATTGGGTGGGGGCTGGGAAATCTGCCTGGCCTGCCATCACCGGGTCGCGCTGGACAATGCTTCGGTGCAACTCGGTTTGCCGGAAGTGACCCTCGGCCTGCTGCCGGGCGGTGGCGGGGTGGTGCGCATGGTGCGTCTGCTTGGCCTGGAAAAGGCATTGCCGTATCTGCTCGAAGGGAAAAAGCTGCGACCACAACAGGCGCTGCAGGCCGGACTGATTGACGAACTGGCGACGGACGGCGAGCAGCTACTCGCCAAGGCCCGGGCCTGGATCAACGCGAACCCGACCGCGGTGCAGCGTTGGGACGTGAAGGGCTACCAGATCCCTGGCGGCACGCCGTCGAATCCGAAGGTCACGCAGATGCTGGCCATCGCGCCGTCGATCCTGCGCAGCAAAACCCAGGGCTGCATGCCGGCGCCGGAGAAGATCCTGTGCGCCGCCGTGGAGGGCGCCCAGGTGGATTTCGACACGGCGCACCTGATCGAAACCCGCTACTTCACCGAGCTCACCACCGGCCAGGTCTCGAAAAACCTGATCGGCACCTTCTGGTTCCAGCTCAATGAAATCAATGCCGGCGGTTCACGGCCGCAGGGTTTCGCGCCCCATGTGACAAAAAAGGTCGGTGTACTCGGCGCCGGGATGATGGGCGCGGGCATTGCCTTTGTCAGCGCATCGGCCGGCATCGAGGTGGTGCTCAAGGACATCAGCGTCGCCGCGGCCGAGAAGGGCAAGGCGCACTCGGCGGCGCTTTTGGACAAGAAAGTGGCGCGCGGGCAAATGAGCGCCGAGCAACGCGAAGCCGTTTTGGCTCGTATCCACACCACAGAAAGCGATGCGGATCTGGCCGGCTGTGACCTGATCATCGAGGCGGTGTTCGAGGACCGTGAGTTGAAGGCCAAGGTGTCGCTGGCTGCGCAACAAATCGTCGGCGCGGATGCGGTGATCGCCTCCAACACTTCGACCCTGCCGATCAGCGGCCTGGCCACGGCGGTGCCGGACCAGAGCAAGTTCATTGGCCTGCATTTCTTCAGTCCTGTAGACAAGATGCAATTGGTGGAAATCATCAAGGGCACCAACACCAGTGACGAAACCCTCGCGCGCGGATTCGATTTCGTCCTGCAGATCCGCAAAACGCCGATTGTGGTCAACGACAGCCGCGGGTTCTTCACGTCGCGGGTATTCGGCACTTTCACCAATGAAGGCATCGCGATGCTCGGCGAGGGCGTGAGCGCGGCGATGATCGAGACCGAAGCACGCAAGGCCGGCATGCCGGTCGGGCCGCTGGCGATCTCCGATGAAGTGTCCCTGAGCCTGATGAGCCATATCCGCCAGCAGGCCGCCAAGGACTTGCTGGCCGAGGGCAAGCCGCTGGTGGAGCATCCGTCATCCGCAGTGATCGACCTGATGCTCAACGAGTACAAACGGGCGGGCAGGGCGGCCGGGGGCGGTTTCTACGACTATCCGGCCGGCGCGCAGAAGCATCTGTGGCCGGAATTGAAAAGCCGTTTCGAAAAGGCCGACGGGCAGATTTCAGCGAAAGACGTGCGTGATCGCCTGCTGTTCGTACAAGCGATCGAGACCGTGCGTTGCGTGGAGGAGGGCGTGCTGATGTCGACGGCCGATGCCAACGTCGGCTCGGTGTTCGGCATCGGTTTCGCCGCCTGGACCGGCGGTGCGCTGCAGTTCATTAATCAGTACGGGATCGGGGATTTCGTCGCCAGGGCCCAGTATCTGGCCGGGCAATACGGCGAGCGCTTCGCACCTCCGGCCCTGTTGCTGGAAAAAGCCGGCAAGGGGGAGGCATTTTAAGGGATGGATGACGCATCTCGGGGCTTGCCTTGTTGCAGTGTTAGAGGCAGGCTCTGGGGTGTGCATTATTCCCATCACGTGTCAGGTATTTTTTATGTCGTTACGCATCTGCATTCTGGAAACCGACAACCTGCGTCCGGAATTGGTCGACCAATATCAGGGCTACGGGCAGATGTTCAAGCGCCTGTTTTCGCAGCAACCGATTGCCGCCGATTTCACCATCTACAACGTGGTGCAGGGTGACTATCCTGCCGATGATGAGACCTTCGATGCCTACCTTGTGACCGGCAGCAAAGCCGACTCCTTCGGTACCGACCCGTGGATCCAGACCCTCAAGCAATACCTGCTGACCCGCTACGAGCGTGGCGACAAACTGCTGGGCGTCTGCTTCGGCCATCAGTTGCTGGCGCTGTTGCTCGGTGGCAAGAGCGAGCGTGCGACCCAGGGCTGGGGTGTCGGCACCCACAACTACAAAATGGCCGCCAAGGCGCCATGGATGAGCCCGGTGCGTGAGGAGCTGACGCTGCTGATCAGCCATCAGGATCAGGTGACGTCACTGCCGGAAAACGCCACGGTGATCGCCTCCAGTGATTTCTGCCCTTTCGCTGCCTATCACATCAACGATCAGGTGCTGTGCTTCCAGGGCCACCCGGAATTCATCCACGATTACTCCCGCGCGTTGCTGGACATTCGTCAGCAGGCGCTGGGCGAGCAGATTTATTCGAAAGGGATCGCCAGCCTGGACAGTGAGCATCACGGCGCCACGGTGGCGGAGTGGATGATGCGGTTTGTGGCGCACAAGCCAGAAGCAGCATAAGGCTGACCTGTAGGAGCGAGCATGCTCGCGATGGTCGTCAACGATAACGCTGGGTGTCTGACGCCCCGCGGTGTTATTGCGTTCATCGCGAGCAAGCTTGCTCCTACAGAGATTTGTATTCCAGTTTGCAGATTTACAGCCAGCCGGACTTCTTGAAACTCGCCCATAAACTCACACACCCCACCGTAATCACCCCCAGCACCCCGAAATACCCGTAATGCCAGCTCAACTCCGGCATGTCCTGGAAGTTCATCCCGTAGATCCCGGCAATCGCCGTCGGGAACGCCAGGATCGCCGCCCAGGCCGCGAACTTGCGCTGCACCACACTTTGTCGTGAGGCCTCCAGCAGCACGCCGACTTCGATGGTCTGGCTGGCGATTTCCGCCAGGGTGGTCAGGTCTTCCAGCTGCCGCTTGACGTGGATCTGCACGTCGCGGAAATACGGGCGCATGTTCTTGTCGATGAACGGGAAGCTGAGTCGCTGCAGTTCTTCGCCGATCTCCACCATCGGCGCCGCATAACGGCGCAGGCGCAGTACATCGCGACGCAGGCCGTGCAGGTTCTGGATGTCGCACTCGTTCAGCGAGCCGCACATCACGTTGTGTTCCAGCTCATCGATCTCGGCGTGAATCGCTTCGCCCATCGGCTGATAGTTTTCAATCACGAAGTCGAGGAGGGCATAGAGCACGAAATCTTCCCCGTGCTCCAGCAGAAGCGGACGCGCCTCACAACGCTGCCGGACATGGGCGTAGGACGCCGAGTGGCCATTGCGCGCGGTGATGATGTAGCCGTTGCCGGCAAAGATATGCGTCTCGATGAACTTGAGCTTGCCGTCTTCCCGGATGGGGGAATAGGTGACGATGAACAGCGCGTCGCCGAAGGTTTCCAGTTTCGGGCGACTGTGTTTCTCCAGGGCGTCTTCGATGGCCAGTTCGTGCAGGTTGAACTGGCGTTGCAAGTTGGACAGTTCCTCGGCGTTGGGCTCTTCCAGGCCGATCCAGACAAAGTGGCCAGGTTTCGCCGCCCAGGACGCGCCTTCATCGAGAGTGATATTGGTGACTTTCTTACCAGCGCTGTAGACCGCGGCAGCAACAACTCGCCCCATGATCTTTGTTCACTTCTTCTTGGCAGTTTTAGGCAAATTCGCCAGCCTCAGGCAAATGGCCAGGCAGTCTTCAGCTTAGCGCTGTCCAAGAGTTGAGAGTCAGTGAAACTTGCGAAGTTCTGCACAAAAGAAAACCCGCGCAAGGCGGGTTTCATGTTCAGGCGGCTTGAAGTTGCCGGTCCATCGAATCGATGCATTCGCGCATCTGTTCCTGGCAGCGGACAATCAACATGGGCATGTCATCCATGCTAAGACCCGCGGTGGGAATCGCCGGCAGCGAGCGAATCAGAATTTTCCCACTGCGCCAGCGGTTCAATCGCATGTGCTTGACGTAACTGCTGACACACACCGGGACAATCGGAACTCCCGCAGCAATGGCCATCTGAAAGGCGCCTTTCTTGAACGGCAACAATTCCTTGCCCAGATTGCGTGTGCCTTCGGGGAAGACCCAGATCGAAGTGTCTTCGTTTTGCAGGGTGTGGGTTGTGGTCAGCATCGACTGGCGCGCCTTGTGCGCGTTGCCGCGGTCGATCAGCACGTTACCGGCCAGCCAGAACAACTGACCGAACAGGGGCACCCATTTCAGGCTCTTCTTGCCGATGCACACGGTACGGCGAGGTACCACGTTGCCGAACACGAACAGATCGTAGTTGGATTGGTGGTTGGCAATGATCACGCAGCTGTCGGGTTTATTCATCAATGGCCCGACGTCGGCCTTCACCCGCAAACGCAAAATGCACATCGCCGGCCAGGCATAGAGGCGGGCGCACAAACGACTGTTATCGGGATTGAAAGGGCGGCACAGACCGAGCACCACGCCGAGCACACCCGCCACGATAAAGTGCAGGGCCATCAATGACATACGTAAAACAAACAGCATTTTCAGGCCCCACCGGGACAAAAGGTGGCGCAGTGTACGGATGTGCACTGTTTTCGGCAATTGCCACTCAGAAGGCAGGAGATAGGCGATGTTTAAGCAATTGTTTCTGACTGATTGGTCACGCGCAGGCCAGAGCGGCTCAGGCAGGGAAGGCTCAACATGATCGATGTGGAAGCGAGCCTGCTCGCGAAAAACTCGCAGACAACGCACTAATTCAGAGACTGCGCGTTATCGGTGTCACCCATCGCGAGCAGGCTCGCTCCCACAAAGGTCGTACTGGATTATTAACCCAGGTGTTCCTGGTCCGCGATGATCGCGTTGTCCAGGGTCTCCAGCAGCGCCTTGCGCACTTTCAACTTGGTGTTCTTGTGGGCGGTCATGTTGATCTTCTTCAACTGACGAGCCGCCGCCAGCGCGGTGCTCTGCAGTTCCTCGGCCGACACCACGACATCGAGGAAACCGGCATCCACGGCAGTCTGAGGGTTGAACATTTCACCGTTGATGACCGAACGGTGGAACGCCGATTTGCGCAGACGATCACGGGCCAGTTCGATACCGGCGTGGTGCATGGTCATGCCGATCTGCACTTCGTTCAGGCCGATGCTGAACGGGCCGTCGACACCGATGCGGTAGTCCGCCGACAACAGCAGGAACGCACCCTTGGCCACGGCATGGCCGGGGCAGGCGACGATCACCGGGAACGGGTGCGACAACAGGCGACGGGCCAGGGTCGAGCCGGAGGTGACCAGCGACACGGCTTCCTTGGGGCCGGAGGTCATGACCTTCAAATCGTAACCGCCCGAGAGAATCCCCGGCTGACCGGTGATGATGACTACCGCGCGATCGGCCACCGCCTGATCCAGGGCAGCGTTGAAGGCTGCAATCACGTCCGGAGAGATGGCGTTGACCTTGCCGTTGCTCAGGGTCAGGGTCGCGATACCGTCTTCGAGGTGGTAGGAAATCAACTCACTCATGACGCTATTCCTTTCAATAAAGATGGGCAGACGTTACCCACGGCTCTGGGCAAGGTAAAGCGCCATGACTGACCAGCCAGTCACCCTTTGCCCGTCTTTGCGGGCCGGCGCTCCATGCTGGCGTTGCGTTGCCTTCTATATGGAAGCGTACGTTGAACCAGAGATTGGCCGGTTTGCCATCATCCGATAAGCCCGAAACAACGAATTGCGTTAAGCGCATGAAAATTCTGAAAAAAATATTTGCCATCAGAAAAGCTTTCGACTACATTAGCGCGCCTCGACAGACAGAACATGTTTGAAGAGATACGGTGAAGTGTCCGAGTGGCTTAAGGAGCACGCCTGGAAAGTGTGTATACAGGAAACTGTATCGAGAGTTCGAATCTCTCCTTCACCGCCAAATTCGATGTAAGCAGAACCCCTGGTTTCGAAAGAAGCCAGGGGTTTTGTGCTTTTCGGGGTCGGTGTTCCTACAGGTGTTGCTGAAAATGATGTAGGAATCTGGAGCGGTGCGTAGGACGTTGCACCGTAAAGCCAGGCAGCACGGGGTTTCCAAGGGGCTGCGTGCTTAAAGTCGCCCGTTCTGGCGGGGAGTGTTCGTTGGACGCGTTCCGTGTACAGAATTGACCCGCAGGAAATAACCATACCGACTGACCAGGGACGGAGAGCATCGATATGCAGGACACGACCATGAAGCAAGCCGAGTACGAAAAGATCCTTTTGGAAATCGCCAAGCTGAAAGCCGAGCAACGCAAGTTGCGCGCCGAAGCGGGCAAGTTGAACGCCGAAGCGGGCAAGATGACCCGTGAGGTTTTCTGGTATCCGGTTGTCATTGCCGTTGGCTTTATCGGCACGGTAGCGACTGTCACCGCGCTCCTGATAAAGCTTCTGGTTCCCTGATATCGTTCCCAGCGCGGCGCTGGCCGCTCCACCATCCACTAGTCAGTGCAAACAGGAATGCAATGATCACGACCACCACCCACGCTATCGAAGGCCGGCAAATCACCGCCTACCTGGACATTGTCAGCGCCGAGTCGGTGCAGGGCATCAACGTCATCCGCGATGTGTTTGCAGGGATGCGGGACTTTTTCGGTGGACGCTCCCAGACGCTGGAGCGCGCCTTGAAGGAAGCACGTATCCAGGCCACCGATGAGATCAAGGCGCGGGCGCGGGCCCTTCAGGCGGATGCGGTGGTGGGGCTCGATTACGAGATCAGCATGCCGGCGGGCAAGGGCGGCATGGTCGTGGTGTTCGTGACCGGGACGGCGGTGAAGTTGAGGTAACTGCAGTTGGGTCCATTCGTCGGGCGTTCGGCAATCTGAATCACAAGTCCGGTAATGACCGGCTAGTCTCAAAATGCTTGGTGATCGATATGGTTCGGGCAAATGGGCTTGCCGGTGTCGATCCCGCTTTTGAAAAAGGGGTGATGAAATGGTTGATCCGTACATTGAAGATGATGGTGCAGAATTCCCGATCAACAATTTCGTCCACTGTGGGCAGACTGTATACGTCGCAAGCTTCGGCGAGGATCAGGTTGAAGTCCGCAGGATCAAGACCCAGGCGAGTCGGGTACTGAAAGGGAAATTTCTTCCTAGAGTGACGCCGCCGGCCAGGAAGTGAATGGCTTGAATCAACCCCGCCATCGCGCGGGGTTTTTTGTGTCCGGATTTCCGTGTCTTCGAATTGTGTGAACGAATGTTTAAGGTGTCCGGCTTTTCACAAAGTTTTCACAAGGTCGTACGTAGGCTGAACTCATCCGTTAGAAGCAACACCCTGCCCGTTCCCCAGCGGGCTTTTTTTTGCCTGTCATAAAACCTTTTCCATAAAAACTGTCCAACCGTCGCCGATAACGAGGCTGCGCACGCGCATGTCTGGACTTTGTCTGCCTTAAAGCATTCAATCCCGACCCTTTTGATTTTCTTCCCTATTTTTGAGGTTTTTGTCATGCGTTTCACTCTGCCTGCTTTGGTTCTGGGTCTTCTGGTCGCTCAAGGCGCGATGGCTGGCGACGGCACTGCCGCAATCGGCGGCGGTTTGGGCGGCGCGCTGGGTAACGTTGTCGGCCAAAGCATGGGCGGCAGCACTGGCGCAGCCATCGGTGCTGGTGTAGCGGGCGCAGCCGGCAGCGCTGTTGCCGCCAAGAAAGGCCACCGCACCAGCGCTGCCATCGGTGGCGGTGTGGGCGCCGCTGGCGGTTCGGTCATCGGCAACAGCCTGGGTGGCAAGACCGGTTCCACCATCGGCGCTGGCCTGGGTGGTGCGTTGGGCGGCGGGGTAGGCAACAACCTGGCCAAAGGTCACAAGCGTCACTGATCCCCGGCGGTCTTCTGATCGATCAAGGCAAATGCCCGAATCTCGCGATTCGGGCATTTTTCTTTTGTGCGCTCCGGAAAGTCGCAGACAGTGTTGTGCGTCATTCTTGACACTGTCCGGTCAGCTTCTCTAGGATGCTGCTCATGCGCCGATTTAAACAGCTACTTGCGGGGCGCCAGGTGACTCGATCAGTCGCCATAGAAGCCGGAAACGGTTTCGAAATTCCGCTAAAGCGCTGGTTCGGTGTTGCCTCTCACCTGCCATGCAGACTTTTGAGGCAGAGACACGACATGATGAATGCACCAAGCCCTGTTGTACGTCCCGCGCCGATCACGGCACATCTCACCCAGCGCAATCCAAAAATCCTGCTTGGCGGTAAACATCAGCCGACGCTTTTGCGTTATCTGGACGGCTGGCCGCGTCGTACCGGTGGACCGGCAGCGTTTCTGATTCAGTTCGTCGAAGATGGTGAGTCGCTGGCTCGTTTTGCCAGCGACAGTTTCGATCTGGCGGTGATTCAATCTCCCGGCATCGAAGATGCCCCGGAAGTTATCAGGCAACTGGTCCGTGTTGCCCGACAAGGGTTGATCACCCGTCGCTGAGGGCGATTGCTCAGCTGTTGACGTTCACCACCACCCGTCCGCGTACTTCGCCGGCCAGCAGTTGACTGGCCGTCTGCACGACTTCGCTCAGGGCTATTTCCCGGGTGATTTCTTTCAGCATGGCACGATCAAGATCCCGAGCCAGACGACTCCACGCCTCCAATCGATCCTTGCGCGGGCGCATCACGCTGTCGATGCCGGCCAGGGTCACGCCGCGCAGAATGAATGGGGCAACGCTGGCGGGAAAATCCATGCCTTGCGCCAGGCCGCAAGCCGCGACAGTGCCACCGTAGCGAGTGCTGGCGCAGACGTTGGCCAGGGTGTGACTGCCCACTGAGTCGATGGCGCCGGCCCAGCGTTCTTTTGCCAGAGGGCGGCCGGGTTCGCTCAGCTGGGCGCGGTCAATGATTTGCGATGCACCGAGTTTTTTCAGGTAGTCCGTCTCCTCGAGGCGACCGGTGGAGGCGACTACCGTGTAGCCCAGGCGGGAGAGGAGGGCGATGGAAAAACTGCCGACCCCACCATTGGCTCCAGTGACCAGAATTTCGCCTTTGTCCGGCGTGACGCCATTGCGCTCCAGGGCGAGCACCGAAAGCATGGCCGTGTATCCAGCGGTGCCGATAGCCATGGCTTGCGCGGCGGTGAAGCCTTCGGGCAGCGGAATCAGCCAGTCGCCATTCAGTCGAGCCACCTGGGACAGTCCACCCCAGTGCCCTTCGCCCACTCCCCAACCGTTGAGCAAGACGCTGTCACCCGCCTTGAAATCAGGGTGGTCGCTGTGTTCGACGCTGCCTGCCAGATCGATCCCCGGCACCATTGGAAAGGAGCGAACCACCGGACCTTTGCCCGTAATCGCCAGGGCATCCTTGTAGTTGAGGGTGCTGCAGTCCACGCGCACGGTCACATTGCCGGGTGGGAGCTGTGATGGCTCCAGTTGTGCGATGCGCGCGTGGTTACCGGTGTCGTCTTTCTCAATCAGGATTGCGTTGAACATGGCTTTTTCCTTTATTGGACCGATCGGCTATAAATTGTAAAAAATTATTAGACTGGTCGTCTTAAATGTCAATCCATGAAGTGACCAGCGTCGAAATATTGCCCCTTGTCTCAATGGCAAGCCTGTCGACAGGTTGCCTGATCAAGAGCGGTTCAAATATCGTTAGCCGATGTCATCGCCAGTGAGCACCCCCGCTTTGAGTACGAACATCATCACAACGCAAGGTCATGAAGCTCTGAAGCAGGAGCTCGACTATCTATGGCGAGAAAAACGTCCTGACACCACGCGCAAAGTGACGTGGGCGGCGTCGTTGGGTGACCGCAGCGAAAACGCCGACTATCAGTACAACAAGAAGCTGCTGCGGGAAATTGACCGGCGCGTCCGTTATCTGCGCAAGCGGCTTGAGGATGTTCGGGTGGTCGCCTATTCGCCCGAGCAGGAAGGCAAAGTGTTTTTCGGGGCCTGGGTCGAGATCGAAAACGAGGCGGGGGAGATCAAGAAGTTCAGGGTTGTGGGGTACGACGAAATCTATGGTCGCAACGATTACATCTCGATCGATTCGCCGATGGCGCGTGCGCTTCTGAAGAAGGAAGAGGGCGATGAGGCTGTGGTGCAGACCCCGAGCGGCGAGGTGCTGTGGTGGATCAATGAGATTCGTTACGAGCAGAGTTAGGAGGTAGTGCAAGTCGCCATGCATCCGCGCTTCACCTTCAACAGGATCAGCGCGGTGCAATCGAGCTTCAACCTTCGCGCAATACCGTCAGCGGGCTGGCATTCAGCGCACGGCGAGTGCCGAACACGCCAGCCCCGCCAATCAGCACGGCACCGATCAACGGCAGCACCAGCAGCCATGGGTGTGGATGCCAAGGCAGATCCAGCGCGTATCGGTAGAGCACCAGGCTCACGACTTCCGAGCCCAGCGCCGCCAGCAAGCCGCTGACCGCGCCCAGCAAACCGAACTCGATTCGCCGGGCCTTCACCAGCAACTGCCGTTCAGCGCCAAGCGCCCTCAGTAGTGCACCCTGGCGGATGCGCTCATCGAGCGTCGCCTGCAAGCCGGAAAACAGCACAGCCATGCCTGCCGCCAGGACAAACAACAGCACATACTCCACCGCCAGGGTGACCTGGGCGAGGATGCTGCGCAGCTGCGCCAGCAAGGCTTCCACTTGCAGAATGGTCACCGCCGGAAAGCTTCGGGACAACTCGACGATCTGCTGATCATGACCCGCCGCCAGATAAAAACTGGTCAGGTAGGTCGCTGGCAGATCCCTCAGCGTGCCCGGCTGGAAGATCATGAAGAAGTTCGGCTGGAAATTGTCCCAATTGATATCCCGCAGGCTTGTGACTTTAGCTTCGCGGTTGACCCCGCCCACGGTGAAGATCAGGTGGTCGCCCAGCTTGAGCTTCAGACTTTCCGCGACCTTGCCCTCCACCGATACGCCCGGGATGTCGTCCGGCGGCTGCTCGGGCCACCAGTTGCCTGCGGTGATCGTGTTGCCTGCTGGTAGGTCCGCGGCCCAGGTCAGGCTCAGATCGCGCTGGATTGCCCGGTCTCCCGCCGATTCCTTGGTGACGATCTGTTGCACCGGTTCGCCATTGATGCTGATCAGACGGCCCGGCACTACCGGATACAGCGGCGCCGATTGGGCAGAGAGGGAGAACAGGCGATCGGTGAACGCCTGTTTGTCCGCGGGCAGGATGTTCAAGGCGAAATAGTTCGGTGCGTTTTTCGGCAACTGGTTCTGCCAGGTGTCGAGCAATTCGCCGCGCAGCAGGGCGATCAGTGCCATCGACAGCAGGATCAGGCCGAATGCCAGGGATTGCCCGGCGGCGGCCAGTGGATGGCGCAACAATTGGCCAAGACCCAGGCGCCACGGCAACGAAGCCCGGGCCAGCATTCGCCGCAGGCTTTTGAGCAGCAACAACAGTAGGCCGCCCAGCATCAGCGCCGCGATCACCCCGCCGCCGAGCAGGGCGAAGGTCAGCACCAGGTCCAGGCTCAGGCGCCACATGATCAAGCCCAGAGCGGCCAATGCAGCGCCATAGATCATCCAGGTGCTGGAAGGAATCGGCAGCAGATCGCGGCGCAAGACCCGAAGAGGAGGCACCCTACCCAAGGCCGCCAGTGGTGGCAGGGCGAAGCCGGCCAGTGCCACCAGTCCGGTGCCGATGCCGGCGATGGCGGGGAATACGCCGCCTGGAGGTACGTCGCTGGGCAACAAATCATGGAGCAGGGCAAACAGTCCCAGTTGCGCCAGCCAACCGATCAGGGCGCCGGCGATGCTGGCGAGCAGTCCGAGGACAGTCAGCTGCAAGCTGAACAGCACCATGGTTTCCCGGCGGGACAATCCAAGGCAGCGCAACAGTGCGCTGGCATCGAATCGGCGTGTGGCGAAGCGCGTCGCCGACAGGGCTACGGCGACACCCGCCAGCAACACCGCCACCAGACTGGCCATGTTCAGA
This sequence comes from Pseudomonas sp. REP124, assembly GCF_020164475.1. Classification (GTDB taxonomy): domain Bacteria; phylum Pseudomonadota; class Gammaproteobacteria; order Pseudomonadales; family Pseudomonadaceae; genus Aquipseudomonas. Next base: position 22,569 of record NZ_JAIQWX010000058.1, on the reverse strand, counting down.
TAACGCTCAGCCTTGCCCAGTGCACCACCGATCTGCCGGTTGCCATCGCGGGCATCCTGGATGCGCTGGTTGGCGGCAAGGCCGGGTTTAATGAGTTGGCGATAGGTTTCCAGGGCTGACGCATTGCCACGCCAGAGCTCGCGGTAACTGACCCGGCTGCCGGGCTGCACCACGCCGGTGGCGGCGAGGTCGTCGAGGTTGATCAGGACTCGCGGCGTCAGGCTGTAGAAGTTGCCGGCGCGGTCGGGCTCGTAGGTCAGTACCCGGGCGAGCCTCAGGGTTTTCATGCCGACATCGATGCTGTCGCCGATCTTCAGATTGAGCGCAGTCAGTAAGCGCCCCTCGACCCAGGCTTCACCGGGATTCGGCCCGCCTCCGGGCTCCTCGGCAGCGAAGGGGGCGGGCGCGCTTTTCAACTCACCGCGCAGCGGGTAGACAGAGTCGGCCGCCTTGATGCTGGAGAGCTGAATACCGTTGTCCGTAGCAATGACGCTGGAAAATTCCACCACCTGCGCATGCTCGAGACCCAGCTCGATACCGCTCTTGATTTGCTCGTCGCGGGCCGGCGAACTGCCTTCGAGCAGCAGGTCTGCCCCCAGGAACTCGGTCGCACGCAGCAGCATCGCGCCGTTGAGACGAGCGCCGAAGTAGCCGATGGCAGTACTGGAAGCCACCGCCACCAGTAGGGCAAAGAACAACACGCGCAATTCACCGGCGCGGGCATCGCGCAGCAGTTGGCGAATGGCGAGACTGAACAGGCGCAACAGCGGCAGACGTGCCATCAGGCCTCCACGGGGGCGACCAGCAGGCCGGCTTCAAGGCGGATCAGGCGTCGGCAGCGATGTGCCAGGCGCTCATCGTGGGTGACCAGCACCAGGGTAGTGCCGCGTTCCTTGTTGAGTTCGAACAACAGATCGCTGATGCGCTCGCCGGTATGGCTGTCGAGATTGCCGGTGGGTTCGTCGGCGAACAGCACATCAGGTTCAGCGGCAAACGCCCGGGCAATCGCCACACGTTGCTGTTCGCCGCCGGAGAGCTGGCGCGGCGAGTGGGTCAGGCGCTGGCCGAGGCCGACTCGCTGCAATAACTCGGTGGCACGCCCGCGGGCATCTTTGCGACCGTCGAGCTCCAGAGGCAGCATGACGTTTTCCAGGGCATTGAGACTGTCGAGCAACTGGAAGGACTGGAAGACAAAGCCGACGTGCTCGGCGCGGATGCGCGCCCGCTGGTCCTCGTCGAGATTGCTCAGGCTCTGCCCGGCCAATGTGACTTCGCCGCTGCTCGGCAGGTCGAGACCGGCGAGCAGGCCCAGCAGGGTGGATTTGCCGGAGCCCGAAGCGCCGACGATGGCCAGGCTGTCGCCCTTGTTCAGCTGCAGGCTGAGTTCGTGCAGGATAGTCAGATCACCTTCCGCGCTGGGAACCACTTTGCTAAGGTTCTTCGCGGTGAGAATGCTTGCGCCCATGGAGAATCCGATGCGTGTGTGGTTTTTGAGTGCTGCCCTGGCCTTGATGTGCATGGCCCAGAACGCAGCGGCGGGTACAGTCCTGATCGTTGGCGATAGTATCAGCGCCGGTTTCGGGCTGGATACCCGGCTGGGGTGGGTGTCGTTGCTCGAGCAGCGGCTCAAGCGCGAAGGTTTTGACGATAAAGTGGTCAATGCCTCTATCAGCGGCGACACCAGCGCTGGAGGCCAGGCGCGGCTGCCTGCGCTGCTTGCAGAGCATAAGCCTGAGCTGGTCATCCTCGAACTGGGCGGCAATGACGGGCTGCGCGGACTGCTGCCAACGCAATTGCAACAAAATCTTGCGTCGATGATCGACAGCTCCCGCGCCAGTGGCGCCAAGGTGCTGTTGCTCGGCATGCAGTTGCCTCCCAACTACGGTGCGCGCTACACCAAGGCCTTCGCGGATGTCTTCAGCAACGTCGCCAGCGAGAAAAACATCCCGCTGGTACCATTTTTTCTCGACGGCGTGGGCGGGCATCCCGAGTTGATGCAGGCCGACGGCATCCACCCGGCGGCCGGGGCTCAGGACAAGTTGCTGGAAAATGTCTGGCCTACCTTAAAACCGCTGTTATGACACTTTTCCAGAGGCGGGCTTTCGGCTAATGTGTCGCCCCGATTTGGAGCCCCCGATGCCGCGTCCCGCCTGGTCACTTTTCTCCTACCAACTGATCGAGCCTGACGAACAGCTGGATCTGTTCGCCTGCCAGGAAGTGCGGGTTCATCTGGTGACCCGTCAGCTGGAGCTGGGAGGTTCGGCGGATCGGACCCTGTGCGGCAGCCTGCTGCCGGCTCAACCGCGCTGGTCGAGCGTCGATCGCCGGGTGTTCCAGGACCATCGCCTGTGCTCGCTGTGCCGGGCCATTCTCGAGTCGCAAAAGCGCGGTACCTCGCCGATCTGGCCGGAGCTGCGGTTCGAGCTTTGAAGCCTCAAAATTAGCAAGCTATCGGCTGGCTCCCCGAATACCGGGGTGTCGGTGTACAATCGCGCGCCATACCCTCTGTTGATCATGCGAAGGACTTTCCGGATGTTGCCGCGCTTTCCTGCCGTCACCCGCTGCCTGACTCTTGCCGCGCTCTTTGCAGCAGGTCCCGTTGCAGCATTGGAGCTGCCCCTGCCACCGCCAGGTGAAGACATCATCGGCCAGGTGCAAGTGATCAAGGCCAAGTACGAAGATACCTTCGCCGACCTTGGCACCACTTACGACCTGGGCTACACGGAAATGGTCGCGGCCAACCCGGGTGTCGACCCATGGCTGCCGGGTGCCGGCACCGAGATCGTGCTGCCGACCCGTTTCATCCTGCCGCCTGGCCCGCGTGAAGGCATCGTGATCAACCTGGCCGAATACCGCCTCTACTACTACCCGAAAGGCCGGAACGTGGTTTACACCTTCCCGCTGGGTATCGGTCGTGAAGGCTGGGGCTCGCCGATTGCCCACACCAGCATCATCGCCAAGACGCCGAACCCGACCTGGACACCGCCTGCGTCGATCAAGGCCGAACACGCCGCCGATGGCGACCCGCTGCCGAATGTAGTGCCGGCCGGTCCCGATAACCCGCTGGGGCCGTTCAAGTTCACCCTGGGCACTCCGGGCTACCTGATTCACGGTTCGAACAAGAAGTTCGGCATCGGCATGCGCACCAGCCATGGCTGTTTCCGCATGTTCAACAACAACGTGCTGGAAATGGCCGGCATGGTGCCGGTGGGCACTTCGGTGCGCATCATCAACGACCCGTACAAGTTCGGCGTAAGTGGCGGCAAGGTTTACCTGGAAGCGCACACGCCACTGGACGACAAGGGCAATCCGTCGGTGGTCGACAAGCACACCTCGGTGATCAACGCGATGCTCAAGCGTGAAGACATCACCAACAACCTGCGCATGAACTGGGATGTAGTGCGAGACGTGGTTGCCGCTGAAGATGGTTTGCCGGTGGAGATCGCCGTACCGAACTCCGCCGCTCCCATGGTGAGCAGTGCACCACTGGATCCATTGCAGTAACATTTGAGAAGAACCCGCTGATGCGCACTGCATCAGCGGGTTTTTTTATGCCTGCACTAAACCGCGGGCGATAAAAAAGCCGACCCAAGAATGGGTCGGCTTGATAACAATCCCGAGGGATTATTACTTGCGGCTAGCTTTTTCCAGCATGCGCAGAGCACGCTCGTTAGCTTCGTCAGCAGTTTGCTGTGCTTTTTGAGCAGCAGCCAGAGCTTCGTCAGCTTTACGGTAAGCTTCGTCTGCACGAGCTTGTGCGCGAGCTGCTGCGTCTTCAGTAGCGGTCAGACGTGCTTCGGTTTCTTTCGATGCGCTGCTGCAACCGGTAGCCAGAACTGCGGCCAGAGCCAGAGCAGAGAATTTCAGAACGTTGTTCATCGTGTTCCCCTTCAAGGACTTTCTATTAAGTGGCTTTCTCCTCCCATTGAGGAAATAGCCGGCGTACATACTACCCATTACTTGTCGTAAGTAAACTGACATAAAGCAGGAAGCCAAAAAAATTGTAGGCGTTGATTCTTTTTCGAGCAACTTTTAACTGCGCTGTTTAAAAAATATTCAGCTGGGAGGCCCGAGATGAGCGAGCCTGCGCGGAAAAGTTCCCCACCTAAACAACTGTTTTTCCGGACTTTCCTAAAGTGTATCTAGATGGTTTCGTCTACACTTTCGTTCGGGTTTTGCGCGATGCCTCTCATATCTTTCTCCATGTACTGGTGACTTTAAACACGGGGGCTCGTCTTAAGTGTCAACATCCGGCAATGATCAGGCTGTCGACACGGGGCGATCCGTGCTCGAGCCGTTCCTGCGTAACCCGGAGCAGCACCCGCCAACCAGACTGATGACGAGCGCACCTTGAGCATTTGCGCCAATGGTGCCTACTATTTGTACGTGCTCGGTTGCGCGAGATCGGTGTAGCTCTTCTCGGTGTCCATTCAGGCACGGGGTGGCGTAGTTGTTCCTTCGCCGGAAAAACATCGGTAAGGTAGGGGTCGAAATTCAAAAGACCCGCGAGGAGTAGTGATGAGCGAGGCGTTGTCCATCCACCATGACCAGGCTGGTCATCAGTTCGAGACCAATGTGGACGGTCATCGTGCCTACCTGACTTATATGGATCTGGGGAAACAGACCCTGGATATCTATCGCACCTTCGTGCCCAACGCATTGCGCGGTCGCGGCATTGCCGCTGCACTGACCGAACAGGCGCTGCAGTACGCCGAGGAGATGGGCTACACCGTCATTCCATCGTGCTCCTACGTCGAGCGCTACATGGAGCGCCACCAGCGGCACGCGGCCAAGCTGAGCCAGTGACCTTCAGCAAAACGAACACATAAAAAAACGCCGGGCTTGCCCGGCGTTTTTTTTGCTGCATTAAAACGTGATCAGGTGCGATCGCGCTTGGGCAGTACATCCTTGAGCTTGGCGTGCATGCTGCGCAAGGTGTTCTCGGTAGCGGTCCAGTCGATGCAGGCATCGGTGATCGACACGCCGTATTGCAGGTCGGCGAGGTCTTTCGGGATCGCCTGGCAGCCCCAGTTCAGGTGGCTTTCGACCATCAGGCCGATGATCGACTGGTTGCCTTCGAGGATCTGGTTGGCGACGTTCTCCATCACCAGCGGCTGCAGGGCTGGATCCTTGTTCGAGTTGGCGTGGCTGCAATCGACCATGATGTTCGGCTTGATCTTCGCCTTGTTCAGCGCCTGCTCGCAGAGCGCGACGCTGACCGAGTCGTAGTTCGGCTTGCCGTTGCCGCCGCGCAGCACGACGTGACCGTAGGCGTTGCCCTTGGTGGTCACGATCGACACGCCGCCTTCCTGGTTGATGCCCAGGAAACGGTGAGGGCTGGAAACCGATTGCAGGGCGTTGATGGCCACGGTCAGGCCGCCGTCGGTGCCGTTCTTGAAGCCGACGGCCGAGGACAGGCCGGAAGCCATTTCACGGTGGGTCTGGGATTCGGTGGTGCGCGCGCCGATGGCCGACCAGCTGATCAGGTCCTGCAGATACTGCGGGGAGATCGGGTCGAGGGCTTCGGTGGCGGTTGGCAGGCCCATTTCGGCCAGATCCAGCAGCAACTGACGACCGATGTGCAGGCCATCCTGGATCTTGAACGAGTCATCCAGGTACGGATCGTTGATCAAGCCTTTCCAGCCGACCGTGGTGCGTGGCTTCTCGAAATACACGCGCATCACCAGATACAGCGTATCGGACACTTCCGCGGCCAGCACTTTCAGGCGCTCGGCGTATTCGTGGGCGGCCTTGATGTCGTGTATCGAGCAAGGCCCGATGACCACGAACAGGCGGTGGTCGGTGCCATCAAGAATGTTGCGAATGACTTCGCGGCCCTTGGTGACGGTGCGCAGCGCGGCGTCGCTCAGAGGGATGTCACGCTTGAGCTGATCGGGGGTGATCAGCGTCTCGTTGGAAGAGACGTTCAGGTCGTTGATCGGTAAATCAGCCATCGTTTACTCGTCAGGTCACGGGTGCAGGCCGCCAGCGAACCCGCGCGGCGGAGCACAGCAAATTAAGCGCGTCGGGGAGCCGAACCTTAGCGCGTTACACCGTGGCTAGACAATGGGCAGACGCGGGTTTGGGGCGTTTAAGGTCGTGATTTGGCATGGCAGCAGCCCGGTTTTTTGTGGGAGCGAGCCTGCTCGCGAAAAATGCCCGGTCCACGCGGGCATTCAGATACCCGTGGGTCATCGTTGTCGACCATCGCGAGCGGGCTCGCTCCCACAGGGATTGGGTAATTGGCTAATCCAGCACAGGCTGCGCAAACGCCTTGCGCACTGTCTCATGGGAAAACTCGTCGGCATGTTGCTGGACCCACTCCAGCGCCCGCGCCTGAACTTCCTGAAGATCGTCGTGTACGTCATGCTGGCGGCAATAACGCTCTATCCGGCAGACCTGCTCGCCCATCCGCGCACTGAACAGCGTCTGCTCGTCGACGAAGGCGATGCCCACCAGGTAACCGTGCTTGCGGCGCAGGCACCAGGCCACATAGCCCAGAAAGCGCATGTCGGGGTTCAGGGTCGGCATGCGCACTTCAAGCGCCGTGCCGTGACGCCACGCGCGGTGATAATTGCAAGCCACACCCCCGAGGCTGATAGTGTGCAGCTGTTGCCGCGAAATACACTCGGGCTTGAGCAGCGTCAATTCCACCGGTACATCGTCAGGATGAGGAATGAATCGTCCCATGAACACGGACTCCATGTGTCGGCCATCTGACATTATTTCCCCCAGTATAGTGGTCGAATTGGAACTGACCGATTTTGACGCCGACCAGCGGCTGCTGACGATGAATGGCGTATCTCTGGTGATTTTTACCAGTGTCGGCTGTTCGAGTTGCCGCTTTGCCCGCGAACAATTGCCGACGCTCGATCTGGCGGTCGATCGGCTGTGCTGGATCGACGCCGGAAACAACGGCGGGGTGGTCGAGCGCTATCAGGTCTTTCATTTGCCGGCGCTGTTTGTGGTACGCGACGGTGAGTTCTTTGGAGCATTGCATTCGCGCCTGACCGCGTCCGAACTGAATCGGGCGATCCGGCAGGCGCTGGGTCGAACAGCTGAGGAGTTGCCATGATGGGGGCAGTTGCCAAACCGACAATCGGTATTATCGGGACCGGTGCAATCGGCGGTTTCTACGGATTGATGCTGGCGCGAGCCGGTTTTGATGTGCACTTTCTGCTGCGCAGCGAGTTTTCCGCGGTGGCCGAACGCGGGCTGCAATTGCACAGCGCGGTGCATGGTGCGCTTACGTTGAATCCGGTGCAGGCCTACTCGGCCGCCGAAGACATGCCGCCCTGCGACTGGCTGCTGGTGGGGGCGAAAACCTCCAGCAACGCGGACCTGGCGCCGATCATCCAGCAGGCCGCGGCGCCGAATGCCAAGGTGCTGCTATTGCAGAACGGCCTCGACGTCGAGGACAGCCTGCGTGAATTGCTGCCTGATTCGCTGCATGTGCTGGGCGGGCTCTGCTATATCTGCGTCCATCGCGAAGCCCCCGGGGTCATCACCCATCAGGCGCTGGGCGCGGTGCATGTCGGCTACCACAGCGGCCCGGCCGCCGATGGTGCGCAGCGCACCGCGATCATCGAGGAAGGTGTCGGTTTGTTCCGCGGCGCCGGCATCGATTCACAGGCCATGGCCAACCTGCACCAGGCGCGCTGGCTGAAACTGGTCTGGAATGTTCCTTACAACGGTCTTTCGGTGTTGCTGGGGGCGAGCACCACGCCGTTGATGGCCGATACCGACAGCCGCGAGTTGATCAAGGCATTGATGTCCGAAGTAGTACAGGGGGCCGTCGCCTGCGGTCACGAAGTGCCGGCCGGTTATGCCGAGCATCTGTTCATGATGACCGAGAAAATGCCCGACTACTGGCCGAGCATGTACCACGATCATCTGCACAAGCGACCGCTGGAACTGGACGCCATTTACGCCCGGCCACTGGCAGCGGCAAAGGCCGCGGGCTGCGAACTGCCGCGAATCGAGGCCTTGTATCGCAGTCTGGGTTTCATCGATCGACGTAACCGCTGAGTCGATCCATCCGAGGGGGGAAGGGCATGGCAAAAAACATCGACGACAAACTGGTACTGGCGATTTCCTCGCGAGCCCTGTTCGATTTGAGTGAAAGCCACAAAGTCTATCTGTCGAGCGGCGTCGAGGCCTACCGGCAGTATCAGATCGAGCACGAAGACGAAATTCTCGAACCCGGCGATGCTTTCCCTCTGGTGCAGAAACTCCTCAACCTCAATGCTCACCTCGGCCGTGCCCGGGTCGAGGTGATCCTGGTGTCACGCAACAGTGCCGACACCGGCCTGCGGGTGTTCAACTCGATCGACCACTATGGGCTGGCGATTTCCCGGGCGGCGTTCGTCGGCGGGCGCAGTCCTTATCCTTATCTCAAGGCTTTTGGCTGCGACCTGTTCCTCTCGACCCATGCCGAAGACGTTCGCAGCGCGCTGGACGCCGGTTTCGCCGCAGCGACGATTCTGTCGGGAGGAGCCAGCCGCGCCGCCAGCGATGAATTGCGCATTGCCTTCGACGGCGATGCGGTGCTGTTTTCCGATGAGTCCGAGCGCGTCTATCAGTCCGGCGGCCTGGAAGCGTTTCAGGCCAAGGAGCGCGAGTCGGCCCGCGAACCGTTGCGCGGCGGTCCTTTCAAGGGCTTCCTCGCCGCGCTCAATCTGTTGCAGCGCGAGTTTCCCGATGGCGCCTGCCCGATCCGCACGGCGCTGGTCACCGCCCGCTCTGCGCCGGCCCACGAGCGGGTGATCCGCACCCTGCGCGAGTGGGACATCCGTCTGGATGAGTCGCTATTTCTGGGTGGCCTGACCAAATCGGCGTTTCTCGAGGCCTTCGCCGCCGATGTGTTTTTCGATGATCAGGCCGGTCATTGCGAGTTGGCCCGGGAAGTCGTCGCCACCGGTCATGTGCCCCATGGCATAAGCAACGAGCAAAAGGTTTAAGCCCGCCGATCAACGTGTTGCGCCAAACGTCGTAGTCTCCAAGGCACTGCTAAGCTGAATCAATCTCCGCCATGTTGGTATCAGAGGAGGTCATATGATTCGCTCGATGCTCTATGCCACTGACCTCGGTCTGTACGCCCCTGTGGTGATGCAGCACGCCCTGGAACTGGCACGGACATTCAATGCCGACCTGTACGTAGTGCATGCGGTTGAGCCCATGGGGCTGTTTGCCGAATCGGTGCTGCAGAGCTATCTGGATGAGCAGGCGCTGAACGAATTTCACAGTCAGGGTCTGAATACCGTTATCGCCAATATCGAACAACGGGTACTGGACAGTTTTCGGGAGGAATTGGGAGAAGAGGGCGAGCATGACCTGGAGCGGATCCAGGCGGTACGTGTGCTGCAGGGCGATCCGGCGCAAGTGATTCTGGATCAGGCGCAGAAACTCTCCGTGGATTTACTGATCGTAGGTAGCCATAGCCATGGTGCTGGTGCGGAAACGCCTCTAGGGCGGACCGCAGCGCGTGTGTTGCAGCTGTCGAAGGTGCCGGTTTACCTGGTGCCGCTGGTGCAACGTCGTCGCCAGGGGGATCGCTAGAACGCAATGAATAGTGGCATTCTGATAAAAAAGTTCTAGATTTATTCTTCAAACCATTCATATAGTTATATACCGTCGCTGATGCCCGTGGCGTCTATCTGCTTTGAGGGATTCATATGAAGCTTCAACAACTGCGCTACATCTGGGAAGTGGCGCACCACGACCTCAACGTTTCCGCTACAGCCCAAAGCCTTTACACCTCGCAACCGGGCATCAGCAAACAGATCCGCCTGCTGGAAGACGAACTGGGCGTCGAAGTTTTCGCCCGCAGCGGCAAACACCTGACCCGCGTCACCCCGGCCGGCGAGCGCATCATCACCACCGCCGGCGAGATCCTGCGCAAGGTCGAAAGCATCAAGCAGATCGCTCAGGAATTCTCCAACGAGAAGAAAGGCACCCTGTCGATTGCCACCACCCACACCCAGGCGCGCTACGCACTGCCGCCGGTGATCAGCAACTTCATCAAGCAATACCCGGACGTGGCCCTGCACATGCACCAGGGTTCGCCGATGCAGATCGCCGAAATGGCCGCTGACGGCACCGTGGATTTCGCCATCGCCACTGAAGCGCTGGAGCTGTTCGGCGATCTGGTGATGATGCCGTGCTACCGCTGGAACCGCTGCGTGGTCGTCCCTCACGGTCACCCGCTGACCAAACTGCCGAAGCTGACCCTCGAAGCCTTGGCCGAATACCCGATCGTGACTTACGTGTTCGGTTTCACCGGCCGTTCCAAGCTCGACGAAGCCTTCAGCCATCGCGGCCTGACGCCAAAAGTGGTGTTCACCGCCGCCGACGCCGACGTGATCAAGACTTACGTTCGCCTGGGCCTGGGCGTGGGCATCGTGGCGAAAATGGCCGTTGATACCAAACTCGACAACGATCTGGTCGTACTCGATGCCAGCGAACTGTTCGAATCGAGCATCACCAAGATCGGTTTCCGTCGCGGTACCTTCCTGCGTGGCTTCATGTGCGACTTCATCGAGAAGTTCGCCCCGCACCTGACCCGCGACGTCATGGCCAAAGCCATTCAGTGCCATAACAAGCAGGAACTGGAAGAACTGTTCGAAGGCGTCGAACTGCCCGTCCACTGATCTTTTCTAGACGACCTCGGTGACAGCGAACTGTTGCCGAGCGCCCGCCACCAGAATCTCCACCTCATCGCCCTCGAACTTGCCCAGCAGGCTTTTGCCCAGCGGTGAGCGCGGGGTGATGACGGTGACCGGTTGTCCCACCAGCTCTACCTTCAGCCCTGCGGCATCCGGTGCCAGGAACAGCCACTGTTCGCGACCCTGTTCGTCTTCCAGGCCCAGCAACGCACCGACCTCGATACCGCGCTGATCGTCATATGGACGCAGAATCAGGTTCTGGCAAAGCGCCAGGGACTGGCGGATTTCCTCGACGCGCCTGGCTTGCCCGGCCGCCAGATAGGACGCCTCCAGTCCCAATGTGTCGTACTTGTTTTCGGCAATGTTCTCTTCGTGTGTAGCCGTTTCGTAGGCGGTCTGCGCCGCGCGCTCGGCGATGTCGAGATCGATGCGCAGTTTGTCGAGAATCAGTTGGTGAACGGTCTGTTTATTCATGATCAATCGCAGAATTGCAGGACATTGGCGCGGCTTTTTTCGCTGGGCGCCGTCTGGTCCTGTTGCAGCCAGAACTGGCATTTGGGGTTCGACAGATTACGGTTACTGCTACGGGCCTGATCAAGGCGTGCGGCCTGTTCGCTCTTGCGCAGGTTCTCTTCGTATTGCTCGAACAGCGGGCTCTGGGGAGGAAGATCGGGAACCTGCTGCACCACGGGCGGGTTGGCCAGTTGTTGCACTGCCTGGGCCACCGGCGCCAATTGTTCGTTGAACACGAAGCGTGAAGCGAGCCAGCAGGTCAATGCGATGGCAATGAACCCCAGCCACAGACCCAAGGCAATGCTGCCGGTCAGTTGCAGGGCATTGAGCTGGATCGGCAACGGGCGGCGCGGGTTGGGACGGTAGGGCATGGTTGCCTCCTGGCGGTGGGTCGCGGGCATTTGCGATTGTCGCAGAAAGATTAATCGTCGTCGGCTCTTCTGTATGGGGGAATTTATGCGGACAATCGCTGCCTTTGCCAACGGGAGCCTGGAATGTCTGAACTGAAAACCCGCTGGGATATTTTTTGCACTGTGGTGGATAACTACGGCGACATCGGCGTGACCTGGCGCCTGGCGCGCCAGCTGGTTGCCGAGCATGGCGTGGCGGTGCGCTTGTGGGTCGATGATCTGCGAGCCTTCGAGCGCATGTGCCCGGAAATCGATATCCACACCGGCCAGCAATGGCAGCAGGGCGTCGAAGTGCGTCACTGGAGCGCCGACTTCCAGCCGGTCGATGCCGCGGATGTGGTGATTGCCGCGTTCGCCTGCCAACTGCCCAGTGCCTATATGGACGCCATGGCCGAGCGCGAGAAGCCGCCGCTGTGGATGAACCTCGATTACCTGAGCGCCGAGGACTGGGTGATCGGCTGTCACGGCTTGCCGTCGGTCAAATACCGGCACGTGCAGAAGTTCTTCTTCTTTCCGGGCTTTCGTCAGGGCACCGGTGGTTTGCTGCGCGAGGGTGGATTGCTCGATCGGCGCCAGCAATTCCAGCAGGATCCCGAGGCTCAGCGCGCTTTCCTGCAGGGCCTGGGGATCGATCGTGTTCCTGGTTCACAGCTGATTTCGCTGTTCGCCTACGAAAACGCGGGGCTGGCCAGCTGGATGGACGCGCTGGCGAGCGATTCGACGCCGACGCATCTGTTGGTGCCGGAAGGGCGGATTCTGGGGGATGTCGAACGCTGGCTGGGCTTAAGCGACCTGACGGCCGGCGCCGTGCATGTGCGCGATGGCCTGACAGTGCAGGTGCTGCCGTTCGTCCGGCAGGACGAGTACGACCGTTTGCTGTGGTGCTGCGATTTCAACGCCGTGCGCGGCGAGGACTCGTTCGTCCGTGCCCAATGGGCGGGCCTGCCGTTGCTCTGGCACATTTATCAACAGGAAGAAGACGTCCATCTGGACAAGCTCGAGGCCTTCCTCACGCTGTATGTGCAGGATCTTTCGGAGCCTGCACGGGAGGCGATCAGTGGTTTGTGGCGTGCCTGGAACGCCGGCGAAAAAATGACCGACCACTGGCAATCGACCCGCAAACACTGGCCAGAGCTGCAAAAACACGCGCAAACGTGGTGTCTGGAACAGGCCTCCCGGCCCGATCTCGCCGCGGCGCTGGTACAGTTTTATGTAAATTGGCTATGATACGCGGCCTAGATTTTTGTAAATCCCATCCAAATTCGGATATTCGCAATGAAAACTGGTAAAGAACTCAAACCCGGTACCGTGCTGCGTATCGACAACGATCCATGGCTGGTTCAGAAAGCTGAATTCACCAAGTCGGGCCGTAACAGCGCGATCATGAAGACCAAGCTGAAGAACCTGCTGACCGGCTACAAGACTGAAACCGTTTACGGTGCGGACGACAAGCTGGACGACGTGATCCTGGATCGCAAAGAAGCGACCCTGTCGTTCATCAGCGGTGACTCCTACACGTTCATGGACACCACCGACTACACCATGTACGAGCTGAACGCTGAAGACATCGAAGCCGTTCTGCCGTTCATCGAAGAAGGCATGACCGACGTCTGCGAAGCCGTGTTCTTCGAAGGCCGTCTGGTTTCCGTAGAGCTGCCGACCACCATCGTGCGTCAGGTTGCCTACACCGAAGGTTCCGCTCGCGGCGACACTTCCGGCAAGGTCATGAAGCCTGCCAAACTGAAGAACGGCACCGAACTGTCGGTTGCTGACTTCATCGAAATCGACGACATGATCGAAATCGACACCCGCGAAGGCGGTTCCTACAAAGGCCGTGCTAAATAAGCACTGCTTGAGGAATGAAAAAGCCCGACCATTGAGTCGGGCTTTTTTGTGCCTGAAAGATTCCTGTAGGAGCGAGGCTTGCCCGCGAAAGCGTTCTATCAGCCGACACTGATGTCGATTGGTATTGCGCCTTCGCGGGCAAGCCTCGCTCCTACAAGGGATTGTGTTACTTCAGGTGCTCCTTGAGCTCCTGCGAAGCCTGCAACATCGCCGAACGCACCGCTGGGACCTGGCTCACCACGTTGAGCAAACCGTAGTCGTGGATCATGCCGTTGTAGCGAACCGAGGTCACCGGCACGCCGGCTTCGTCGAGTTTGCGGGCGTAGGCTTCGCCTTCGTCGCGCAGCACGTCGGCACTTGCCGTCTGCACCAGCGCCGGTGGCAGGCCCTTGAGTTGCGCAGGGGTCGCCCGCAGCGGCGAGGCGTAGATCTCGTTACGCTGGTTGGCGTCGGTGGTGTAGTTGTCCCAGAACCACTTCATCATGTTGCGGGTCAGGAAGTGCCCCTCGGCAAACTGGTTATAGGAACCGGTATCGAAGTTGGCATCGGTCACCGGCCACAGCAGGACCTGATACTTGATTGCCGGTGTGCCCTTGTCCTTGGCCATCAGCGCGACCACTGCCGCCATGTTGCCGCCGACGCTGTTGCCGGCCACGGCCAGACGCTTGCCGTCGACGTTGATCTCTTTGCCGTGCTCGGCCACCCACTTGGTTGCCGCGTAGGCCTGGTTGATCGCAACCGGGTAATGCGCTTCCGGAGACGGGGTGTAGTTGACGAACACCGCCACCGCGCCGGAACCGGCCACCAGGTCACGAACCAGCCGTTCGTGGGTCGGGAAATCCCCAAGGACCCAGCCACCGCCGTGGAAGAACATGAACACCGGCAACTCACCTTTGACCCCGGCCGGCCGGACGACGGTCAGACTCAGCGGCTGGCCATCGACCTGGATTGTCTTCTGGCTGACATCGGCTTTCGGTAACGTCAGCTTCACCCCCGACTGCGCGCCCACCAGCACGGCGCGGGCATCCTTGGGCGTCATCTGTTCCATCGGTTTGCCGGTGCCGGCGTTCAACACATCGAGAAATGCCTGGGTGTTGTGTTCAACGTCGCCGGCAAACGCGCTGTGGACGGACAGAGCGAGAAGGGTACCGGTCAAGACTTTGCTGAAAGTGTTCATGTTCATTTCCTGTTCGGGCCTGGTTGGACGGCGACGGTTAGACGGTCACGTGCAGACGTACATCGACGTTGCCACGGGTGGCGTTGGAGTACGGGCAGACCTGGTGGGCTGCGTCGACCAGTGCTTGTGCGTCGGTTTGTTCCAGGCCCGGCAGGCTGATGTGCAGGTCGATGTCCAGACCGAAACCGCCAGGGATCTGGCCGATGCCGACATGGGCGGTGATCGAGGCATCGCTCGGGATGCTGCGCTTGGTCTGGCTGGCGACGAATTTCAGGGCGCCGATGAAGCAGGCGGAGTAGCCGGCGGCGAACAGTTGCTCAGGGTTGGTTGCCGCGCCGCCTGCACCGCCGAGTTCTTTCGGGGTGGCGAGTTTGACGTCGAGAATGTTGTCGCTGGAGATCGCACGACCGTCACGGCCACCGGTGGAAGTTGCGATTGCGGTGTAGAGAGTTTGCATGGTGAAAGCCTCGTTCGATTTGATTTGACTGGGTTTGTGTTGCGCTAAATGTTTGTGCGCTAACTGAGTGCGAAGTGAATGTATCGCGCTAATATTTAGTGCGCAAGATAAATTTTTGAAAAAGTATTCTGTGAACGAACGATTTGTTTGTTAGTTATTGATTTATAAAGATTTAATTGGCTGAAATTTTTTGTGAGAAGCAGAAAGAAATGTGGGAGCGGGCTTGCTCGCGAAAGCGGTGTATCAATCGGCACATTTGCTGAATGACACACCGCTTTCGCGAGCAAGCCCGCTCCCACAGGGGTTCCGAGGTGTTTTTTTAGATCAGGCTGTCCTGCAAATGCCGACGCAGCTCTTGCAGCTCCGCCTGCAGACTCTGCAATCGCTCCAGCGTCATGCCGCTGGCGCCGAGGATGCACTGGGGAATGCTCCGGGCCTTGTCTCGCAAGCCCCGGCCCTGATCGGTGAGTTCGACGATTACCACGCGCTCGTCTTCACGGCTGCGGGTGCGGCTGAGCAGGCCTTCGGCTTCAAGGCGTTTGAGCAGGGGCGTCAGCGAGCCGGGATCGGTCAGCAGGCGTGCGCTGATTTCTCCTACAGTCAAGCCATCCTGTTCCCACAGCACCATCATCGCCAGGTACTGTGGATAAGTCAGGCCCAGCGCCTGCAACAGGGGCTTGTAGACCTTGGTCATCATCAGTGAAGTGGAATGCAGGGCGAAGCAGGCCTGGTTGTCCAGCAGCAGGTCGTCGCAGTTGTCCGGGGTGTCGCGTTCGGTGGTCATTTCGAAGCCTTGAGCAATGATCGTCATGAATCTAGCGGTCAAATCTTTAATGCGCCAGACAATTCCGGACTAGTGGCGATTCAGATGGGTTTGCAGTACCAGATCCCACGGCGGGATCGGGCTGAAGCGGGTTTTCAGGTATTCCAGCAAGAGGCGGCTGCGGGAATTGGGTTGTTGTTCCAGACGCAGGGCATAGATCCCGGTGCTTTCCGGCTTGGGCAGGCCGTTTTCGCAGAACAGCGGCAACAACTCGCCACGCACCAGGTATTCGCTGGCCAGCCAGGTCGGCAAATGGGCGATGCCCAGACCGGTTAACGCGCCGAAGACCAGGGCCTCGGCATTGTTGGCACTCATGCGTATGCGCGAGGGTCGATGCAGTTGCATCTGACCTTCAAGCTCGAAGCGCCATGCGAACTGCGGTGCCAAACCCTCCCAGTCCACGCCGTCGTGTTCGCAGAGTTGCACCGGATCCCTGGGGACGCCCCGGCGTTGCAGATAGTCCGGGCTGGCACAGGCGATACGCATCATGCTCGCCAGCGGGGTAGCGACCAGCCGGGTATCGGCCAATTGACCGGTACGCAGCACCAGGTCGACTTTACCCAGATTCAGGCCCTGCATATCGACGAAGCTGTCGATCAGATGCAGGTGCACATCAAGGCCTGGATAAAGCGCCAGAAAATCTGCGATTACCGGAGCCAGATGGCGACGACCGAATGCTGCCGGGGCGTCCACCCGAATCAGACCTTCGGGTGCGCTGCTCAGGGAAACCGCCTCGGCTCGCGCCAGCCGCAGTTCCTCGACGATCCGCCGGGCCCGTTCGGCAAATGCCAAACCGGCCGGCGTCGCTCGAACCGCGTGGGTTGTGCGAACGAACAACTGGCTGCCCACGGCGCTTTCGAGGCTGTCGATCCGTCGCGCCACCGCAGAGGGCGTCAGCGGATGGCGACGAGAGGCGGCAGAAAAACTTCCGGTTTCCAGAACGTCCAGGAACAGAGCGAGCTGGTCAGTCAATTGATTAGGGTTCATAAAAAGCCGTTTTGCTTATGCGAGTCGAGCACAGCCATTGTGCGCTGCTGTGCGTTTCCCCACCAGAATCATCTGAGTACGATGAGCTCACTATCTGGAGGACCTCGCAGTGATTGAGTTTTTGATGTATCTGGTTTTCGGCGCGGCCCTGGGCACCCTGGGCGGCATCTTCGGCATCGGTGGCGGTCTGATTGCCATCCCGCTGCTGGGCGTACTGTTCGGTCTGGATCAACAAATCGCCCAAGGCACGGCACTTGTCATGGTGGTGCCCAACGTCATGCTGGCGCTGTGGCGCTACCACCAGCGCAATCGCATCGAAATGCGCCATGCCCTGCCTCTGGCTTCGATGGGTTTCTGTTTCGCCTGGTTCGGCTCGATCTGGGCCGTGGGCATCGATGCGCAAACCATGCGCATCGGCTTCGTCGCCTTTCTGGTCGCGCTTTCGACTTACAACCTCGTGCGCATGTTCTCTGCCCGCACGCCGGCGTCTTCGCAGATGAAGTATTCGTGGCCATGGCTGGGCGTGCTCGGTGCCGCTTCCGGCACCATGGGCGGGTTGTTCGGAGTGGGCGGGGCGGTGGTGGCGACGCCAGTGTTGACCAGTCTGTTCGGCACCACGCAGTTGGTTGCCCAAGGGTTGTCACTGGCGCTGGCGCTGCCCAGTACCGGCGTCACCTTGGTCACTTACGCCGTGCACCATCAGGTCCATTGGGCGATCGGCGTACCTCTGGCGGTCGGCGGCCTGCTGAGCATCAGTTGGGGTGTGAAGATCGCCCACGCGATGCCCGAACGCCTGCTTCGCGCTCTGTTCTGCGGTTTCCTGGTGTTATGCGCGGTGATGCTCGCCTTTAAAGTTTGAAGCCGTCGACGATATGTTCGGCCAGGCATTCGGTGATCGGCGAAGGGTTGTGCAGATTGCGCACCAGCATGATGCTGGCCTCGGGCAATAACGGCAGGTCTTCGGCTTCACCAAGGATGCGCATGTCCTGAGTGATCAGGCTTTCCAGTTGCGCGGTGACCGCAAGGCCCGCGCTGACCACTGCCATGATCGCCGACAGACTGTCGCTGTTGTACGCCACGCGGTAATCGCGACCCGCCGCATCCAGAGCGTTGCACGCCCACATCCGGCAAAAGCAGTCACTGTTGAACATCGCCAGCGGCAACGGTGTTTGCTCATGGGCGCTGTAGCACTGCGCCTCGGCCCAGACGAACCGCTCCTTTCGCAACAACTGGCCGATTTCGCTGCCCGGTTCGCGGGTGACGATCGACAGGTCGAGGTCCTGACGCATCAGCAATTGTTTTGATGATTCGCAGTGCACCTCGATCTGGATCAGCGGATAGGACTGAGCGAAGCGCCGCAGGATCCCCGGCAAAAAGCGCATCACGTAATCGTCCGGCGTGCCGATGCGCACCGTGCCGACCATGTCCGGCTCGCGCAGGGTGTTGAACACCTCGCTGTGCAGCTTGAGGATGCGCCGCGCATAACCCAACAGCACCTGGCCTTCGGCGGTGAGCCGTACTTGCCGGCCGTCACGCTGGAACAGCTGACGCTGCAGCACGTCTTCTTCGAGTCGTTTCATCTGCATGCTCACCGCCGACTGCGTGCGATGAACCAGCTCGCCGGCGCGGGTGAAGCCACCCTGGTCGGCGATCGCGACGAAGGTGCGCAGCACTTCGGTATCGATAGTCTGATAAGTAGACATGTATCAATCTCCGAGATGTTTGCCATCAGAAACATTTGTTGGATTGATCTTAGACCCGGCGCGAGACTGGAACCATCCAAACGGAGGGCAACAAGATGAAAGGTCTACATGAGTTCCAAGGCGCAGAAAAACACTCGGTCCATCTGATTTCCGATCTGCTGCACAAGGTCAGCCGTTGGTACGAGCTGCATCGCGAGCGCGAACTGCTGGCAAGCCTGAGCGACGAAGCGCTGAAGGACATCGGTATGAGTCGGGCGGATGTCGAGTTCGAGTCGGTAAAGCCATTCTGGAATGATCCGATGCATAAATGAGTAACATCCAACTACACAAACCGACTTATGGTGAGGTAGGTTGCGAGCAGGCAAGGAGATGCTCATGCCCGCGACACAATCCTTATCCCTCAAACAGGCTCGGCGTCTGGCGCTGGCTGCCCAAGGATTCAACGGGCGCCAGCCGCCAGCGACGATCAAAGCGGCCCACCTGAACCGGCTGATCGAACGGCTGGGCATCCTGCAGATCGATTCCGTCAATGCCGTGGTGCGTTCGCACTACCTCCCGCTGTTTTCCCGTCTAGGTCATTACCCCTCTGAATTGCTCGACCAGGCTGCCTGGAGTCAGGGCCGTCGTCGCACCTTGTTCGAATACTGGGGCCATGAGGCTTCGCTGATGCCGCTGTCGCTGTACCCGATGATGCGCTGGCGCATGCAGCGGGCGACCCGGGGTGAAGACATTTATCAGCAACTGGCGCGTTTCGGGCGTGAGCAGCAGGACACGATTCGTCGGGTCCTGGCATGCGTTGAGGAGCAGGGCGCGCTGGGTGCCGGCAGCCTGTCGACGCGCCAGGAGCGAGCCGGCCCCTGGTGGGACTGGAGCGCGGAAAAGCATGCACTGGAGTGGTTGTTTGCCGCCGGTGAAGTGACGGTCGCCGGACGCCGCGGGTTCGAGCGACTCTACGACTTGCCGGAGCGGGTGATTCCCTCGGCGATCCTGACGCAACCGATGCCCGACGAGGCCGAAGCTCAGCGCGGCCTGCTGCTGCATGCCGCGGCCGCCCTGGGCGTGGGCACCGAGAAAGATCTGCGGGACTATTTCCGCCTGAACCCCGCCGACAGCCAGCCGCGACTTGCAGAGCTGGTGGAGGCGGGCGAGTTGCTGATGTGTGACGTTCAGGGCTGGCGGCAGCCGGCCTATTGCCTGCCCGACGCCAGTCCGCCGCGCAAGGTCGAGGCCAGCGCGCTGCTTTCGCCTTTCGATTCACTGGTCTGGGAGCGCAGCCGTACCGAGCGGCTGTTCGATTTCCGTTATCGGCTTGAGATCTACACGCCGCAGCACAAGCGGGTGTATGGGTATTACGTGTTGCCGTTTCTGCATCATGAGCGGATCGCCGCACGTGTGGACCTGCGGGCCGAGCGGGCGGCAGGGCAGTTGGCGGTACATGCGGTGCACGAGGAAGAGCAGGGGCTGGATGATGAGGGGATGCTGGCGCTGGCGGTGTATCTGCGGCGGATGGCGGATTGGCTGGGGTTGGCGCGGGTGCAACTCAATTGCCCAAGGGCGAGTGCCATTCGATTGCGGGCGGCATTGGCTCAAATTGATGGGGTTTGAGCTGGCCTCATCGCGAGCAGGCTCGCTCCCACAGTAGATCGAGGTGCGATTCAATGTGGGAGCGAGCCTGCTCGCGATGGGTCCAATACGATTTAACGCCGAACCTGCTTCAAAGTCTCGGCAATCAAAAACGCCAACTCCAGCGACTGGTCCGCATTCATCCGCGGATCACAGTGGGTGTGATACCGGTCCGACAATCCATCCTCGGTAATCGGCCGCGCCCCACCGATGCACTCGGTCACGTTCTGCCCGGTCATCTCGATGTGGATACCGCCGGCATAGCTGCCCTCGGCCTGGTGCACCTGGAAGAACTGCTTCACCTCCCCAAGAATCTGCGCGAAATCCCGGGTCTTGTAGCCGCTGCTGGCCTTGATGGTGTTGCCGTGCATCGGGTCCGAACTCCACAGCACTTGCTTGCCTTCGCGCTGCACGGCGCGGATCAGTTGCGGCAAGTGGTCGCCGACCTTGTTCGCGCCCATGCGCGCGATCAGGTTCAGGCGGCCCGGATCGTTGTCCGGGTTGAGGATGTCGATCAAGCGGATCAGGTCGTCGGTGTTCATGCTTGGGCCGACCTTGACCCCGATCGGGTTGTTCACCCCGCGCAGGAACTCGACGTGGGCGCCATCGAGCTGACGGGTGCGGTCGCCGATCCACAACATGTGGGCCGAGCAGTCGTAGTAATCGTTGGTCAGGCTGTCGCGGCGCACGAAAGCTTCTTCGTAGTTCAACAGCAGCGCTTCGTGGGCGGTGAAGAAGCTGGTCTCGCGCAGTTGCGGCGAGCTGTCCATGCCGCAGGCGCGCATGAAGGCCAGAGTCTCATCGATGCGGTCGGCCAGGTGGCTGTACTTCTCGGCCAGCGCGGAGTTGGCGATGAAATCCAGGTTCCACTTGTGCACCTGGTGCAGGTCGGCAAACCCGCCTTGGGCGAAGGCGCGCAGCAGGTTCAGGGTGGCGGTGGACTGGTGATAGGACTGCAGCAGGCGCTCCGGGTCCGGCACGCGGCTCTTCTCGTCGAAGCCGATACCGTTGACGATATCGCCCCGGTAGGCCGGCAGGGTCACGCCGTCGATGGTTTCGTCGTTGGCCGAGCGCGGCTTGGCAAACTGGCCGGCCATGCGCCCTACCTTGACCACCGGGCAGCCGGCGGCGAAGGTCATGACGATTGCCATTTGCAGCAACACCTTGAAGGTGTCGCGGATTTTCGCGGCGGAGAACTCGACGAAGCTTTCCGCGCAATCGCCGCCCTGCAGCAGAAACGCGCGGCCCTGGGTCACTTCGGCAAACTGACGACGCAATTCCCGGGCTTCACCGGCAAACACCAGCGGCGGATAACTGGCCAGGGTCTGCTCGACGTGCTGCAAATGCGCTGCATCGGGGTATTGGGGTTGCTGCTGGATCGGCAGGGCGCGCCAGCTGTCAGGGCTCCAGGGTTGGCTCATCACGGTCTCTATTTGTTTTACGCTCGGATCGCCATGTTATCAGCAATTAGTGCGTGACCTGTTCCCGTCGCTTCGCGGACAATCGCGCCTTTGCCGCTGTGCGCAGTGGTGTCAATGTGCTGCTTGTTCATTGCAGGCAAGGTGAGGGTCGGGAGAGGAAATGACTGAGGAGCGCGTCGAGCATTTGCTCGCCGAAGTGCAGGACGAATTTGGCGTGATTCGCGTGCTGGAAGTGGCCGATTACCGTTTTCTCGAATTCGGTGACGCCATCGAGCAGAGTTGTGTGTTCACCGCCGACCCGAGCTGGCTCGAATACGATTACACCCGGGCGATGCTCATCGGTGCGCTGTGCCACGAGCAGCCGGAGTCCGCGCTGTTTCTCGGGCTCGGCGCCGGCACACTGACCCAGGCCTGCCTCAAGTTCCTGCCGCTGGAAGACGTCGAAGCCATCGAACTGCGTCCCGATGTGCCGCGCCTGGCCATCGAGTACCTGGGGCTGGACGACGATCCGCGCCTGTACATTCGCGTCGGCGATGCTCTGGAACTGCTCGACACGGCTGAGCCTGCGGACCTGATTTTCGTCGACCTCTATACCGACGTCGGCCCGGGTGTCGGGCACCTGGCCTGGACTTTCCTGGAGAACTGCCAGAAACGCCTGAATCCGGGTGGCTGGCTGGTGATCAATCAATGGGCCACCGACGACGGCAAGCCGCTGGGCGCCGCGTTGTTGCGCGGGCTCTATCACCGGCATTACTGGGAATTGCCGGTGAAGGAGGGCAACGTGATCCTGATCGTGCCTTCGGAACTGGATCAGGAGCTGGACATGCAAGGGCTGATCGCCCGGGCCGAAGCGCTGGCGCCGCGATTGGGGTATTCGCTGGAGTCGCTGATCAAGGCGATTCGGCCTGCCACCTGATCGGAGGCGTCATGACCTCATCGCGAGCAG
>NZ_JAIQWX010000057.1 GCF_020164475.1 Pseudomonas sp. REP124 | reverse complement strand
GGAGCGAGGCTTGCCCGCGAAGGCTTCTGACGGTTTAAACGGTTGCCTGCCGAACCTGCCGCTCCAGCTCGACCTTCAACCCCGGCTCCAGCCTGAGCTGGCGCGCCAGTTCATCGAGGTAGGACTTCTCCATGAAGCTCTCCTCATCCACCAGCATCACGCTGGCGATGTACATCTCGGCGGCCATTTCCGGGGTGCTGGCGGCGCGGGCGACGTCGCTGGGGTCCAGGGGTTTGTTGAGCTCGGCGTGCAGCCAGTGCTGTAGCTCCTGATCGTTGTCGAGCTTGATGAACTCGCCTTCGATCAGCTCGCGCTCACGCTCGTCGATGTGACCGTCCGCCTTGGCCGCCGCCACCAGGGCCTTCAGGATCGCCTGACTGTGCTGCTCGACTTGCGCCGCGGGCAGACGGTCGAGGGTCTGCGGCTCGGTTTTGGGCGCTGTGCCCTGCTGGGCCTGCCAATTGCCGTAGGCTTTGTATGCCAGTACACCCAGCGCAGCCAGACCGCCATAAACCGCAACCTTGCCACCGACCTTGCGCGCCTTCTTGCTTCCCAGCAGCAACCCCATCGCGCCGGCTGCCAATGCGCCGCCGCCAGCACCGGAGAGCAATCCCCCGATACCGCCCGAACCGCCATTTCCGCCAAGCAGCCCGCCCAAGCCACCAGATGATTTGGTCTGAGCACCACCTGCCTTGTTCTGCAACATATCCTGACCCGATTTCAACAGTTGATCGAGCAATCCACGGGTGTTCATGTTCGCCTCCGTAAAAGGGTGTACCCGGCTGATAAGGCCCCCAGCCTAGATCGAAAGTGCCCTACGCCCACCGCCAGAGTTGCGACCAAATGTTGCCCACTTGCAGTTCGCCGCTCGAAGCTCGCAACTGCCTTTCTATAAAAGCGATATACACTCGAGCAAATCTATAAAAACCGCCCACCGGGTACCCTTCCATGATGACCTTGCGTCAGATCCGACATTTCATCGCCGTGGCCGAGACCGGCTCGATCTCCGCCGCCGCGCAAACCGCGTTCATTTCCCAATCGACCCTGACCCTGGCGATCCAGCAACTGGAGCAGGAAATCGGCGTCGGCCTGTTCAACCGCCACGCCAAGGGCATGACCCTGACTCACCAGGGCCATCAGTTCCTGCGTCAGGCACACCTGATCCTCGCCACCGTCGACAACGCCAAGCGCAGCCTGCAACAGAGCACCGACCAAGTGGCCGGGCAGTTGATCGTCGGCGTGACCAGCCTGGTGGCCGGTTATTACCTGGCGGATTTGCTCACCCGTTTCCAGCGCGCCTACCCCAATGTCGAAATCCGCGTGATGGAGGACGAACGCCCTTACATCGAGCATTTGCTGGTCAGCGGCGAGATCGATGTCGGGGTGCTGATCCTGTCCAACCTCGAAGACCGTCACGCCTTGCAGACCGAAGTGCTGACTCACTCACCCCACCGGCTGTGGCTGCCGGCCCAGCATCCTCTACTGGAACACGACAGCATCAACCTCGCCGATGTGGCGCGCGAGCCATTGATTCAGCTGAACGTCGATGAAATGGACCGCAACGCCCAGCGCATGTGGACGGCAGCCTCCCTGCAACCGCGCATCACCTTGCGCACAGCTTCCACCGAAGCGGTGCGAAGCCTGGTGGCCGCCGGCCTCGGGGTGTCGATCCAGCCTGACATGACCTACCGCCCGTGGTCGCTGGAGGGCGACATCATTGAAGCGCGGCCGATCGCCGACCTGAGCCAGACCCTGGACGTGGGCCTGGCCTGGCGTCGCGGCACCGCCCGCCCTGCCCTTGTCGACCCGTTCCTGACCGTGGCGCGTGAGCAGCCGCATGGCCCACGAAAGCCATCTATTTAATCGAACGCCACCTTCAGTATTTAGAATTTGTCGACCTCGGGTCCGCGCACTAGTCTTGCTGCATCTATATAAAGACGGCCGGCCCCAGGCATTGGGAGCAGCATGGCCACACAAGAAAAGAGATCCCGAAAAATGGCTGGCGCGCAGACCCCGCTGTTTACCGCCCTGTTGATCGATGGCGAACTGGTTGCCGGGCAAGGCTTTGTCGAGCCGATCATCAACCCGGCCACCGGCGAAGTCCTGACGCAGATCGCCGAAGCCAGCACCGAACAGGTCGAAGCCGCCATCCTCGCCGCCCACCGGGCCTTTGCCGGCTGGTCGCGGACCACGCCGCAGCAGCGTTCGAACCTGTTGCTGGACATCGCCAACGCCATTGAAAAGAACGCCGAACTGCTCGCCCGCCTCGAAGCCCTGAACTGCGGCAAGCCATTGCATCTGGCGCGTCAGGACGATCTGAGCGCCACGGTCGATGTGTTCCGTTTCTTCGCCGGTGCCGTGCGTTGCCAGACCGGCCAGCTCAGCGGTGAATATCTGCCGGGCTACACCAGCATGGTCCGTCGCGATCCGATTGGCGTGGTCGCGTCGATTGCACCGTGGAACTACCCGATCATGATGGCCGCCTGGAAAATCGCCCCGGCCTTGGCCGCCGGCAACACGCTGGTGTTCAAGCCGTCCGAGCACACCCCACTGTCGATCCTCGCCTTGGCCCCGGCGCTCGCGGAGATTCTGCCGCCGGGAGTGATCAACATTGTCTGCGGTGGTGGCGAAGGCGTCGGCAGCCATCTGGTCAGCCATCCCAAGGTGCGCATGGTGTCGCTGACCGGCGATATCGTCACCGGGCAGAAAATCCTTCAGGCCGCTTCGAAAACCCTCAAGCGCACGCACCTGGAACTGGGCGGCAAGGCCCCGGTGATCGTCTGCAACGACGCCGACATCCAGGCGGTGGTCGAAGGCGTGCGCACCTACGGTTACTACAACGCCGGCCAGGATTGCACCGCGGCCTGCCGGGTCTATGCCCAGGCCGGGATTCACGACCGCCTGGTGGCCGAACTCGGCGCGGCGGTCAGCAGCCTGCGCTTTGCCGGCAAGCGCGATGCCGATAACGAAATCGGTCCGTTGATCAGCACCCGCCAGCGCGACCGCGTGGCCAGCTTCGTCGAGCGCGCCCTCGGCCAACCGCACATCGAGCGGATCACCGGCGCGGCGGTGCATTCCGGTGCCGGTTTCTACTATCAGCCGACCTTGTTGGCCGGCTGCAAACAGAGCGACGAAATCGTCCAGCGCGAAGTGTTCGGCCCGGTGGTCACCGTGACCCGCTTCGATCAACTGGAACAGGCGGTGGACTGGGCCAACGATTCGGAATACGGCCTGGCGTCATCGGTCTGGACCCAGAACCTGGACAAGGCGATGCAGGTCGCCGCACGCCTGCAGTACGGCTGCACCTGGATCAATAGTCATTTCATGCTGGTCAGCGAAATGCCCCACGGCGGCCTCAAGCGCTCGGGCTACGGCAAGGACCTGTCCAGCGACTCGTTACAGGACTACAGCGTGGTGCGGCACATCATGGCGCGCCATGGCCAGCATCTCTGACTACGCTAATAACAAGCCGCCAACGGCATGCTTCACCCCGTTCGAAAAACTGCCCCGACCATAATTTAAAGAAGAGGGAATTCCATGTTCGCGCACAAGACCGCACTGCTCAGTGCAATCACCACCGCGCTGCTGGCCAGTGCCAGTGTCCAGGCCGCCGAGCCGCTGAAGGCTGTCGGCGCTGGCGAAGGTCAGCTGGATATCGTGGCCTGGCCCGGCTACATCGAACGGGGCGAAAGCGACAAGGCCTACGACTGGGTGACCGGTTTCGAGAAGGAAACCGGCTGCAAGGTCAACGTGAAGACCGCCGCCACCTCCGATGAAATGGTCAGCCTGATGGCCAAGGGCGGTTACGACCTGGTCACCGCGTCGGGCGACGCCTCCCTGCGCCTGATCGTCGGCAAGCGTGTCCAGCCGATCAACACTGCGCTGATCCCGAACTGGAAGAACCTCGACCCGCGCCTCAAGGATGCGCCCTGGTACGTGGTCAACAATCAGACCTACGGCACCCCGTACCAGTGGGGCCCGAACGTGCTGATGTACAACACCAACGTGTTCAAGACCGCGCCGGACAGCTGGAGCGTGGTGTTTGCCGCGGAAAACCTGCCGGACGGAAAACCGAACAAGGGCCGTGTGCAGGCCTATGACGGCCCTATCTACATCGCCGATGCGGCGCTGTACCTCAAGACCGCCAAGCCGGAACTGGGGATCAAGAACCCTTACGAGCTGACCGAAGAGCAATACAAGGCGGTGCTCGATCTGCTTCGCGCGCAGCAGCCGCTGATCCACCGCTACTGGCACGACACCACCGTGCAGATGAGCGACTTCAAGAACGAAGGCGTGGTCGCTTCCGGCGCCTGGCCGTATCAGGTCAACGGCCTGATGAACGAGAAACAGCCGATCGCCTCGACCATCCCGAAAGAAGGCGCCACGGGCTGGGCCGACACCACCATGTTGCACACCGAGGCCAAGCATCCGAACTGTGCCTACAAGTGGATGGACTGGTCGCTGCAACCGAAGGTCCAGGGCGACGTGGCCGCCTGGTTCGGTTCGTTGCCGGCGGTACCGGCGGCGTGCAAGGAGAGCGAACTGCTCGGCGCCGAAGGCTGCAAGACCAACGGTTTTGACCAGTTCGACAAGATCGCCTTCTGGAAAACCCCGCAGGCCGAAGGCGGCAAGTTCGTGCCGTACAGCCGCTGGACCCAGGACTACATCGCGATCATGGGCGGCAGATAACCCCCTGCGCCGCGCCTGAAGAACTCCTGTGGCGAGGGGGCTTGCCCCCGTTGGGTGGCGAAGCCGCCCTGAAACCATCCACCGCGTACTGTCAGGAAAATCGCGGAGGCAGGTTTTGCGACTGCTTCGCAGCCGAACGGGGGCAAGCCCCCTCGCCACAATGAGTACTCCAGCTACACCGACGCGATCTTGATTCAGATTTTTCAGAAGTCCAGGCAGGGCCGCTGCGACGACCCTCGCCTTTTCGGAGCACCGCACCATGACGCTTGCAGTCCAGTTCACCAACGTTTCCCGTCAGTTCGGCGAAGTGAAGGCCGTTGACCGGGTTTCCATCGATATCCAGGACGGCGAGTTCTTCTCCATGCTGGGCCCTTCGGGCTCGGGCAAAACCACCTGTCTGCGCCTGATCGCCGGTTTCGAACAACCGAGCGCAGGCTCCATCCGCATTCACGGCGAGGAAGCCGCCGGGCTGCCGCCGTATCAGCGCGACGTGAACACCGTGTTCCAGGATTACGCGCTGTTCCCGCACATGAACGTTCGCGACAACGTCGCCTACGGTTTGAAAGTCAAAGGCGTGGCCAAGGGCGAACGCAACAAGCGCGCCGAAGAAGCCCTCGACATGGTCGCTCTCGGCGGCTACGGCGAGCGCAAGCCGGTGCAGCTCTCCGGCGGCCAGCGTCAGCGCGTGGCCCTGGCCCGTGCCCTGGTCAACCGCCCACGGGTGCTGCTGCTCGACGAGCCCCTCGGCGCACTGGACCTCAAGCTGCGCGAGCAGATGCAGAGCGAATTGAAGAAGCTGCAACGCCAGCTCGGCATCACCTTCATCTTCGTCACCCACGACCAGACCGAAGCGCTGTCGATGTCCGACCGCGTGGCCGTCTTCAACAAGGGCCGCATCGAACAGGTCGACTCGCCGCGCAACCTGTACATGAAACCTGCGACCACTTTCGTCGCCGAATTCGTCGGCACCTCCAACGTGATCCGTGGCGATCTGGCCCGTGAGCTGAGCGGCAATCCGCAGCCGTTTTCGATCCGCCCGGAACACGTGCGGTTTGCCGAGGGCCCGCTGGCCAGCCATGAAATCGAAGTCAGCGGCCTGCTGCACGACATTCAATATCAGGGCAGCGCCACCCGCTATGAACTGAAACTGGATAACGGCCAGACCCTGAACATCAGCAAGGCCAACAACCAGTGGCTCGATACCAGCGCCCAACACCAGACCGGGCAACGCATGACCGCGCGCTGGGCCCGCGAAGCGATGATCCCGCTGCACGACACCCTGGCAAGCGGGGTCTGAGATGAACACCATGGCTATCTCTCAAACCACGACAGGAGGCTCGGCACTGCGCAGGTTTTCCAACCTGCTGTACCGCCGGCCGAACCTGTACCTGTCGATGCTGTTGATTCCGCCGCTGCTGTGGTTCGGCGCGATCTACCTGGGTTCGTTGCTGACCCTGCTGTGGCAAGGTTTCTACACCTTCGACGACTTCACCATGGCGGTCACCCCCGACCTGACCCTGGCGAACTTCGCCGCACTGTTCCAGCCCGCCAATTTCGACATCATTCTGCGCACCCTGAGCATGGCCATCGTGGTCTCGATCGCCAGCGCCATCGTCGCGTTCCCGATCGCCTACTACATGGCGCGCTACACCACCGGCAAGACCAAGGCGTTTTTCTACATCGCGGTGATGATGCCGATGTGGGCCAGTTACATCGTCAAGGCCTACGCCTGGACGCTGCTGCTGGCCAAGGGCGGCGTGGCGCAGTGGTTCGTCCAGCACCTGGGGCTGGAGCCGTTGTTGCAGTTCGTGCTGGGGATTCCGGGCGTGGGCGGAAGCACCCTGTCGACCTCGCACCTGGGGCGGTTCATGGTGTTCGTCTACATCTGGCTGCCGTTCATGATCCTGCCGATCCAGGCCTCGCTGGAGCGTCTGCCGCCGTCGCTGTTGCAGGCTTCCGCCGACCTTGGCGCCAAGCCCAGCCAGACCTTCATGCAGGTGATTCTGCCGCTCTCGGTACCGGGCATTGCCGCCGGCTCGATCTTCACCTTCTCCCTGACCCTCGGCGATTTCATCGTGCCGCAGCTGGTAGGCCCGCCGGGCTACTTCGTCGGCAGCATGGTTTACGCCCAGCAAGGTGCGATCGGCAACATGCCGATGGCCGCTGCGTTCACCCTGGTGCCGATCGTGCTGATCGCCGTTTACCTGTCCATCGTCAAACGTCTGGGGGCCTTCGATGCACTCTGACTCTTCATCACAAGGGCGTGCCTCCTGGGGCCTCAAAATCGCAGCCTGGGGCGGGTTGGTGTTCCTGCACTTCCCGATCCTGATCATCTTCATGTACGCCTTCAACACCGAAGACGCGGCGTTCAGCTTTCCGCCCAAGGGTTTCACCCTGAAGTGGATCGGCGTGGCGTTCTCGCGGCCCGACGTGCTGGAAGCGATCAAGCTGTCGCTGCAGATCGCCTCGATTGCCACGCTGATCGCAATGGTTCTCGGCACGCTGGCTTCGGCGGCGCTGTATCGCCGGGACTTCTTCGGCAAGCAGGGCATCTCGCTGATGCTGATCCTGCCCATCGCCCTGCCGGGGATCATCACCGGGATCGCACTGCTGGCGACCTTCAAGTCGCTGGGCATCGAGCCCGGGATGTTCACCATCATCGTCGGCCACGCGACCTTCTGTGTGGTGATCGTCTACAACAACGTGATCGCACGGTTGCGCCGCACCTCCCACAGCCTGATCGAGGCGTCGATGGACCTCGGCGCCGACGGTTGGCAGACCTTCCGCTACATCATCCTGCCGAATCTGGGCTCGGCGTTGCTGGCCGGCGGCATGTTGGCGTTTGCGCTGTCGTTCGACGAGATCATCGTCACCACCTTCACCGCCGGCCATGAGCGCACCCTGCCGTTGTGGCTGCTCAATCAGCTCAGCCGCCCTCGGGATGTACCGGTGACCAACGTCGTGGCGATGCTGGTGATGATGGTGACCATGCTGCCGATCCTCGGCGCCTATTACCTGACCCGTGGCGGTGAAAGCGTTGCGGGGAGTGGCGGGAAGTAATTCAACAACAGACAACAACCTCTCCTGTAGGAGCGAGGCTTGCCCGCGAAAGCGGTGTGTCAGCCACCATCAATGCCGAATTTTGATGGCCTCTTCGCGGGCAAGCCTCGCTCCTACAGGGTTCGGTTTCTACAGAAAAATAAAAGTATTTGAAGAGGACAAAACCAATGCAAACCCAACTCCTGATCAACGGCCAACTGCTCAACGGCGAAGGCCCGGCCCAACCGGTGTTCAACCCCGCCCTGGGCCGCGTGCTGGTGGAAATCAACGAAGCCAGCGAAGCCCAGGTCGATGCCGCCGTGCGCGCTGCCGATGCCGCGTTCGACGGCTGGTCGCAGACCCCGCCCAAAGACCGTTCCCTGCTGCTGCTCAAACTCGCCGACGCCATCGAAGCCCACGGCGAAGAGCTGGCCAAGCTGGAATCGGACAACTGCGGCAAACCCTACAGCGCCGCGCTGAATGACGAGATCCCGGCGATTGCCGACGTGTTCCGATTCTTCGCCGGCGCCAGCCGTTGCATGAGCGGTTCGGCCGGTGGCGAATACCTGCCCGGCCACACTTCGATGATCCGCCGTGATCCGGTGGGCGTGATCGCCTCCATCGCGCCGTGGAACTACCCGCTGATGATGGTCGCCTGGAAAATCGCCCCGGCCCTCGCCGCTGGCAATACCGTGGTGCTCAAGCCATCGGAACAGACCCCGCTGACCGCGCTGCGTCTGGCGCAACTGGCGTCGGAAATCTTCCCGGCCGGCGTACTCAACCTGGTGTTCGGCCGTGGTCCTAGCGTCGGCAGCCCGCTGGTCACCCACCCGAAAGTGCGCATGGTGTCGCTGACCGGCTCGATCGCCACCGGCTCGAACATCATTTCCAGCACCGCCGACAGCGTCAAACGCATGCACATGGAACTGGGCGGCAAGGCGCCGGTGATCATCTTTGACGACGCCGACATCGATGCCGCCGTCGAAGGCATCCGCACCTTCGGCTTCTACAACGCCGGCCAGGACTGCACCGCTGCCTGCCGTATTTACGCGCAGGAAGGTATCTACGAGAAATTCGTCGAGAAGCTCGGCGCAGCGGTCAGCAGCATCAAATACGGTTTACAGGACGATCCATCGACCGAACTCGGTCCGCTGATCACCGCGCAACACCGCGACCGCGTGGCCGGGTTTGTCGAGCGCGCCGTGGCCCAGCCGCACATCCGCCTGATCACCGGCGGCAAGGCGGTGGACGGCAATGGCTTTTTCTTCGAACCGACCGTGCTGGCGGACGCGCAGCAGGACGACGAAATCGTTCGTCGCGAGGTATTTGGCCCGGTCGTTTCGGTGACCAAATTCACCGATGAGGCTCAGGTTCTGGGCTGGGCCAACGACTCGGACTACGGCCTGGCGTCCTCGGTCTGGACCGCCGACGTCGGCCGCGCCCATCGCCTATCGGCGCGCCTGCAGTACGGCTGCACCTGGGTCAACACCCACTTCATGTTGGTCAGTGAAATGCCGCACGGCGGCCAGAAACTGTCCGGGTATGGGAAGGACATGTCGATGTACGGGCTGGAGGACTACACCGTCGTTCGGCATGTGATGTTCAAGCACTAAAAAGCATTACCTGTAGGAGCGAGCTTGCTCGCGATGGACGTCAACGATGACGCGGGGTTCCTGACGCCCCGCGGTGCTCTCAGGTTCTTCGCGAGCAAGCTCGCTCCTACAGTGGGATTCACCACGGTTTCAGGGCAGAAACCGGCACTACGCACCACCAGGCTCCAAACCAACAAAACAACAATAACCACCGAACCTGGCGGCGCTCTCACAGCCCCGCCACGGCTTCGGCCATCCGAAATCTGCCGATTTTCCGGAGAAAACACACATGAGTGCATCACCCGATCTCTCGACGGCCGCTGCCGACAGCGATGCCGAGCAGTTACGCCAACTGGGTTACACCTCCAACTTCAATCGCAGCATGAGCCTGTGGGAAAACTTCGCCCTGGGCTTCACTTACCTGTCACCGGTCGTAGGGGTTTATACCCTCTTCGGCCTTTGCCTCGCCGCCGGCGGGCCACCAATGTTCTGGGCCTATTTGCTGGTCGGTTGCGGCCAGTTGCTGGTGTGCCTGATATTCGGTGAAGTGGTCTCGCAGTTCCCGATCTCCGGCGGCGTATATCCGTGGGCCCGGCGTCTGGTGGGCAAGCGCTGGGCATGGATGGTCGGCTGGATCTACTCCATTGCCCTGTGCGTGACCATCGCCGCCGTTGCGGTCGGCGCAGGTCCTTACCTTGCAGCCATGCTGGGTTTTGAACCGAGCAACAACACCAACATCGTCATCGCCCTGGTGCTGACGTTGTTCGCCACCCTGGTCAATCTCAGCGGCACCAAGACCCTGGCGCGAATCGCCATGTTCGGCTTCCTCTGCGAACTGATTGGCGCGGTGATCGTCGGCGTCTACCTGCTGATCTTCGAGCGTCATCAGTCGATCGGCGTGCTGTTCGACACCTTCGGCATCAGCGTCGATGGCTCGTACCTGCCGGCGTTCCTCACCGCGTCCCTGGCGGGGATGTTCCTGTACTACGGCTTCGAAGCCTGCGGCGACGTGGCCGAAGAAACCCCGAACCCGAGCAAGAAAATCCCGGTGGCCATGCGCATGACCATCTACATCGGCGGCGTCGCCGCGATGTTCGCCTGCCTGGCCCTGATTCTCGCCGTGCCGGACATGCAAGCCGTGATCAACGGCACCGACAAGGACCCGGTCGGCACTATCCTCAACAACGCTTTCGGCCCGGTCGGCTCGAAAATGGTCATGGGCGTGGTGATGATTTCCTTCATCTCCTGCGTCATCAGCCTGCAAGCGGCGGCGAGCCGTCTGCTGTACTCCTACGCCCGTGA
This sequence comes from Pseudomonas sp. REP124, assembly GCF_020164475.1. Lineage (GTDB taxonomy): Bacteria > Pseudomonadota > Gammaproteobacteria > Pseudomonadales > Pseudomonadaceae > Aquipseudomonas. The sequence continues at coordinate 25,606 of NZ_JAIQWX010000057.1, read as the reverse complement.
CGAAATGGTCATCGGCAGTCGACTGCTGAAGAAGATTTCTCCTACAACTCAGGTGCCGGTTGCCGCCCTGTTCGTCTCCGGCGTCCTGCCGGCACTGATCATCATCCTCGGCTTCTTTCTGCAGGATGCCGTCGCCACCATCGTCAGCTTCGCCGCCATCGGCATCTACCTGGCGTTCCAGATGATCGTCCTGGCGGCCCTTTACGCCCGCATGAAAGGCTGGAAACCGAGCGGCAAATTCACCCTCGGCGCCTGGGGCTGGCTAGTCAACATCGGCGCCCTGGCCTACGGCATCGGCGCCATCATCAACATGGCTTGGCCCCGCACGCCGGATGCGGCGTGGTACATCAACTACTCGATGGTGTTGAGCACCGTCATCGTGATCGGCCTGGGTCTGCTCTACATGTGGATCGCCAAGCCGTACGACCACGGCACCGCACCTGCTGGGGATGCCTGGAAGGTTAGTCGCTGATGTGAGTCGCCCCGGGGTCCGCTGGGAAGCCGGGGCGATCTTCTTCCTTCAAGCAAATGCTGGTATCCCCTCTCAGCAAAGCCATCAAATCATCCGTGCGCCATTTGATATCGGCTTTGCCACGCACGGCTTCGAAACGGTCCTGAAGATCTGCTTCAGGGTTCTTGTTGTCAGTGTCTGTCATAGATCAATCTCTCCTTCAGACAAAAAGATACCGCATTCCTGCCCTCCCAATACCGACCAGTCAAGTTGCCGCAGGACATGTAGCAGCTGGCGAAGCCTGCGTTCGACTGCGAAGCAGTCGCAAAACCTGAATGCGAGGTCTGCCTGAGACACCGCATTGGCTGATTTAACGACTGCTGCGCAGCAGAACGCAGGCTTCGCCAACTGCTACAGGGATCTCGCACGGCCGATGGCACGAGCTACTGAAACAAAAAACAAAAAGGGGCAGACTGCAACGTCTGCCCCTGCGTTGTAACACTCCCAGTTTCCCCCTTGGGGACATACCTCCCAAAACAATGAACAACTGGCCTACCTGTCCGCAATCGACGCCGGCATTGCCGACGCTGACGCAGGCAAGTTGACCTCTCTGGAGACCGTGAAAGCCAAATGGCTCTCACGCTAACCAGTCCCACTCAAAACCGCGAAACACTCCTCATCGCATCCACCAGATACCGCATGGCAATCCGGTCGCTCTCCGACAATTCCCTGTAACGCTCCACCAGCTTCATTTCCTCGCTGTTCAGCCGGCGCCTTCGCCTACCCAGGCCCAGGCATGGAAAGATTCCCAACATTTCGGTGATGCCTTGTACTTTCGACATGGACGATGTCCTTCTCTCTACGTCAAAGAAAACTTCAGAAACCGCATCGCCCTTGATCTATCTTCCGGCAGCGCCGCATGGGCCACTGAACCGTACCGGCCCGAAGGGCATAAACCGGTCATGACTACAGAATAGAAATAATCTCGGCGCTGAAAAGCGGTTTTTAGAGTAATTACACGAAAAAAGCAGATATGCCCTCTAAATCAGAAAGGGCTGTGGGAAATGTTTCCGGACACGTCTTGTTTCATTCGCGCGCTAGCGTCTTGCCATCAACCATTTTTGCTCTGCAATCGAACGGTTTAAGCTATTCGGCATCTGTTTAAAGTCCGTCGCGTTTGGCCGAAGGCATGTCCGAACCGTAATTTCTGATCCAGTACGTGCCAGGAACGGCGCGGGATTGTTCACGACAGGTTGTAGTTATGCACCGCAGAAATTTGCTCAAAGCCTCCATGGCCATTGCGGCCTATACCGGTTTGTCCGCCACCGGCCTGCTCGCCGCCCGCGCCTGGGCTGCCCCCGGGACGGCCGATGGCGAGGCCAAGGCCTTCGATTTCGAGGCCTTGAAGATCCAGGCCAAGCAACTGGCCAGCAACCGCTACCAGGACACCAAGCAGGTGTTACCGCCGACCCTGGCGACCATGACGCCGCAGAATTTCAATGCGATCCGCTACGACGGCGACCATTCGCTGTGGAAAGACAACAAGGGTCAGCTGGACGTGCAGTTCTTCCACGTCGGCATGGGTTTCAAGCAGCCGGTGCGCATGTACAGCGTCGATCCCAAGACCCGCATGGCCCGCGAGGTGCATTTCCGTCCGGAGCTGTTCAACTACGAAAAGACCACGGTCGACACCAAGCAGTTGACCGGCGACCTGGGTTTCTCCGGCTTCAAGCTGTTCAAGGCGCCGGAGCTGGACAAGCACGACGTGGTGTCTTTCCTAGGCGCCAGCTACTTCCGCGCGGTGGATGCCACTGGCCAATATGGCCTCTCGGCCCGCGGTCTGGCCATCGACACCTACGCCAAGAAGCGCGAGGAATTCCCTGACTTCACCAAGTTCTGGTTCGAGACCCCGGACAAGGACAGTACTCGCTTCGTGGTCTATGCCCTGCTCGACTCGCCAAGCGCCACCGGCGCCTACCGCTTTGACATCGACTGCCAGGCCGAGCGCGTGGTGATGGAGGTCGATGCCCACGTCAACGCGCGGACCGCCATCGATCAACTGGGCATCGCGCCGATGACCAGCATGTTCAGCTGCGGTACCCACGAGCGCCGCATGTGCGACACCATTCACCCGCAAATCCACGACTCCGATCGCCTGGCGATGTGGCGCGGCAACGGCGAGTGGATCTGCCGCCCGCTGAACAACCCGGCCACCCTGCAATTCAACGCCTTCGCCGACAACGATCCGAAGGGCTTCGGCCTGGTGCAGACCGATCACGAATTCGCCAGCTATCAGGACACCGTCGACTGGTACAGCCGCCGTCCGAGCCTGTGGGTCGAACCGACGACGGCATGGGGCGAAGGCTCGGTGGACCTGCTGGAGATCCCCACCACCGGCGAGACCATGGACAACATCGTCGCCTTCTGGACACCAAAAAAACCGGTGGCCGCCGGCGATTCGCTGAACTACGGCTACAAGCTGTACTGGAGCGCGCTGCCGCCGGTCGGCACGCCGCTGGCGCGGGTTCATGCGACGCGTTCGGGGATGGGCGGCTTCACCGAAGGCTGGGCGCCGGGCGAACACTATCCGGAAGTCTGGGCCCGTCGTTTCGCCGTGGACTTCACCGGCGGTGGCCTGGATCGCCTGCCGGCCGGTGCCGGCATCGAACCGGTGGTCACCTGCTCGAACGGTGAGGTCAAGGATTTCAGCGTGCTGGTGCTCGATGACATCAAGGGCTTCCGCATCCTGTTCGACTGGTACCCGACCAACGACAGCGTCGATCCGGTCGAGCTGCGCCTGTTCATCCGCACCAACGATCGCACCCTCAGTGAAACCTGGTTATACCAGTATTTCCCGCCGGCACCGGACAAGCGTAAATACCCCTGACAGCGGGTTGCGCCCCAACGCCATTCGGTTTTCCGAACGCGACCTGCGGGTCGGTTCGGATAACCGGATTTTCCAGCGCAAAAAAAGCCGCAATAAATATTTAATACCCATATAAATCAATGCTTTGACCAATCCAGACTGGTCTGGCACGAGTCATGCTCTACACTTCTTCGACGAATGCCTGTTGCGCCAACACTTCAGGAGCCGTCAGGCATTCAATGCTCAAAAGGGCCGGTGAACTGGCTCCATAAAAAAAACAATGTCGAGGAAAATTTGATGCGCATCGTTCCCCATATCCTGGGCGCAGCCATTGCTGCCGCTCTGATCAGCACTCCAGTTTTCGCCGCCGAACTCACCGGCACCCTGAAGAAGATCAAAGATTCCGGCACTATCACCCTCGGACATCGCGACGCTTCCATTCCTTTCTCCTACATCGTGGACGCTTCCGGCAAACCGGTCGGCTACTCCCACGACCTGCAACTGAAAGTCGTCGAAGCTCTGAAAAAAGAGCTGGACCTGCCCAACCTTCAGGTCAAGTACAACCTGGTGACCTCGCAAACCCGTATCCCGCTGGTGCAGAACGGCACCGTGGACCTGGAGTGCGGTTCCACCACCAACAACGTCGAGCGTCAGCAGCAGGTTGACTTCTCCGTGGGCATCTTCGAAGTCGGCACCCGTCTGCTGTCCAAGAAAGACTCCGCCTACAAGGACTTCGACGACCTGAAGGGCAAGAACGTCGTGACCACCGCCGGCACCACGTCCGAGCGCATCCTCAAGGCGATGAATGCCGACAAGCAGATGGGCATGAACGTCATCTCCGCCAAAGACCACGGTGAGTCCTTCCAGATGCTGGAAAGCGGCCGCGCAGTGGCCTTCATGATGGACGACGTACTGCTGGCCGGCGAAATGGCCAAGGCCAAGAAGCCTGCCGACTGGGCCGTGACTGGTACTCCACAGTCCTACGAAATCTACGGCTGCATGGTTCGCAAGGGCGACGAGCCGTTCAAGAAGGTCGTGGACGACGCCATCAAGGCTACCTACGCATCGGGCGAGATCAACAAGATCTACGACAAGTGGTTCCAGCAGCCAGTACCGCCTAAGGGCGTGAACCTGGAGTTCCCGATGAGCAACGAGCTCAAGGCCCTGATCGCCACGCCGACCGACAAAGCGGCTGACGACAAGAAATCCTGATTTCTGACTAACCTTATCTCCTGAAGGGGCCGTTGCCCTTTCAGGAGTTGTCACCTCCTGCTGGCATTTATGGAAACACTCGAACCGGTGGCTATCGAGCCGGTCGCGTGTGCCTGATCGAACGGATCAGGCGGGAACGGAGTTTCCCCCAAGCGGGTACTTGTACATCGATTGATCTGAGGGGAGACCCTAATGAATTACAACTGGGACTGGGGCGTGTTCTTCAAGTCCACCGGCGTGGGCAGCGAGACCTATCTCGACTGGTTCATCTCCGGTCTGGGCTGGACCATCGGCATCGCCATCGTGGCCTGGATCATCGCCCTGACGCTGGGCTCGATCCTGGGCGTCATGCGTACCGTGCCGAACCGCATCGTATCGGGCATCGCCACCTGCTACGTCGAACTCTTCCGTAACGTGCCGCTGCTGGTTCAGCTGTTCATCTGGTACTTCCTGGTGCCCGATCTGCTGCCGGCCGATCTGCAGGAGTGGTACAAGCAGGACCTGAACCCGACCACCTCGGCCTTCCTCAGCGTCGTCGTGTGCCTGGGCCTGTTCACCGCCGCCCGTGTTTGCGAACAGGTGCGTACCGGTATCCAGGCGCTGCCAAAAGGTCAGGAATCCGCGGCCCGCGCCATGGGTTTCACCCTGCCGCAGATCTACTGGAACGTGCTGCTGCCCCAGGCCTACCGGATCATCATTCCGCCGCTCACCTCGGAATTTCTCAACGTCTTCAAGAACTCGTCCGTCGCCTCGCTGATCGGCCTGATGGAGCTGCTGGCGCAGACCAAACAGACCGCCGAGTTCTCGGCCAACCTGTTCGAAGCGTTCACCCTGGCCACGCTGATCTACTTCACCCTGAACATGAGCCTGATGCTGCTGATGCGTATGGTCGAGAAGAAAGTTGCCGTACCAGGCCTGATTTCCGTAGGGGGTAAATGATGGAACTCGACTTCTCGGGCATCATCCCGTCCCTGCCAGGCATGTGGAACGGCATGATCATGACCCTCAAGCTGATGGCCATGGGCGTCATCGGCGGGATCATCCTCGGCACCATCCTGGCGCTGTGCCGTCTGTCACACAACAAACTGTTGTCGAATCTGGCCGGTGCCTACGTCAACTACTTCCGTTCGATTCCGCTGCTGCTGGTGATCACCTGGTTCTACCTGGCGGTACCGTTCGTGCTGCGCTGGATCACCGGCGAAGACACCCCGATCGGCGCGTTCACCTCGTGCATCGTGGCCTTCATGATGTTCGAAGCGGCTTACTTCTGCGAAATCGTCCGCGCCGGTGTGCAGTCGATTCCCAAGGGCCAGATGGGCGCCGCCCAGGCACTGGGCATGAACTATGGCCAGATGATGCGCCTGATCATCCTGCCCCAGGCCTTCCGCAAGATGACCCCGCTGTTGCTGCAACAGAGCATCATCCTGTTCCAGGACACCTCGCTGGTATATGCCGTCGGCCTGGTGGACTTCCTCAATTCTGCGCGTGCCAGCGGCGACATCATCGGCCGCTCCAATGAGTTCCTGATCTTCGCAGGGCTCGTGTACTTCATCATCAGCTTTGCCGCCTCGCAGTTGGTCAAGCGCCTGCAAAAAAGGATCACCGTATGATCTCCATCAAGAACATCAACAAGTGGTATGGCGACTTCCAGGTGCTGACCGATTGCAGCACCGAGGTCAAGAAAGGCGAGGTGATCGTGGTGTGCGGGCCGTCCGGTTCCGGCAAATCGACCCTGATCAAGTGCGTCAACGCCCTGGAGCCGTTCCAGAAAGGTGACATCGTGGTCGACGGCACCTCCATCGCCGACCCGAAAACCAACCTGCCCAAGCTCCGTTCGCGGGTGGGCATGGTGTTCCAGCATTTCGAACTGTTCCCGCATCTGACCATCACCGAAAACCTGACCATCGCGCAGATCAAGGTGCTGGGCCGCAGCAAGGAAGAAGCGACCAAGAAAGGCCTGCAACTGCTCGAGCGCGTCGGTCTGTCGGCCCACGCCCACAAGCACCCGGGACAACTGTCCGGCGGTCAGCAACAGCGTGTGGCGATTGCCCGTGCGCTGGCGATGGACCCGATCGTCATGCTGTTCGACGAACCGACCTCGGCACTGGACCCGGAAATGGTCAACGAAGTGCTCGACGTGATGGTGCAACTGGCCCACGAAGGCATGACCATGATGTGCGTGACCCACGAAATGGGCTTCGCCCGTAAAGTGGCCGACCGCGTGATCTTCATGGACAAGGGCCAGATCATCGAAGACTGCAAGAAAGAAGAGTTCTTCGGCGACATCAGCCACCGTGCCGAACGTACGCAGCACTTCCTCAACAAGATTTTGCAGCACTAAGAAAACACCGCTATCCCCTTGTGGGAGCGGGCTTGCTCGCGAAGGCGGCGGCACATTCAAAATGGATGTGACTGACACTACGCCTTCGCGAGCAAGCCCGCTCCCACATTGGGTCGGTGGTGGTCTTGAGATTTGTGTTGTGGTTGACCCAAGGCATCTGTGATGAAATGCGACCCCACTCTCGATCGCGCTCTAGAACCATCACTCGCCGTGAAACCCCGTCTGATTCGCCATCTGTTCCTGCCGCCGCTGATCATCGCCATGATGATTGGACTCGGTTACATCGGCTTCTGGGTCAGTGAGCACTACGGCATCCGCAATCTCGGCGAAAACGGCCAGCGCCAGCTGGAGTTGCACGCCCGCGCCGTCGAAAGCGAAATCAGCAAATACACCTACCTGCCCAGCCTGCTGGAGCTCGAATCCAGCGTCTCGACGCTGCTGGACGATCCGAGCCCGGAACACCGGCAAACGGTCAACGAATACCTCGAAGGCCTGAACCGACGCAGTCGCAGTCGGGCCATTTACGTGATGGACACCACCGGCCGTGTCATGGCCACCAGCAACTGGCGCGACGTCGACAGTTACCTGGGTGAAGACCTGTCCTTCCGCGCCTATTTCCAGAACGCCGTTCGCGGCCAGCCGGGGCGCTTCTACGGCATCGGCAGCACCAATGGCGAACCCGGCTACTACCTGGCCCACGGCCTGGAAGAACACGGCAAGATCATCGGCGTCGCCGTGGTCAAGGTGCGCCTGGAAGCCATGGAGGAGCGCTGGCAGCGGGCGCGCCTGGAAGCCTTCGTCAGCGACGAGAACGGCATCATCATCCTCTCCAGCGATCCTGCGCGGCGCCTCAAATCGGTGGTGCCACTGAGCGAAGAGACCAAGGAAAAGCTCGCTCGCAGCCTCCAGTACTACTGGTTCCCGCTCACCGAGTTGCAGCCGCTGGCCCGGGAAACCCTGTCCGAAGGCGTGGAAAAGCTGACCTTCCCGGCCAACAGCGAGGTTGTTTCCGACGATGAAAACATCAGTTACCTCTCGCAAACCCGCCAGTTGAACGACACCCCGTGGAATTTCACCCTGCTGACGCCGCTCCAGGATCTGCGCCGGGAATCGATCAACCAAGGCATTCTCGTGGCCGTCGCTTTTGGCCTCGTGGCGTTCCTGCTGATCGCCTGGAACGAGCGGCGCAAGGTGATCGCCACCCGCCTCGCCGCCCGGGAAGCCTTGGAGCAAGCCAACAATCAGCTGGAGCGTCGGATTACCGAACGCACCGTCGACCTGCGCGCCAGCAACGAACGGCTCAAGGGTCAGATCCGCGAACGACGCCATGCCGAGGAGACCTTGCGCCGCGCCCAGGATGAACTGGTGCAGGCCGGCAAGCTCGCGGCCATCGGCCAGATGTCCACCAGCATCGCCCACGAACTGAACCAGCCGCTGGCGGCGCTGCGCACGCTGTCCGGAAATACCGTGCGCTTTCTCGAGCGCGGCCAGTTGGACGTGGCCAGCACCAACCTCAAGACCATCAACGAACTGATCGACCGCATGGGCCGGATCACCGCCAGCCTGCGTTCCTTCGCCCGGCGCGGCGACGACAAGGGCCAGGCCTGTCTCGGCAAGGGCGTGGACGCCGCCTTGCAATTGCTCGGCTCGCGGGTGGAGAACGCCCGGCTGCAACTTCATCGCCATTTCGAAGACGTTCAGGTCCAGATCGACCAGACCCGTCTGGAGCAGATTCTGGTCAACCTGATCGGCAACGCCCTCGACGCCATGCAGGCGCAGCCGCAGCCGGAGTTGTGGCTCGAAGGTGACGCGGTCGACGGCAAATACCGCCTGCGGGTTCGCGACAACGGCCATGGCATCGACGCCGAAGCGCGCAAGCATCTGTTCGAACCGTTTTTCACCACCAAACCCGGCGAGCAGGGCCTGGGCCTCGGCCTGACCCTTTCGGCGAGCCTGGCCGCCGCCACCGGCGGTCACCTGGGCGTCGAGCACCCGGCCAGCGGTGGTACCGCATTCGTCCTCAGTTTACCGTTGGTAAGCCCCACACCCGCCGAGCCAATATGAACCACGACCTTAGTGTTTTGATCGTCGAAGACGACCCCCACGTGCTGCTCGGCTGCCAGCAGGCACTGTCCCTGGAAGACATCCCATGCATCGGTGTCGGCAGCGCCGAAGAAGCCCTGGAGCGGGTCGGCGACAACTTTGCCGGCATCGTCATCAGCGACATTCGCCTGCCGGGCATCGATGGCCTGGAATTGCTCACCCGCCTCAAGGCTCGCGATCGCAGCCTGCCGGTGGTGCTGATCACCGGGCACGGCGACATCTCCATGGCGGTCGGCGCGATGCAGAAAGGCGCCTACGACTTCATGGAGAAACCCTTCTCCCCGGAACGTCTGGTGGACGTGGCCCGCCGCGCCCTGGAGCAACGCAGCCTGGCAAGGGAAGTCACTTCGTTGCGCCGGCAGTTGGCCGAGCGCGATTCCCTGGAAGGCCGGATCATCGGCCGTTCCCCGGCGATGCAGAACCTGCGTGAATTGATCGCCAACGTCGCCGATACCTCGGCCAACGTACTGATCGAAGGTGAAACCGGGACCGGCAAGGAACTGGTCGCCCGCTGTCTGCATGACTTCAGTCGCCGGCATACCCGCCAGTTCGTGGCGCTGAACTGCGGCGGCCTGCCGGAAAACCTGTTCGAAAGTGAAATTTTCGGTCACGAAGCCAACGCCTTCACCGGCGCCGGCAAGCGGCGCATCGGCAAGATCGAGCACGCCGACGGCGGTACCCTGTTCCTCGACGAAGTGGAAAGCATGCCACTGCCTCTGCAGATCAAGCTGCTGCGGGTGCTGCAGGAGCGCACTCTGGAACGCCTTGGCTCGAACCAGAGCGTGCCGGTGGATTGCCGGGTGATCGCCGCGACCAAGTCGGACCTGGATGAATCGAGTAAGGCCGGGGAATTCCGCAGCGACCTGTATTACCGCCTCAACGTGGTGACCCTGGAACTGCCGCCGTTGCGTGAACGCCGCGAAGACATCCTGCAACTGTTCGAATACTTCTTGCAGCAGTCATCCCTGCGCTTCGACCGCGCCGCGCCGGAACTGGACAACCAGACCCTGTCGACGCTGATGAGCCACGACTGGCCGGGCAACGTGCGCGAACTGCGCAACGTCGCCGAGCGATTCGCCCTCGGCCTGCCGGCGTTCAAGAAAACCGGTGCCGCCGGCGGCGCTCAGGACCTGACTTTCGCCGAAGCAGTTGAAGCCTTCGAACGTAACTTGCTGAGCGACGCCCTGCAGCGCAGCGGCGGCAACCTGACCCAGGCCAGCCACGAGCTGGGCATGGCCAAGACCACCCTGTTCGACAAAGTGAAAAAGTACGGCCTGAGCCATTAAGCGAGACCTGTGTGGACCTGATTCTCAAAGCAACCCTGGGCGCGGCGGTGGTGGTGATCCTCGCCGCCCTGGCCAAGACCAAAAACTACTACATCGCAGGCCTGGTGCCGCTGTTCCCGACCTTCGCCCTGATCGCCCATTTCATCGTCGGCAAAAGCCGTTCGCTGGATGACCTCAAGACCACCATCCTGTTCGGCATGTGGTCGATCATTCCCTACTTCGTCTATCTGGCGACTTTGTATGTGATGGTCGATCGGATGCGGCTGGAGGCGTCGCTGGCAGTGGCTGCAGTGGCGTGGCTAATGGCGGCGACGGTGCTGGTCAGCGTGTGGGTGCGCTTCCAGACCTGACCCTGAACCCTGTAGGAGCGAGCATGCTCGCGATGGAGGCTCAGACACCGCGGGCATCCAGACAGCCCACGTTATCGTTGATGACCATCGCGAGCATGCTCGCTCCTACAGGACACGGGCAACGCTACTGCCCGTAAACCCTCTGCAATTGCGCCTGCGTCAGCGCATCCTCGAACGGCACCGGCACTGACTTCACCGCGCCATACAGGTTGCGGTAACGCGAGTAACTGCCGTTGTTGACCAGCTGATAACCCCGCTCGACCACGCGCTGGCCATCCAGCACATAACGCAAGGTTTCCTGGGCCGCTTCGGGCGGTGCCGGTTGCATCAGGTCGGTGGCCAGCACGCGCATGGACTCGTCGATGCACTCGTCGAGCACCGCCGTCACCTTCGCCAGATCGAGGCTGCCGTCGTCGATGCATTGTTTGCCGCAACGACGGATCGGCTGGCTGGTCACCTCGATGCGCATCCGGTACAGCGCCGAACCGGCAATGTCCTGGACCTGCACCTGATTGACCAGGACAAAACTGCCGCGATCGGGGGTGAGCATCAGTTTGGGTTCAATCACCAGCCGTGCAGTGACCGCCCCCTCCCCCTGCTTGAGCCCGGCTCCTTGCGACGCCTGCTGGTAGCGCTGTTGCAGACGCTCCTGCAACGGCACAGCGGCGAGCAGATCGGCCATGGGCCGTGCATCCTTCTGCGCGGATTTTTCCGCATCACGCTGCAGGCTGCCGCTGCCCATCTGGGTGTTGATCAGACTCGCCACCAGCAGCCCGGCCAACCCCGCGGTATTGCCGGAGTTCGCCACCAGGTTGTGACTGGACGATGCCGCCTTCTGCGCCGCCTCGGAATCGATCACCGTGCTCGCCCCGACAAACGCCTGGGGCAGCTGCATGTCCACTTTCAGCCCATGGGCCTGCACGTAGGATGCAGCGCCCTGGGAGCGAAAGCCGGTTTCAGGCGCCGGTTTCTGCGCACAGCCGGCCAGCACTGACAGGGTCAGTGCGCCGACTATTGTCAGCGAGCGTTTCATTGCTCGAACGGCGTGATCATTTGCTGACGGCTGGTGTCCATGGCCTGGTAGAAAGCGTTGGACAGGTTGGTGTAGGTCGGCTCATCCCACTCGCCCTGGGCTGCCTGCACGATCGAGAAAGGTTTGAACCACAGCAGACGGTTGTCGGCGAGGTCGACCACCATGCCCTGACCGGCCACCTGAGCCATCGGCACGCTGGTCGGCACGAAGCCGTAGTAGCTGCGGGTGGCGCCGGTGGCGTAGACATTCACCAGCAACAGACGGTCGACGCCGTAAGTGGCTTTGATCGGCGTCAGGTCACGGACGGTGTAGCCTTCACGGTAGCTTTTTTCCTTGTAGGCCTGGAGATTCACCGGCTCGTTGATGCGCTTGACCTTGTAACCCTTGGCCTCGAGCTTGGCGACGATGACGTCGGGCAGCGTATTGAGGTCGCGCACCTGCCATTTTTCGACGTTGTCGCTGAGTTTGCTGTTCACGCCCTTGTTGATGGCGTAGTCCAGAAGCCCCTGATTACCGGTCAAGGCCAGCACCGGCGGCGGCACGACCGTGATCGCCACACCGATGGTCGGTTCCTTGGCATCCCAGAATTGCTGGTCCAGCGGCACGGGAGGTTGAACGTGGGCACAGCCGGTGAGGGTCAGGCAGGCGAGCAACGTGAGCGCAGCCCACGTACGAATGGCGCGGAGAGTCATGGATCAAATCCCTATGATTGAAAACGTGCGGCCTGAAGCGGCTGCGACGGTCGACAACCATAGTGGCACATTGATATTTTTTCAATCGGAAGAATCTTATCCACAGGGGGAATTGCGATCAAAAAACTGTGGGAGCGGGCCTGCTCGCGATGGAGGCTCAGACACCGCGGGCATCCAGACAGCCCACGTTATCGTTGACGACCATCGCGAGCGTGCTCGCTCCTACAGGAGATTGTGTTCGGCCACCGGTTCGATCTGCGCCCAGTGCGAGGTGTCTTCGCGATGGGCCCGCAGGTACGGCAGGACGGCTGCCAGCAACGGCGCCTTGAACGGCTCCTGAAAACGATGGGCGAGGCCCGGAATCAGCTTCAGCTGGCTGCCACGCAGATGCGCGGCCAGGTGTACGCCGTGCATCACTGGCAACAGCGGATCCGCCGTTCCGTGCACCACCAGCGCCGGCACCCGCAGTTGATTGAGCAGCGCCACGCGGCTCGGTTCGGCGAGGATCGCCATGATCTGGCGCTTCACGCCTTCGGGGTTGAATGCCCGGTCGTAGGACAGCGCCGCCTGATGCAGCAGTGCCTGGCGATCATCGGTGATGGTCGGGCTGCCCAGCGCGGCGAGCAGATCGGCCTGTTGCTCCAGCGCCACTTCGCGATTCGGCGCGCCGCGGCGGGCGAGCAACTGCACCAGTGCGGCACTCGGCGCGGGCAGCCCTTCGGCGCCGGAGCTGGTCATGATCAAAGTCAGACTCTCGACCCGCTGGGGCGCCATCGCCGCCATGTGTTGCGCGATCATTCCGCCCATGCTCGCGCCCAGCACATGGAATTGCTCAATGTGCAGCGCATCCATCAGGCCCAGGCCGTCGTCCGCCATGTCGGTCAGCGAGTACGGCGCCGACACCGGCAGGCCCAGCTTGTAGCGCAGTACTTCGTAAGTCAGGTTGGCTTCCAGCGGCGCCTGGCGCCAGGTCGACAGGCCGACATCGCGATTGTCATAACGAATCACCCGAAAACCCTGCTGACACAGGGCGACCACCACCTCGTCCGGCCAGTGAATCAGTTGCCCGCCCAAACCCATCACCAGCAGCAGCGCCGGATCGGACTCACGGCCGATGCTCTGGTACGCCAGGCTTACCTGTGCCAGATCGACCCGTTCAGTCGGAACATTCACGTCACAACGCGACGCCGCCACGCTCGGCAGATTGAAAAATGCGGCCAGACAGAAGGCCGCCGATAAAAACAAAGCACGCATGAAAAAACACCGAAACGCAGAACCCCAGTAGAGCGCGAGTCTGATGAAGTTTGTTCAAGCGCGCTGCCACAGTTGCGTGACAGTTTGATGAATCTCGCCGGGCGGTCGAAGCGTTAACTATGTAGCGCCCGACCGGAACAACCTTTTTCTTAAATGGCCGCCCGTGGCACGGATCGACCGCGCCACCTGAACGAGCCATCGATCCATGACCGAAAAACTATTGCCCGACACCATCTCCCCCTCACCGCTTGTCCCGCCTTCCCTCACGCCCCTGCCCGCCAGCCTCGATGAACGACTTCTGCTCAGTGCCACCACCCGTTGGCGAGCCGCCAGTGGGGGTCTTGGCGAGTTGTTGAATAACGCACCGGCCACGCCGGACAAACAGCGCTGGAAGACTTACTGGGATGTCCGGGCGACCGGTACGCCGCTGTCCCGACGTGATCGGGCCATCGAGCTGTACCGCGACCACTTCGAAGCGGTCATCCAGGCGGCCTTCGCCCGACAACGCCTGACGGCGGAACAGGCTCAGCCGCTGCTGGCACTGCTGGACTCGACGACCACCGACCTGCGCCTCAAGGGCCAGCCCCTGCGCACGGAGCGCCTGACTCTTGTATCGAGCGACTACACGAAAGTGAGTTATCCGGCCGCCTGGGTGATCAGCCTTGGGGATAAGGACCCGTCGCCGCACTGGCTGTACCTGCCCAGTCATGCCGAGCCGATACAGGCGTTCGAAAAACGCAGCCTCATGGAGTCCTGGTTGTCGCGACAGTCACTGGTCCCGACAGAAACGAGCGTCGAAGACATCGGCTTCGAGTTCCGCTTCAGAACACCGATGCTGGCGGTGGGAATGACGGATCTGCTGCTGCACTTGCAACAACCCGCATCCGGCAAGCACGCGGCAGAATTCACCCTGCCGCTTGCCGTCGAAACCAGTGGCCATGACGATCAACCGGCCCTGTTCGGCACCCTGTATGCCGATGTCCCGTGGACCCTACGCAAGGCCGCTTTGAGCACTCAACGCGCAGCCCTCGAGCGTTATCTGGGCGACGACCTTGAAAGCGAGCGGCAGAAAAAACTCGCCAATGAATTCTCGGTGCTTGAGGCCGCCGTGCAATCCGCCGACCAGGCCGCCACTGCCTTGCTGTATCGCGAGCGCCTGCTGGACACCACGACCATCAACCGGGAATTCACCGCGCTCTACAACGCCCACAAAGCCGGCCTGCGCGCCGAAATCGAAGTGCAGCGAGCCCTTGAACAGCTCAGTGAAGATGAGCATCAACTGATCAACAATCTGTTGGACGGGGCCGCACTCGACACCAATGCCAAGGTGTCGAGCCTGACTGTGGCGATCAGCAACGGCGATCCAACCCAGCGCACCACCCATGACCTCAACGGCCCCTGGCTCATCGAGTCCGCCGACGCCAGCGTGTTGCTGCACTGGCCCGGCACCGGTGGCGGCTTGCAGCGCTTCGTCAATGTGCGGGCGATGGAGCGCGAGGTGTTCAAGATCCAGGAACAGGACGATCGCCTGACATTGAGTTTGAAGCCCATCAACCAAGACCCGCTGCACTACAGCCTGAACCAGTTGATCGACGTCTTCGAGGAAAGCGCCGCGAAGATCCGCCAGCGTTACACCGACGATTCCCAGGCAACCCAGCGCGCTGATGAACTGGAGCAATGTCGCCGCGACACCCTCGCCGGTTTGCAGGTGCCGGTGAGTGCCGCCCGGCAACTGGTTTTCTCCCAGCGACTGGAACAAAACCGCAGCGCCACCCTGGCCAACCAGCTACCTGAATGGCTCGGCCAGAGCACCGAAAGCGGCGAACTCAAGCCGCTGATTCAAGCCTGGATCGCGGCGATGCAGCGCAGCCACGAGCAACTTGAAATTGTGCTGATGCCGCGCAAGGATTTCACTCGCGAGCGCCTGTATGCCCGGCTGAAAAAAGATTTCGCCATCAAGGGCGACTTCCAGGTGCAGCTGGATCTGCCTGACAGCGTGGCGTGGCAAAAAGAGTCGTTCCCCGCACCCGGCGCGCCCGGCACCCCGCAAAAGCTGACGCTGATCCCAAGTACCCGGCGCAGCAAGATGTCACTTGAAGACCTGGCCCAGCTCAACATCGATGACACGCCGTCGATGAATCTGGAGCCGCTGATGCTGCGCCTGTCGTTCATGAAGGTAGAGGCCAGCTCCGCCAACGCCGCCGAACGTCAGGCCCTGAACAGCGGCATCACCCTGCCCTGGCTGCGCAAGGTCCTGCCCGAACTGGATCTGCCCCAGGCCTACGAACAGTTGATCCGCAAGGTGTTTATGGGCGCGGCCGACGAGGCGGCGTTTGTCCGTGAGCATCGCCGTGAATGCCTGCTCGAACCCTGGCGATTGATGCTCAAGCTGCAAGGCGAAACCGCCCGCCTGCAAAAGCAGATCAGCGCCGACGAGCTGCGCATTCTCAAGATCGCCATTGACGCCGACACCCCGCAGGCGTGGGCGGTGGACGGCAAACGCATCGTGCTCTGGCCGGCTCGTTTGGGTGTCGGTGGCAAGGACACGCCGGACGAAGGCCCGGTTACTCTGGCCGGCGTCACCTTCATCGAGGAACAGGTCAGCGGCATGACCCTGCTCTATTTGCCGGACAGCCCGGACGGGCAATTTCTGCGGCGCTACGACAGCCTGGAAACCGCGCGCAAGGCCCTGTACAACCTGTGCCTGCGCGACGACATGCTCAACTACCTGGCGGGCCGCGCCCTGCAGGGTTCGGTGCAGGCCCACGCCAGCCGCATCAATCAGGCCATGCTCAAGCACTTCGACGCGATCATCGCTGTGGGCACCCGTTGGCCCGCCACCACTTCCCTCGCCGCGCACCAGCTCGACAGCCACATGGGGCGCTTGATCGAGGCCCATCGCGCCACCTCTCGCTCTAACGTCGATCTCTATCTGGAACGTTATGCGTTGCAAGGGCCGCGGGTGTTCAACTACCTGAAAATGGCCTTGGGGCTGGTGCCTTTCGTGGGTACCGCGATTGCCCTGTACGACGCCTGGAACAGCGCCAACCTGGCGGTTTCGGCGTTCGTGCGTGGCGAGGTCGGCGATGGTCTGGCCGAGACCGAGTCGATGCTGTTGTGCCTGATCGATGCGGCCATGGATATCCTGCCCAGCGTGTCCATCAACACCGCTCAGGCGGCGCGTTCGGCCACGGGATTGCGTCAGCTCAAAGCCATGAATGCACAGGCCGCCATGCAGTCGCCCTCACTGAACGACGCCCGCCGGGTGACCCAGCGCTTCGCCGGCTACGAGTATGAAAAACCGCTGTCGCTGTCGGACGTGCAACCGGGCAGCCGTGGCATGTATCGCAACGTCTATCGCCATGCCGACGGCGATTTCATTGTTCGTCAGGGCAGGATTTTCGAGGTCGAGCGCAGCAAGGATTCACGCAACTGGCGCTTGAAAGGCACGACGCAGAAAACCTACAAGCAGCCCATCGCGCTGGATGAAGCCGGGAACTGGGACACCTATTTCGGCGTGCATGGCGTGATGTTCGAGGGTGGTGGGTTGGGGGGCGGCAACGTGCTGGGTTATCTGGCCGATACACTGGACCCGGTGTGGCCACGGGCGATCCGCGAGCGGTTGCCGCGCTGGTGGGTGGATGAGTCGTTCAGGCGGCTGCATTCTCTGACACAGGCTGCCGACAATCTTGCGCCGCAAATCGATGCCCGGGTCAAACAGACCGAAGTCCACTTGGCCGCCTATGAAAACGACCGGCGTTCGGCAACGCTGCGCCAGCAAGCGGAAACGGCCTGCATCGCCGACATCGACATGGCCAGGCTCTACCACCAGACCCTGGTCGATCTGTTTCCGCTCACCCACGGCAACAAGCGGCGGGTGCTGCTGGACTTCCAGAGCGACGCGGCGCTGATCCTCAGTGACCGCTACAAGAAGCGGGTGTTTTTCGCCAATCACAGCGTCGAGCCGCTGCTGGACAGTATCGATGAGCTGATGAAAAAACTCGAAGCGACACCTTTATCGAGCCTTTCGCTGAAGCTGCAGGTGCTGGCGGAGGTCAGAAAGCTGCGGATCGAATTGATCGAAGGTTTCGACAACATCGAAGCTCACATGCGTGAACTCAATCACTGGTATCAGCGCATCAGCACCAGTGCCGACAAGGCCCAGCTGACACCGGACGTGACCATGCTGAACGGGCGCCTGACCGAAGGCACTTTGCTGAACGTCCGGGCCTGTAACCTGCTGGAGGTGGTGACCCGTTACGACGCCGGCACCGACTTGTCCTGGTTCTTTCTGCAAGGGCAAATGCGTGCTTCCAGGGAGCGAGTCGAACGTGCGCTGGTTTCGCAGTTCAGTCTCTCGGAAGTTTCCGCGACAAAGGCTCAACGCAACCGGATCCTGCAGGATTGCATCGAGCATTACAGCGAGTTTCGTCGCGGAATGAATGCCTGGACCGCGAGTTATCCGCAGCATTTTCATCTGGAGTCGGTGCCGCCGTTCATGGAGGCGCTGGCGAAACTGAGCGAACGGGCGCGCAAGGCGCTCGACCTGCCGGCGCCGTCGACCAAACCCGGGCAGATCAGCAAAAAGGTGTTCGTCACCGAGACCGATGAGCTGTTGATCGGCGTGGAGCACCTGGAAAAAACCACCCAGCGCTATCGCTACACCCTGACCGGGAAAGGCGGCTACACGGAGGTCTGGGAAAAAGGCGCGGATGGTAAATCCCGTCTGCTGAATCCGCCGCCAGCGCCCTCTCACACCCAGCACCGAAATCTTGATTCGCTGCTCGCCGAAGCCCGTCAACGGCTGCAATCCCAGGACGCCTACCTGGCGAAAATCGAGTCCTACGCCAGCCAGGACATGCTCCCGGTGGATCTGGAGCACATGATGCTCAAGGAGGCGGACGAACTCAGCCGTCGCGCCCAGGGCATCGAAGCGCTGGCGCCGCAGGATGCGCTCGTCCAGCAATTGCGCGACAAGGCCACGGAGCTGACCGCCACCGGCCGCACGCTGCGAACCCGCCAGACGCTGCTGAGCAAAAAGCCTACCGATGGCATGCTCGACGACCTGCTCAAGCACGACGCGGTGGAGATCCGCAAAACCAGTCTGATCAAGAACCTGGGCAAACGCCGGGACGGTCGCAACGATTTCATGCAGGAATACGAAATCTGGGACAAGACACAAACCCCGGCCAAGGTGCTGTGGTATGCACACTTCCACTATTCCAGGGCAGCGCCGGATTTCGACGGGTTCGAGAAAGGACACCTGAAACTGCCGGAACACCGCTTCCTGACCCACGCCGACAACGCCGACCTGCCGTATGCCGACATCGGGAAACGGTCGGCGGTGTTGCCGTATTTCGAGAAGGTTTGATGGCGGACCGGATATTCTGACCCGACGCCATCCCTGTAACACCGCGTGTATTCAGACAGCCAGCGTTATCGTTGACGACCATCGCGAGCATGCTCGCTCCTACAGGGTTAACGGTTGTACGCAAAGCTCGCAGACAACCAAAACCATTGTGGGAGCGGGCTTGCTCGCGAAGAGGCCGGTACATTCAACATCGATGGCGTCTGACACTCCGCCTTCGCGAGCAAGCCCGCTCCCACAGGGTTAACGGGTGTACGCAAAACTCGCGGACAACCAAAACCACTGTGGGAGCGGGCTTGCCCGCGAAGAGGCCGGCATATTCAGCATCGATGGCGTCTGACACTCCGCCTTCGCGGGCAAGCCCGCTCCCACAGGGTTCATGGGTGTACGCAAAAATCGCAGACAACCAAAACCATTGTAGGAGCGAGGCTTGCCCGCGAAGGCGTCAGGTCGGCCAACATCGCTGTTGAATGTGCCGGCCTCTTCGCGGGCAAGCCTCGCTCCTACAGGGCGGGTGTGTCAGGCCAGCTGACTGCGCAACTGGCGCGCGGCCGCGACCATGTTGACCAATGCCGCTTCGGTTTCCGGCCAGGCCCGGGTTTTCAGGCCGCAATCGGGGTTGACCCACAGGCGCTCGGCCGGGATTCGTTTCACCGCCTTGCTCATCAGATCCACTATCTGCGCCGTATCCGGCACCCGTGGCGAGTGGATGTCGTAGACGCCCGGGCCGATGTCGTTCGGGTAGTCGAACGCCTTGAATGCTTCGAGCAATTCCATATCCGAACGCGAGGTTTCGATGGTGATCACATCGGCGTCCATCGCCGCGATGGCTTGAATCACGTCATTGAATTCGCTGTAGCACATGTGGGTGTGGATCTGGGTTTCGTCCCGCACGCCGCTGGCGCTCAGGCGAAACGTTTCCACCGCCCACTCCAGATATTCCTGCCACTGCGCTCGACGCAGCGGCAGGCCTTCGCGGAACGCTGCTTCGTCGATCTGCACGATCCGGATGCCGGCCGCTTCCAGATCCACCACTTCATCGCGAAGGGCCAGCGCCAACTGCTGCGCCTGGACCTTGCGCGACACGTCTTCGCGGGGGAACGACCACATCAGCATGGTCACGGGACCGGTGAGCATGCCCTTCATGATCTTGTCGGTCTGGTTCTGCGCGTAGCTGATCCAGTCCACCGTCATCGCCTGCGGACGGCTGAGGTCGCCGTAGATCACCGCCGGTTTCACACAACGCGACCCGTAGCTCTGCACCCAGCCGAAGCGGGTGAACAGGTAGCCGTCCAGTTGCTCGGCGAAGTACTCGACCATGTCGTTGCGCTCGGCCTCGCCATGCACCAGCACGTCCAGCCCCAGGCGTTCCTGAATCTGTATGGCATGGCGAATCTCATGGCGCATGGCGTCGTGGTAATCGTTAGCCGACAGCTTGCCCTGCTTGTACGACTGACGCGCCAGACGAATCGACCCGGTCTGCGGGAACGAGCCGATGGTGGTGGTCGGAAACGCCGGCAGCTTCAAGCGCGCACGCTGCTGTTCGATGCGTTGGGCAAACGGCGACTGACGCTGACTGTCCCTGGCATCGATGGCATCGACCCGCGCCTGCACGTCCGCTTTGTGAATCCGCGGCGACTGGGCGCGGCTGGCGGCAATGGCGCGGCTTTCAGCCAGGGCAGCCTGCACCTTTGGCGCTTGTGGATCGTTGAGGGCATCGCGCAGTACGGCGATTTCGCCACACTTCTGCACCGCGAACGCCAGCCAGCTTTTCAGCTCTGGGTCGAGTTTGTCTTCACGCTCAAGGTCCACCGGACTGTGCAGCAGCGAGCAGGAACTGCTGACCCACAGGTTCTCGCCAAAACGTTCCTGAGCGAATTGCAGTTGTTCGAGCACCGGCTCCAGTTCGCAACGCCAGACGTTGCGGCCATTGACCAGCCCCACCGAAAGAATCTTGTAGATCGGCAGGCGATCGAGCACGTGCAGCAATTGATCCGGCGCGCGCACGGCGTCGATATGCAGGCCCTGCACCGGCAGGCCGACGGCCAGGCCGAGGTTGTCCTGCAGGCCGCTGAAGTAGGTCGCCACCAGCTTTTTCAGCGGCGAGTACTGGAGGATGTGGTAGGCGCGCTCGAAGGCGTTTTTCCATTCCTGAGGCAAGTCGAGGGTCAGGATCGGCTCATCGATTTGCACCCACTCCACGCCCTGGGCAGCGAGGCGGCCGAGGATTTCACCGTAGAGCGGCAGCAGGCGTTCCAGCAGGTCGAGTTTGTCGAAGTCGGCACCTTTGGCCTTGCCCAGCCAGAGGTAGGTCAACGGACCGATGATCACCGGCTTGACGTTGTGCCCCAGGGCTTTCGCTTCGTCGACCTCGTTGAACAGCTGTTCCCAGCTCAGCTTGAACTGTTGGTCGACGCTGAACTCCGGGACCAGGTAGTGATAGTTGGTGTCGAACCATTTGGTCAATTCCTGGGCATACTGCCCCTGGCCGTGTTCGCCGCAGCAACTGGCGCTGGCGCCACGGGCCATGGCGAACAGGGTGTCGAGGGTCGGCAGGCCGCGTTCGTCGCGGGTGCTGGCGAAACGCTCGGGGATCACGCCGAAGGCCAGGGAATGGCTCAGCACCTGGTCATACCAGGCGAAGTCACCGACCGGCAGCAGGTCGATGCCGGCGTCTTTCTGCAATTGCCAGTGGGTGGCGCGCAACTGGCGGCCGACGTTTTCCAGCGCGGTCCGGTCCAGATCACCTTTCCAGTAGGCTTCGAGGGCTTTTTTCAGTTCGCGGTCGGCGCCGATGCGCGGGAAACCCAGGGTGTGTGCCACGGCCATGGTGAAGGTGCTCCTGTGTAAAAGATGGCGCTATTGTCGACAGCCAGAGCATCATGAGACAAACTCAACCTTTTCGTGTTGATCACAAGTTTTCCTCATGGAGCCTTTCCGGTGCTAGAACTCCGCCACCTGAAAACCCTGCACGCCCTGCGCGAAGCCGACAGCCTGGTGGACGCCGCCGACCGCCTGCACCTGACCCAGTCGGCGCTGTCCCACCAGTTCAAGGAACTGGAAGAGCGCATGGGCATGCCGCTATTCGTGCGCAAAACCAAACCGGTGCGTTTCACCAGCGCCGGCCTGCGCCTGCTGCAACTGGCCGACGCGACCCTGCCGCTGCTGCGCGCCGCCGAGCGGGACATCGCAAGATTGGCCGGCGGCACCGCCGGACGCCTGCACATGGCCATCGAATGCCACAGCTGCTTCCAGTGGCTGATGCCGACCATCGACCAGTTCCGCGACGCCTGGCCGGAAGTCGAGCTGGACCTGGCCTCGGGCTTTTCCTTCGCACCGCTGCCGGCCCTGGCCCGTGGCGACCTGGACCTGGTGGTTACATCCGATCCGCTGGATCTGGTGGGCATCACTTATGTTCCGCTGTTCACTTACGAAGCGATGCTCGCGGTGGCCAACCAGCACCGCCTGGCAAGCAAGCCGTACATCGTCCCCGAAGACCTGCTGAGCGAAACCCTGATCACCTATCCGGTGGAACGCGATCGCCTGGACATCTTCACCCGCTTCCTTGAACCGGCCGACATCGAACCGGCCCAGGTCCGCACTTCGGAACTGTCGGTGATGATGATGCAGCTGGTGGCCAGCGGCCGCGGCGTATGCGGCATGCCCCACTGGGCGCTGCATGAATACAGCTCACGGGGCTACGTGAAGGCCAAGCGCCTGGGCGAGAAGGGATTGTTCGCCACGCTCTACGCGGCGATTCGGGCGGACATGCTGGATGCGCCTTACATGCGCGATTTTCTGCTGACGGCGAAGGACACGTCGTTTTCGACGTTGGATGGGGTTAGTGCCGTCAGATAACACCCGCCCCCTGTAGGAGCGAATTTATTCGCGATGGACGCAAGAACACCGCGGGGAACCAGATTCCCCGCGTTATCGTTAACGACCATCGCGAGCATGCTCGCTCCTACAGGGGATCGTGTGACAGTCAGATTTCACGCCACATGTGGACCTTGTCGAAATACTCCTCCCCCACCCGCACCGCCATCGGCTCCAGCCCGAACTGGATGAAGCCGCAGCGCTGGTAGAGGTCGATCGCCGCCTGATTGCCGGCGGTGACGGTCAGCTTGACCAGCCGCAAGCCCTGATGCCTGCGCGCCTCATCCAGCACCGCCTGCACCAGTTGATAACCCAATCCATTCTGCCGCGCGCCGGACGAGACATACATCCCAAACAACGTCGCCTTGTGCCGGGCCTTTTCCCGGGGCTCGAACGCCAGCCCCGCAATGCCCGCCAGGCGCCCATCGACGAACCCGCCGAACACCACATCCAGCTTGCCGCTCAGGCGCTCTTCCCACCAACTCAACGGCAGCGATGCCCGCTCGCGCACGCTGGAGGTGAACGCCTGGGCATGCCGGTCATAGGCCTCGAGTGTCAGGGCCCGATAGTCGAGGGCATGACTGGCATTCAGACGCTCGATCCACATGTTCAGGCCACCCGGCACTGTTCAGATTTCAGCAATGCGGCAGCGACAAAGTTCAGCAAGTCCTGGAGCGGGATCATGGCGGGTCCTTGGCGTGGATGATCAGGCGATCGCCGTCAGCGAGTTCCGATAAAACGGCAGGATCAGGTCCCGTGTCAATGGCGCCAGGACGAGGCCGCCATCGGTCGCCGGGTCGATCCACACCACCTCTTCGATCTCGGCGGCCGGGGTGACGTCGGTATCGATGTTCAGCAGGAAGATCTCGGCCTTGACGACATGCCCGGGCTCGTTGGCGGCGGGGGCGGAGAATTGGCCGAGGAAGGTGGCTTGCTCAGGATCGATGTCCAGCCCCAGCTCTTCTTCCAGTTCGCGGGCCAGTGCGTGGATAGGCAATTCATGAGGTTCGATCTTGCCGCCCGGCTGCATGAACGCCTCGGTGCCGCGCTTGCGCACCAGCAGGGTTCGGCCTTCGGGGCCGATCAGCAGGGCGGCGGCGATGTGGATGATGCGGGGCGAAAGATTCATGGCGCGATCGTGACCTTGGCGAAAAGCCCCAAGGATCGCACGAGACCTCTGTAGGAGCGAGCACGCTCGCGATGGACTCCAGGACACCGCGGGCATTCAGACAGCCAGCGTTATCGTTGACGACCATCGCGAGCATGCTCGCTCCTACAGGGGATCGGGGGTTGGTTACGCGGCTTCCTGGAAATCCATCTCCGGCGGCTGGCGGCGGAATCCGCCGGTCAGCACGGCCAGGTACACCACGCCGATCGCCAGCCAGCTGATACCCAGGTAGATCGCCAAGTGATCGAGGCTGACCATCAGCCACAGGTCCGCCGCCAGGCCGATGAACGGAAACAGCAGGAACAGCACGAACTCGCGCGGGCCCTTTTTCTCGCCGCCGATCCAGTAATGGAAGATCACCGACAGGTTTACCAGGCTGAAGGCCAGGAACGCGCCGAAGTTGATGAACGAGGTCGAGGTGGTGACGTCCAGTTTCAGTGCCAGCAACGCCACCACGGCGCACAGCAGGATGCTGTTGATCGGCGTACCGAAGCGCTCGTGCAGGGTGCCGAAAAAGGATTTCGGCAACACGCCGTCGCGGCCCATGGCGTACAGCAGGCGCGAGCCGCTGGCCTGTGCCGACAGGCCCGAGGCGAACTGGCCGACGATCAGGCCGATCAGGAAGATCGAGACGAACAGGTCGCCGCCGATGTTGCGGGCGATCTCGTAGGCCGCCGAATCCACGCTGTCGAACTGGAACGAAGGATGGGCGATCTGCACGAAGTACGACACGCCGACGAAGATCAGCCCGCCGATCAGGGTGATCAACATGATCGCCCGTGGAATGGTGCGGCGTGGGTCGCGGGTTTCTTCGGTGAGGGTGCTGACCGCGTCGAAGCCCAGGAACGAGTAACAGGCGATGGCCGCGCCGCTCATGATCAGTGGCATCTGCATGTCGCCATTGAAGAACGGTTTGATCGACCACAGCGGCGTGCTCGCGTCACCGGCGACGTAGTGCACGCACAGCGCGACGAAGGCCACCAGCACCAGGAACTGCACCAGCATCAGCAAGGCGTTGATGCCGTTGGCCAGTTTCAGGCCGACGATGTTGATGGCGCTGGTGATGCCGATGAACGCCAGCACCCAGATCCACTGCGGCACCGCCGGGAACGCGGAGTTGAGGTACGCCGCGCCGATCAGCCAGATGGCCATGGGCAGGAACAGGTAATCAAGTAGCACCGCCCAGCCAGCGATGAACCCGAGTTTCGGGCTGATGGCCTTGCGCACGTAGCTGTAGGCGGAACCGGCGACCGGGAAAGCCGAGGCCATGCGGCCGTAGCTCATGGCGGTGAAAAACATCGCCACCAGCGCCGCGAGGTAAGCGGCCGGGACCATGCCGGCGGTGGATTGAGCGAGGATGCCAAAGGTGCCGAGCACAATGATCGGCGTCATGTAGGCGATGCCAAACAGCACCACCGAGCCTAATGACAGGGTGCGTTGCAAACGAGCCATGGGCGACTACTCCGGAATTATTAGATTTATGGCAGAGCCGAGTTCGGCGCAGGGTTTCGGGTGTTGCTTTGTTGTTCTTCGGTAAAGGGTCAGGCAAATGTGTTGCCTGGGAGGGCCTCTTCGCGAGCAAGCCCGCTCCCACAGGGGAATGCAT
>NZ_JAIQWX010000056.1 GCF_020164475.1 Pseudomonas sp. REP124 | reverse complement strand
GGTGATCAGGCGGTCGCCAGCGACGGCTCCTTCGCGACACTCAGGAACCGCAACAGCGCCAGCAACGGAAACGCGCTGCCCACCAGCACGATCCACAACCACCCGCCATGTTCATACACCGCGCTGGCGACCGATGAGCCGAACGCGCCGCCGATGAAGATGCTGGTCATGTACAGCGCATTCAGGCGGCTGCGGCTCTTGGCGTCGAGGGCGTAGACCGCGCGCTGGCCCAGGACCATGTTCATCTGTACGCAGAAATCCAGGACCACGCCAGTTACCGCAAGACCAATGACGCTGTAGGCCGGATGGATGAAGGCCGGCAGGAAACTCAAGCTGGCGAACAGCAGTGCAAGCAACGAAGCGATACGAGTGTGGCCGGCATCGGCCAAGCGCCCTGCGATGGGCGCTGCGACCGCACCAATGGCACCGACCAGGGCGAAAATCGCGATCTGCGATTGCGACAAGCCATGGTTGCGTGCCAGCTCCAGCGGCACGGCGGTCCAGAACAGGCTGAAGGTGGCGAACATGCAGCCCTGGTAGAACGCCCGCTGACGCAGTACCGGTTGCTTGCGCAGCAACGTCCAGAGCGAGCCGAGCAACTGGCCATAGGACGCACTGTGATCAGGCTGGCGCTTGGGAATGGTTACCGCCACCACGATGCTGATCGCCACCATCAACAGCGCCGCGACGATAAACATCGCACGCCAGCCGAAGTGGTCGGCGATCACGCTGGACACCGGTCGCGCCAGCAGAATGCCCAGCAGCAGCCCGCCCATGATCCCGCCGACCACCCGGCCACGGGACTCTTCCGGCGCCAGATGCGCGGCCAGCGGAATCAGGATCTGCACCGACACCGAGCTGAAGCCCACCAGCAGCGAAACCAGCAGGAACACATTCGGCTGATCGGTGAACGCCGCGCCCAGCAGGCTGGCGATCGCCACCAGATTGGTGATCATCATCAGGCGGCGGTTTTCCAGCAGATCACCCAGCGGCACCAGGAAGAACAGGCCCAGGGCATAGCCGATCTGGGTCAGCGAAACGATGAAGCTGGCCAGACTGTTGCTCAGGCCGAGGTCCGGCGCGATCATGCCGATGATCGGCTGCGCGTAATAGAGATTGCCCACGATCGCCCCGCAGCAGAAGGCGAAAAGCAGCACCATGCCTCGGGTCATTGTCACGGTGCCGTGGGGCACCTGGGTCGCTGGATTCATAACGTGTCTCGCTAGGCTTGAGAGAATGCGTGCAGGCTAATGGCCCGACCGGTGCGGCAGAAGAGGGATTGGAGTGATAGCAGTCATTCCGTTGCGGAATGAGTGACGATTGGCCGGTGGGCGTCGCGTCGAAAATTATGGGGCCGATGATACATTCACTTACATCTTGTTCGATAGCGTGCTTATGTTCTCTTTCCGGTTTCGTCACAGGAGGACATGTCCATGAATGCAATGCTCCGTCACATTGTTCACGCTGTTTCGCTGGTCACTCTATTCGCTCTCTTCAGTGCCAATCCTGCCTTGGCCGAGGATGCGCCGGGCTTGCGCATCGGTGTACGAGGCGAGATTACCGGAGTCAGTCCCGACGCTCTGAAAGTCCATGCCAACAGCGGTGAGAACGTTGTGATCAACCTGACCAAGGACACCAAAGTGCGCGCCGTCACCCTGGCCAACATCGAAGACATAAAGCCCGGGAGCTACATCGGTTCTGCTGCCATTCCCCAGGAAGATGGCAGCCTCAAGGCGCTGGAAGTCCATGTCTTTCCGCCGGAGCTGGCGGGCAGCGGCGACGGTCACCGGCCCTTCGATCTGGTCAAGGGCAGCAGCATGACCAACGGCAGCGTCGGCGATCTGGTGGTCAGTAATGGCCGTGTGCTGACCGTAAACTACAAGGGCGGCCAGCAAAAGATTCTGGTGCCAGAGGATGTGCCGATCGTAAACCTGATGCCGGGGGATCGCAGCTTGCTGAAGGTAGGCGTGAAGATCGTCACCTTCGTGACCCAGAGTGCCGACGGTACGCTCACCGCGCAATCGATCTCGGCGGGAAAGGACGGTGTGACGCCACCGATGTAACACCCTCTGCGCAAACCTGACCTGACACCCTCATCTGTAGGAGCGAGGCTTGCCCGCGAAGACTGACCTCCAGGCGACATCGATGTTGGGTCTGATGGCCTATTCGCGGGCAAGCCTCGCTCCTACAGTTCTGGGTGTAAAAAAGGCGACCTCATGAGGCCGCCTTTTCCATTACCGCTCAGGTCTTACTGCGTATAGATCTGATCGAAAACCCCACCATCATTGAAGTGAGTCTTCTGTACGGTGCGCCAGTCACCGAAGGTCTTCTCCACCGACAGGAAATCCACTTTCGGGAAGCGGTCGGTGTGCTTGGCCAGCACCGCAGGATCACGCGGACGCAGGTAGTTGGCAGCAGCAATCTCCTGGCCTTCCGGCGACCACAGGTACTTCAGGTATTCCTCGGCGGCGGCGCGGGTGCCTTTCTTGTCGACCGATTTGTCGACCACCGATACCGGCGGCTCGGCTTCAGCGGAAACGCTTGGGTAAATTACTTCGAACTGGTCGCGACCGAATTCGCGGGCGATCATTTCCGCTTCGTTTTCGAAGGTCACCAGCACGTCGCCGATCTGGTTGGTCATGAAAGTGGTGGTAGCGGCACGGCCACCGGTATCGAGCACCGGCGCCTGCTTGAACAGCTTGCCGACGAATTCCTTGGCTTTGTTCTCGTCGCCGCCGTTTTTCAGCACGTAGCCCCAGGCGGACAGATAGGTGTAGCGGCCGTTACCCGAGGTTTTCGGGTTTGGCACGACCACTTGTACGCCGTCCTTGAGCAGGTCCGGCCAGTCTTTCAACGCTTTCGGGTTGCCCTTGCGGACGATGAATACGGTGGCCGAAGTGAACGGCGCGCTGTTGTTCGGCAGACGGGTGACCCAGTTGTCCGGGACCAGTTTGCCGTTGTCGGCCAGGGCGTTGATGTCGGTGGCCATGTTCATGGTGATCACATCGGCGGGCAGGCCGTCGATCACCGAGCGCGCCTGTTTGCTGGAGCCACCGAACGACATCTGCAGGGTGATGTTCTCGTTGTGCTCGGCCTGCCAGTGTTTCTGGAACGCAGTGTTGTAGTCCTTGTAGAAATCGCGCATCACGTCGTAGGAAACGTTGAGCAGGGTCGGTGCGGCTTGAGCCATGCTGCTCAGGGCCAGGCCAGCGGCCAGGAGTGAAGCGCCAAAGATTTTTTTCACTGCGAATTCCTTGTTCTCTATTTGAAAATTGAGGCAATTTGCCAGCGACTATAGCCGGGCTTGCATAGTCCCTTAAATATTAAAAAGAACTTTGCTTATTCCAATTTCTTGAACAGTGCATTGCCACAACGCGAGCAGAACGCAGCGCCGTGTTCATGGCTGTTTTTGCGGCACACCGGGCAGTCATGTTGCAGTTGTTCACCGCGCAGGGCGTTGGCCAGTTCGGCGGTGAAAATCCCGGTGGGCACGGCGATGATCGAGTAACCGGTGATCATCACCAGCGAGGAAATCACCTGGCCCAGCGGTGTCTTCGGCACGATGTCGCCAAAGCCCACAGTGGTCAATGTCACGATAGCCCAATAGATGCCTTTGGGAATGCTGGTGAAGCCATGTTCCGGGCCTTCGATGACATACATCAGCGTGCCGAACACCGTCACCAGGGTGCAGACGCTGACCAGAAACACCACGATCTTCTGCTTGCTGCCGCGCAGCGCCGACATCAGATAGTTGGCCTGCTTCAGGTACGGGCTGAGCTTGAGCACACGGAAAATCCGCAGCATCCGGATGATCCGGATAATCAGCAGGTACTGGGCGTCGGAATAGTAGAGGGCAATGATGCCGGGGACGATCGCCAGCAAGTCCACCAGCCCGTAAAAGCTGAAGGCGTAACGCAGGGGCTTGGGCGAGCAGTAAAGCCGCAGTATGTACTCGCCGAGGAAGATCACCGTGAAGCCCCACTCGATGTACGCCAGCACGTCGGCGTAATTGCGGTGAACGGTGTCGATACTGTCGAGCATCACGATCACCAGGCTGGCGAGGATGATTAACAGCAAGATGCCGTCGAAGCGCCTGCCAGCCTTGGTGTCGGTCTGGAAAATCATGACGTAAAGCTGTTCACGCCAGTTGTTGCTGCTGTCCATGGATAACGCCTGAAACGAAGATCAGCGCAGCCTAGGTTGATTGTCCCCGTGAGCGCAAGGCGTGTTATCGACAGCGGTTTTGCCGAGCATCTGAATGCCGGCGCGGATCAGCCAGCAGGCGAGGATGAACGGCGCGGTCAGTGTGGCGAGGCCCACGGCGGCGAACAGCGGCGTCAGCAGCAGCGCCAGGACGATGCCGAGCAGCGGCAGCCACGGATGCTGGCGTTGCGCACTGAAGGCGAGCGCGGCCAATACCGCGTTGTAACCGCCCAGACCCAGCAGGGCCGTGCCGGTTTCGTGATGCAGCAGGCTGGAACCCAGGCCGATGGCAGAGGCCAGCAGTGCCCAGCAGAAGGCGCGGCGATCGGCGATCAGCAAACCGGCGGCAATCATCGCCCCGGCCAGCGGATGATCGAGGAACATCACCTGGCCGAAGCCTTTGAGCAACGCGGCAAACAGGTTCGCGGTATCCAGTTCAATCGGGGCGGTGGCGGTCGAAGGCTCAGCAAAGCACAGCAGCAACCAGCTCAGGCCCACGAATGGCGCGGTGTAGGCGGGCACGCATTGGTTGACCCGGGCGCGCTTGAGCCACTGCTGGGTGATGATCGCGCTCAGGCCACCGGCGGCCAGAATCAGCGGCGGCATCATCGCCGACCAGGGGAAGTACAGGCTCAGCAACAGGCCGATCAGCACGCCGTTGTAGCTGAACAGACCGGCCTGGCGATCGGCCTTGGCGTAGTTGCGTCGCTGCGCGGTGAGCAGACCGGCGACGCCACCGAGCAACGCGCCACCGAGCAATGCCGGTGCGGTGAAGAGGATGGCGGATAGGCACAGCAGGCCGCAGAGCGGATGGCGCTGGAGGAATATCTGACTGAAGCCGTTGAGGAACGCCTCGGCCCAGTCGGGGCAGTGGGTGTTGAAGTGATTGGCAGGCATGGCAGTTCAAAAAAAGTCAGTGGACCGAGTTGCCTGCATCGCGAGCAGGCTCGCTCCCACACTGAATCTGCGTTCAGTCTTGATCCTGTGCACGACACAAAACCAATGTGGGAGCGAGCCTGCTCGCGATGAGGCCGGTATGGCGTTCTAGATCAACGTCTCGATACGCAATGAGTTAGTCGACCCCGGCTGCCCAAACGGCACACCCGCCGTGATCAACAAGGTGTCGCCACGCTCGGCCATGCCCTGGGCCTGGGCGATTTCCAGGGCCGTCGAGCAGACTTCATCCACCTGGCGCAGACGATCATTGACCACCGAGTGCACGCCCCAGGCCACGGTCAGGCGGCGAGCGGTCTGCAGGTTCGGCGTGAGGTTGAGGATCGGCACGGTCGGCCGCTCACGCGCGGCGCGCAAACTCGAGGCGCCCGATTCGCTGTAGTTCACCAGCACCGCCACCGGCAGCACGTTGCTGATGCGACGGATCGCGCAGCTGATCGCGTCGGACACCGTGGCTTCGGCTTTCGGTCGGCTGACGTCGAGCTGGGCCTGATAGTCCGGGCCGTTTTCCACCTGGCGGATGATCTTGCTCATCATCTGCACGGCTTCCAGCGGGTACTCGCCGGACGCGGTTTCCGCCGACAGCATCACCGCATCGGCGCCTTCGGCCACGGCGTTGGCCACGTCAGTGACTTCGGCGCGGGTCGGTGCCGGGGAGAAGCGCATCGATTCGAGCATCTGCGTGGCCACCACCACCGGCTTGCCGAGTTGGCGGCAGGTGCTGATGATGTTTTTCTGGATCTGCGGCACACTTTCGGCCGGCACTTCCACGCCCAGATCGCCACGGGCAACCATGATCGCGTCGCTCAGTTCGGCGATTTCCCGCAATTGGGTCACCGCCGATGGCTTCTCGATCTTGGCCATCAGAAACGCCCGGTCGCCGATCAGCGCGCGGGCCTCGCGAATGTCTTCAGGGCGCTGTACGAACGACAGCGCCACCCAGTCCACACCCAGTTCCAGGCCGAAACTCAGGTCGCGGCGATCCTTGGCGGTCAGCGGGCTTAAGTCGAGCACCGCTTGCGGGACGTTCACGCCCTTGCGGTCCGACAGTTCGCCGCCGTTGAGCACCGTGGTGTCGATGGCGTCGTCGTACTTGCTGACCACCCGCAGGCGCAGCTTGCCATCGTCCAGCAGCAGGTCCATGCCCGGCTCCAGAGCGGCGATGATTTCCGGGTGCGGCAGGTTGACCCGGCGCTCATCCCCCGGTGTGGCATCGAGGTCCAGGCGCAGGGCCTGGCCGCGCACCAGTTGCACCTTGCCTTCGGCGAACTTGCCGACCCGCAGTTTCGGGCCTTGCAGGTCCATCAGGATACCCAGCGGATAGTTCAGCTGGCGCTCGACTTCACGAATCCACTGGTAGCGCTTGGCGTGGTCGGCGTGATCGCCGTGGCTGAAGTTCAGGCGGAAGATGTTGACCCCGGCCTGCACCAGTTCGCGGATGTCGTCGATTCCGTCAGTGGCGGGGCCCAGGGTGGCGAGGATTTTTACCTTCTTGTCAGGCGTCATGTTTAGGGCTCTCGAGAATCAGGATGGCGCGGAAGTCGTTGACGTTGGTGCGGGTCGGCTCGGTGACGATCAGCGCGTCCAGCGCCTGGAAGTAGCCGTAGCCATTGTTGTTATCCAGTTCGTCGCTGGCGCTCAGGCCCAGTGCGGCGGCGCGGGCGTAGCTGTCCGGGGTCATGATGGCGCCGGCGTTGTCTTCGGAGCCGTCGATGCCATCGGTGTCACCGGCCAGCGCATAGACGCCGGGCAGGCCCTTGAGGCTATCGGTCAGGCTCAGCAGGAACTCGGCGTTGCGTCCGCCACGGCCGTTGCCGCGCACGGTGACGGTGGTTTCGCCACCGGAGAGGATCACGCAGGGCGCCGCCAGCGGCTGACCGTGCAGCACCACTTGGCGGGCGATGCCGGCGTGGACTTTCGCCACTTCGCGGGATTCGCCTTCCAGATCGCCGAGGATCAGCGGGCTGAACCCGGCCTGGCGGCATTTCACCGCCGCCGCTTCCAGCGACTGCTGCGGACGGGCGATCAACTGGAAGTGACTGCGGGCCAGGCTCGGATCGCCGGGTTTGA
This sequence comes from Pseudomonas sp. REP124, assembly GCF_020164475.1. Taxonomy (GTDB): domain Bacteria; phylum Pseudomonadota; class Gammaproteobacteria; order Pseudomonadales; family Pseudomonadaceae; genus Aquipseudomonas. The sequence goes on along the minus strand of NZ_JAIQWX010000056.1, from coordinate 29,095 downwards.
CGGTTTCCGATTCCGGGCTTTGCAGCCAGGTGCGCACGGAGGCCGGCACTTCGATGTTGTAGCGCTTGAGGATTGCCAGCGCTTCTGCCGAAGTGCTTGGGTCGGCCACGGTAGGACCGGAAGCGATGACCGTGGCGAGGTCGCCTGGTACATCGGAAATCGCGTAGGTATAAACAGTGGCAGGCCAGCAGGCCTTGCCCAGGCGTCCGCCCTTGATCGCCGAGAGGTGCTTGCGCACGCAGTTCATCTCGCCGATGGTGGCGCCGGATTTGAGCAGGGCCTTGTTGATCGACTGCTTGTCGGCCAGGGTGATGCCGGCCGCCGGAAGCGCCAGCAGGGCTGAACCGCCGCCGGACAGCAGGAAGATCACGCGGTCACTTTCGCTCAGGCCGCTGACCAGCTCGAAAACGCGCTTGGCGACGGCTTGACCCGCCGCGTCAGGCACCGGATGCGCGGCCTCGACCACTTCGATTTTTTCGCAAGGGGCGCCGTGACCGTAACGCGTCACCACCAGACCGGACACTTCACCCTGCCAGCAGCGCTCGACCACCTGGGCCATGGCGGCCGCGGCCTTGCCGGCGCCGATGACGATCACTCGACCGGTGCGGTCGGCAGGCAGATGGGCTTCGAGGACTTGCTGCGGATGGGCCGCGTCGATGGCTGTGGCGAACAGCTCGCGCAGGAATTGTTGCGGATCGACCGACATGGCGGGCTCCCGGGAATTCTTGTTATTTGATGGGAAACGCTGATTCCTCTGTAGGAGCGAGGCTTGCCCGCGAACCGGACACCACGGTGTTTCTGCTGCACCGAGGGGTGTTCTTCGCGGGCGAGCCTCGCTCCTACAGGGGATGAGGCTGGGGCAGGGCTTACTTCTTGTCGCGAATCGAGAAGTTGGCCATGTGTTCCAGACCCTTGATCAGCGCCGAGTGGTCCCAGTTGCTGCCACCGATGGCCGCGCAGGTGCTGAACACTTGCTGGGCGTTAGCGGTGTTCGGCAGGTTGATGTTCAGCTCCTTGGCGCCTTGCAGGGCCAGGTTCAGGTCCTTCTGGTGCAGGCTGATGCGGAAGCCTGGATCGAAGGTGCCCTTGATCATGCGGTCGCCGTGTACTTCGAGGATCTTGGAGGACGCGAAACCGCCCATCAGCGCTTCACGCACCTTGGCAGGATCGGCGCCGTTTTTCGAAGCGAACAGCAGGGCTTCGGCCACGGCCTGGATGTTCAGTGCCACGATGATCTGGTTCGCCACTTTCGCGGTCTGACCGTCGCCGTTGCCACCGACCAGGGTGATGTTCTTGCCCATGGCCTGGAACAGCGGCAGGGCGCGTTCGAAGGCATCGGCGTCGCCACCGACCATGATGCTCAGGGTCGCGGCCTTGGCACCGACTTCACCGCCGGACACCGGGGCGTCGAGGTATTGCGCGCCTTTCTCGTTGATTTTCGCGGCGAAGGCCTTGGTGGCGGTCGGCGAGATCGAGCTCATGTCGATCACGACCTTGCCCTTGCCGATACCGGCGGCAACGCCGTCGGCGCGGAACAGTACGTCATCGACCTGCGGGGTATCCGGGACCATGACGATGATGAATTCGGCTTCCTGCGCCACTTCTTTCGGGTTGGCCAGGGCGATGGCGCCAGCGGCGACCAGGTCGGCAGGCGCCGCGTCGTGGTGGGCGGACAGGAACAGGCTGTGACCGGCTTTCTGCAGGTTCGCCGCCATTGGGTGGCCCATGATGCCGGTGCCGATGAATCCGATTTTAGCCATGAGAAAATCCTCTTGTTTTTATTGCTCTGTTCGCAAAATTCTTGGGGTGTCAGCGAGGACGCCTTCGCGGGCAAGCCTCGCTCCTACAGACAACCCGGCCCCTGTGGGAGCGAGGCTTGCCCGCGAAAAACGATCACGCGGTACCTGATCAGATCGCGTTATGGGTCTTCAGCCAGCCCAGACCCGCTTCGGTGGTGGTCAGTGGCTTGTATTCGCAGCCGACCCAACCCTGATAACCGATGCGGTCCAAGTGTTCGAACAGGAAGCGGTAGTTGATTTCACCGGTGCCCGGTTCGTTGCGCCCTGGGTTGTCGGCCAACTGGATATGGTTGATCTCGCCCAGGTGCGCAGCCATGGTGCGGGCCAGGTCGCCCTCCATGATTTGCATGTGATAGATGTCGTATTGCAGGAATAGATTGGCGCTGCCGACCTGCTCGCGAATCGACAGGGCTTGCGCCGTGTTGTTCAGGTAGAAGCCCGGGATGTCGCGGGTGTTGATCGCTTCCATCACCAGCTTGATGCCCGCCGCCTGCAGCTTGTCGGCCGCGTACTTGAGGTTGGCGACGAAGGTTTTTTCCACGGTGGCATCGTCCACGCCCTGTGGACGGATACCGGCCAGGCAGTTGACCTGGGTGTTGCCCAGCACTTGCGCGTAGGCGATCGCCAGATCGACCCCGGCGCGGAACTCTTCGACACGGTCCGGCAGGCAGGCAATGCCGCGCTCGCCCTTGGCCCAGTCGCCGGCCGGCAGGTTGAACAGCACTTGAGTCAGACCGTTGGCATCGAGCGTGGCCTTGATTTCGGCAGAGCTGAAGTCGTAGGGGAACAGGTATTCGACACCACTGAAGCCGGCCTTGGCGGCCGCTTCGAAACGGGCGAGGAAATCCTGCTCGGTGAACAGCATGGACAGGTTGGCTGCGAAACGCGGCATGGTGGTCTCCCGTAAATCTTGTGTAGGCCCCCAAACTGTGGGAGCGAGCCTGCTCGCGATAGCGATGTGTCAATCAACATTGATGTTGAATGTGCCGGCCTCATCGCGAGCAGGCTCGCTCCCACAGTGGGAACAGTGAGCTGTCAGTCGAGCAACGAAATCGCAGTCGGTGCGTCGTTGCCGACCAGCGCCAGGTCTTCGAATTCGTTGACGGCGTTGATCTCGGTGCCCATCGAAATGTTGGTCACGCGCTCCAGAATAACCTCGACGATCACCGGAACCTTGAACTCTTCGATCATCTGCTCGGCCTTGCGCAGGGCCGGGGCGATTTCAGAAGGTTCGAACACGCGCAGTGCCTTGCAGCCCAGGCCTTCGGCGACCGCGATGTGGTCGACGCCATAACCGTTGAGTTCCGGCGCGTTCAGGTTATCGAAGGACAGTTGTACGCAGTAATCCATTTCAAAACCGCGCTGCGCCTGACGGATCAGACCCAGGTACGAGTTGTTCACCACCACGTGGATGTACGGCAGCTTGAACTGCGCGCCTACCGCCAACTCTTCGATCATGAACTGGAAGTCATAGTCGCCCGACAGCGCGACAACCTTGCGGCTCGGATCGGCCTTGACCACGCCCAGCGCTGCCGGAATGGTCCAGCCCAGCGGGCCTGCCTGACCGCAGTTGATCCAGTGACGCGGCTTGTAGACGTGCAGGAACTGCGCGCCGGCAATCTGCGACAGGCCGATGGTGCTGACGTAGCAAGTGTCCTTGCCGAATACCTGGTTCATCTCTTCGTAAACGCGCTGCGGCTTGACCGGCACGTTGTCGAAGTGAGTCTTGCGGTGCAGGCTGGATTTGCGCTGCTGGCAGTCTTGCAGCCAGGCACTGCGGTCCTTCAGCTTGCCAGCGGCTTGCCACTCGCGAGCGACTTCGATGAACACAGTCAGCGCGGCAGCGGCGTCGGAGACGATACCCAGGTCCGGGGTGAACACGCGGCCGATCTGCGTGCCTTCGATGTCGACGTGAATGAACTTGCGGCCTTCGGTGTAAACGTCGACCGAACCGGTGTGACGGTTGGCCCAACGGTTACCGATGCCCAGCACCACGTCGGATTTCAGCATCGTTGCGTTGCCGTAACGGTGCGAAGTCTGCAGACCGACCATGCCGACCATCTGCGGGTGATCGTCTGGAATGGTGCCCCAGCCCATCAGGGTCGGGATCACTGGAATGCCGGTCAGCTCGGCGAATTCAACCAGCAGGTCGCTGGCGTCGGCATTGATGATGCCGCCACCGGCTACCAGCAATGGACGTTCGGCCTGATCCAGCAATGCCAGGGCTTTTTCCACTTGAACGCGGGTAGCGCTTGGTTTGGCCAATGGCAGCGGCTGATAAGCGTCGATATCGAATTCGATTTCCGCCATCTGTACGTCGAACGGCAGGTCGATCAGCACCGGGCCTGGACGGCCGGAGCGCATTTCAAAGAAAGCTTTCTGGAACGCGTAAGGCACCTGGCCCGGCTCCAGAACAGTGGTCGCCCACTTGGTGACTGGCTTGACGATGCTGGTGATGTCGACAGCCTGGAAGTCTTCCTTGTGCATGCGGGCGCGGGGTGCCTGGCCGGTAATGCAAAGGATCGGGATCGAGTCGGCCGAGGCGCTGTAGAGCCCGGTGACCATGTCGGTGCCGGCAGGGCCGGAGGTGCCGATGCACACGCCGATGTTGCCGGCCTTGGTGCGGGTGTAGCCCTCGGCCATGTGCGACGCGCCTTCAACGTGGCGAGCGAGGACGTGATCGATGCCGCCGACCTTCTGCAGGGCGGAGTACAGCGGGTTGATGGCGGCACCAGGGATGCCAAAAGCGGTATCAACCCCTTCACGGCGCATCACCAGAACGGCGGCTTCGATTGCTCTCATTTTGCTCATGGTTTTGTGCCTCTTTACGTTTTGTAATTGTATACAAGTGGCTTTGCGCCGAGTGTATTCACGGCAAGCGGCGCAGGTCAATTTATTTTCTCAAGCAACCGTTTCATTCGTCGGAAGCCCTTTCTACTGTGGCTTTTCGTCGCATGTGGCGCTTTTCGAGAATTATTGTATACAAAAAAATAACTCATTGTGTTCTATTTGTTGCATCGGGCTGCGGCAGAAAAGCGCAGCCCAACGACTTTCCGAAAAACAAAATGAGGACGGCACCATGAGCGCTTTAACCTTGAAAGTCGCAGTCAAACTGGTCGACGAGGCCATCAACGCGGGACGGGCGATATCCGCCGCACCCCTGACCATCGCGGTACTGGACGCCGGCGGGCATCTGGTCACCCTGCAACGCGAAGACGGCGCCAGCCTGCTGCGCCCGCAAGTCGCCATCGGCAAGGCCTGGGGCGCCATCGCCCTGGGCAAGGGCTCCCGCCTGCTGGCCCTGGACGCCCAACAACGCCCAGCCTTCATCGCGGCATTGAATAGTCTTGGCCAAGGCAGCGTCGTCCCGGCCCCGGGCGGCGTACTGATCCGTGATCAGGCCGGCATTGTGCTGGGGGCGGTGGGGATCAGCGGGGATCTGTCGGATGTGGATGAGCAGTGTGCGATCACTGCGATCGAGGCGGTGGGGTTGAGGGCGGATGCTGGGGTGGTGGCTTGATTTGAGTTGTAGAGTCTGACCTGACGTCATCGCGGGCAAGCCCGCTCCCACAAGGTTCAGGGGTGTACATATGATTTGTGTACACCATCGACCACTGTGGGAGCGGGCTTGCCCGCGATTGCTATTAACCAGACACATCCAGCTAAAGGTCTGAATGACCTTCAAGCATTTCCAGAACTAGCCTTCTCTGACTTTCATCATGAGGGGCAATGGAATGCCTGATCTACCTGCTTCACATCGCTTGCGAACGGGCCGCTATGCTGAGCCCTATCGAATCTACTTACTGACTTCCAATACGATTAATCGAGAGCCCATTTTTGATGATTTCAGATTGGGCAGATTGGTTGTGCATCAATTTCGCCATGCTCAGAACCTGGGGTTAGCAAAATCGCTGGCTTGGGTCGTCATGCCAGATCACTTTCACTGGTTGGTCGAATTGGAGAATTGTTCGCTCAGCAATCTGATGCGAAAAACCAAATCATTGATTACCCGAGATGTAAATCTGTCCAGCAATAGAGTCGGGCCGCTTTGGCAGCAGGGCTATCACGACCGGGCACTGAGGCGAGAAGAAGATCTGGTGAAGATGGCGCGGTATGTTGTTGCTAACCCGTTGCGGGCAGGGCTGGTAAAGCAGCTTGGCGACTATCCACTGTGGGATGCGATCTGGCTTTAAAGCTGAAATTGAGTTGCCCCAATCGCGGGCAAGCCCGCTCCCACAGGGATTGATGGTGAGTTTGAATCCTGTGAACACCCTCGATCTTTGTGGGAGCGGGCTTGCCCGCGATGGGGTCAATGAGGTCTTCAGTCCGGCTCACACCCTTTGAGCACCAACCGCGTAATTGTCTGCGCCGCCGCCTCATAATCCGCCTCATCCAGCCTTTCCTTGCCGGTGATAGCCGTGATCTGCCAGTCGAAGTCGGCGTAGGTCTGGGTCGCGGCCCAGATGCTGAACATCAGGTGGTTGGGGTCGATGGGGGCGATCTGGCCGCGGTCGATCCAGGTCTGGATGCAGTCGATGTTGTGCTTGGCCTGGCTGTTGAGCTGTTCGACCAGGTCGGTGCTCAGGTGCGGTGCGCCGTGCATGATTTCGCTGGCGAACACCTTTGAGGCAAACGGCAGGTCGCGGGAGATGCGGATTTTCGAGCGGATGTAGCCGCTCAGCACTTCGCTGGGCACCCCGTCAGGATTGAACGGCGTGGAGGCCTGTAGAATCGGCTCGATGATGCTTTCCAGGACCTCACGATAGAGGTTTTCCTTGGATTTGAAGTAGTAGTAGACGTTCGGCTTGGGCAATCCCGCCTTGGCTGCGATGTCGCTGGTTTTGGTCGCAGCGAAGCCCTTGTCGGCGAATTCTTCACTGGCGGCACGCAGGATCAGTTGTTTGTTGCGCTCGCGGATAGTGCTCATAAACCAGGTGGTTCCTTGCCTGTACTGGCGGTGGCGCATGGTAGCACCGGCCTTCGGCGGCGCTCAACAATGCTCCGTGCGGCGCACGAGCGCGCTATGCTGCACGGCATTCATTAAAGAAGGAAACCCGATTCATGGCAGGAAGCAGTTTGCTGGTGCTGATCGACGACATCGCGGCAGTACTCGACGACGTCGCCTTGATGACCAAGATGGCCGCCAAGAAGACCGCCGGCGTATTGGGCGATGATCTGGCGCTTAATGCCCAACAGGTCAGCGGTGTGCGCGCCGAACGGGAAATTCCCGTGGTCTGGGCAGTGGCCAAGGGTTCGTTCATCAACAAGCTGATCCTGGTGCCGTCGGCACTGGCCATCAGCGCTTTCGTGCCGTGGCTGGTCACGCCCTTGCTGATGCTCGGCGGCGCTTATCTGTGCTTCGAAGGGTTCGAGAAACTGGCCCACTCGTTTCTGCACAGCAAGGCCGAAGATCAAGCCGAACATGCCGATCTGGTCGAAGCCGTGGCGGACCCGGCGGTGGATCTGGTGGCTTTTGAGAAGGACAAGATCAAGGGCGCGATCCGTACTGACTTCATTCTTTCGGCGGAAATCATCGCCATCACCCTGGGCACGGTGGCGGGCGCGTCGCTGACCCAGCAAGTGATCGTGCTGTCCGGTATCGCCATCGTCATGACCATCGGCGTTTATGGTTTGGTGGCGGGCATCGTCAAGCTCGATGACCTGGGTCTGTGGCTGACACAAAAGCCCGGGCAGATGGCCAAGAGCATCGGCAACGGGATTCTGCGCGCGGCGCCGTACATGATGAAAAGCCTGTCGGTGATCGGCACGGCGGCGATGTTCCTGGTGGGCGGCGGGATCCTGACCCATGGCGTGCCGGTGGTGCATCACTGGATCGAGAGTGTCAGCGCAGGGGCCGGTGGTGCCGAGTTTATCGTGCCGACGCTACTGAATGCGGTGGCCGGGATTGTGGCGGGGGCGGTGGTGCTTGTGGCGGTGACGGTGGTCGGCAAGATCTGGAAAGCACTGAAAGGCTGAAGGCTGCAACCAATCAAAACTGTGGGAGCGGGCTTGCTTGCGAAAGCGGTGTGTCAGACATGCAAATGGTGACTGACGCAACGCTTTCGCGAGCAAGCCCGCTCCCACATTGTTTTAGGGCGGCCGTAATTACTCGGCAATCTGCAACTTGCGCGACTCGGTGTACACGTACCGCACCTTCTCGTACTCGAACGGCGAGTTCAGCTGGCCATAGCGGAAGCTGGTCTGATAGCGCTTGTCGATGCCGCGCAGAATCCACACTTCCGGATGGTTGGAGCTGACTTCGGCCACGTTCAGGAAATTGATCGCGTTCTCGGCGCTGAAGTCCACCACCAGACCGGTGGTATCACGCAGGTTCGACGGACCGAATAGTGGCAGCACGAAGTACGCACCGGCAGGTACGCCATAGAAGCCCAGGGTCTGACCGAAGTCCTCGTTCTGGCGCGGCAGGCCCATCGCGGTGGCCGGATCCCACAGGCCGGCGATGCCGATGGTGGTGTTGAGCAGCAGGCGCCCGGTGATCTCCATCGAACGCTGGCCCTTGAACTGCAACAGACTGTTGAGCAGGTTCGGCACATCGCCCAGGTTGTTGAAGAAGTTGCTGACGCCGGTGCGCACGAAGCTCGGGGTGACGTAACGGTAGCCGTCGACCACCGGCAGGAATACCCATTGGTCGAAACGGTAATTGAAGTGGTAAACGCGGCGGTTCCACGATTCCAGTGGGTCATAAACGTTCAGTGCACTCAACGTCGAGCGCTCGAACTCGCGCTGATCCAGCCCCGGGTTGAATTTCAGTTTGTTCAACGGCTCCTTGAAGCCATCGCTGTCGACCACCACCGGGGCGTTGGCTTTGCTGTTGTCGGCATTGGCAGCGGTTGCGCAGAGTAACGCGGCGATAAGCAGGAGGTATTTAGCCACGGAAGAACTCCAGCATGGCGTCGCTGTTGACGCGGTAGTTAAGGTTGCCGCAGTGGCCGCCCAGCGGGTAAACGGTCAGGCGATCGCCGAAGGTCCGGCGCAGGAAACCGAGATCGCCAGGGCCGAGGATCACGTCGTCGGCGTTGTGCATGACGGCAATTTTCGGGCTCTTGCGCAGGTAATCCTCCAGCGCATACATGCTCACCTGGTCGATCAGTTGCAGCAGGCTGCCGCCGTCGGTGCGGGCACGCCACATCGGGATCACCTGTTCGGTGATGTAGCAATCGAAGTCGCACTGCAGCGCGCGCTTGAGGTAAGGGGTCAGGCTGGTGCCTTCGGTGATCTTGGTTTTCGGTGGCGTGATCAGGCCGCGACGGTTGATCAGGTCCGAGGTGAAGGCGATGTCGGCGGCGGAGAAGCGGAACGAGGTGCCGATCAGCATCGCCATCTGTTCGTTGGTCAGGTGTTGTTTGGACTGCTGGAAGTCATAGAGCAGGGCGTCGTTGAGATCGATGTAGCCCTTCTGCTGGAAGTAGCGGGTCAGCTTGTTCAGCACCAGTTCATAGAAGGTGGTGGTGTTGGTGATGCCCTTCACCTCGGTCTGTACCAGCTTGTCGAGGTTGGTGATCGAGGTATAGAGGTTGACCGGAGGGTTGAGCAGCAGGACTTTCTTGAAGTTGAAACTGCGGCGGGTTTCGTCCAGATGTGCGACGAACGCCGCATCCAGGGCGCCCAGGCTGTAGCCGGTCAGGTAGTACTCGGTGACCGGCAGTTTCGGGTTCTGCGCCCGTACCGCCTGCATCACCCGGTACATGTCCTCGGCGTCATCCTTGGTGATGCCTGGCGTGGCGAAGCGCGACGCGGCACTGATGAAGTCGAAGCTGGTGGGCGAGGACAGCTGCACCACGTGGTAGCCGGCCTTGTAGTAAAGCTTTTTCAGGTATTCGTTCAGGCTGCTGTCGTAACGCGCGCCGGTGCCGGCGATCAGGAAGATCAGCGGTGCGGGCTTGTCCTGAGTGGCGATGCGATAGGTGAGTTTCTTGACCGCCCAGAAGTTGTCCGGCAGTTCGAACTGACGCTCGGGGCGCAACGTCATGGTGCGATCCGATTGGTCGATGTCGTCGTCGGTCGGCAGTTCCGGGCGCAAGTCCGGCGGCGTCGTGGCGATGGTCGCTTCAAACGGGTTGGTCAGGGGGTAGCCATAACCGGCGGGGTCGACGTCGACCGCCAGTGCGGACGCACTCAGGATAAGGCCGCCAAACAGGGCGGCGAAGCGCAAGGAACGGAGCATGACTGAATCCCTTAGAAAGGTGCCGTATGAAGTTCGCAGGCTATGACCACTGGATTTGCGCCAAAGTGCCACGCATCGGCACCAAACAGGCTTAATTCGAGGTAATAGTAGCTGGACGATACACTTTGCAGCGATTGAATGACCAGTTAACAGTTGTTAGTGCTTGCTTAAGGCCGTCCGGCGATTAAGCTGGCCGCCGTTTTTGCCTATTGGAGCGTTTCATGTCCCGCCGATTGCCCGTGGTTCTGCTGCTCGTTTTGCTGCCGTTATGGCTGGCCGCCAGTTACGGCGCGCGTTATGGCTTTATGGAAGATGCGCAGTGGGTGGGCATCTGCGTCGATGAGGCGAGCCGCTGGGAATGCCAGGTTCGTTCGAATCTGGGGCTGATGATTCACTTCAAGGTATTGGGCTGGGGTGCGCTGGCGGCTGCGGTGATCGGCTTTGTGTTGCCGGGGCGGGCAGGGTGGTGGCTGGCATTGATCGCGCTGGTTTTCGGGTTCCCGGCATTGGCGTTGTACAACACGACGTTGGCGGTGTTTGCGGTGGTGGTTGCGGGGTTGCGGTTGGTTCGGGCGTCTCGCAGCGTTTGATAAATAGATATCGCGAGCAGGCTCGCTCCCACAGTAGATTTTTATCGATCACAAAATTTGTGTACGACAACGATCATTGTGGGAGCGAGCCTGCTCGCGATTTTTTCTACCTGGTGGAAGCTTAAGCCTTGCGAACCCGCAAACACCGCCACAAAGCCGCCGCCATCAACACGCTCACCAGCGCCCATCCCCAGGCCTGCTGGTTCTGCAACCCTTCACGGAACAGCTGCGGTGCAATGCTGGCGCCGATGATGAAGGTCAGCAGAGCGATTTCCCGGCGCGGAACACTCACCGGGCGACACAGATAAACCAGTGCCGGGACAATGAACGCCACGCTCGGAAAGCTGCGATAGCGCGGATCGAACACCAGTTCCAGCATCGAGACCGCCGCGGCAAACCCGATCACGGCTACCAGCCAGCCCGAACGACGTTCGAGCATATCGAAGACCTGTCCCCGCCAACCGTTGCGAGGACTCAATGTCAGCGCTGCGTGTGCCAGAACAAGCAGATTCAATGCCGTCAGCAATCCAACCCACAACCACTCACTGGTAAATCGAGTGGTCACCCGCGCCAGATCACCCCAGGCTCCCAGCGAGCAAGCCGCCACGGCGCCCAGCAGCGGCAGTACCAGAGCAGCTCGGGTATCTCGCACGCGACCGCCCAGAATCAGCGTGCCGAGGAAAATCAATCCGCCGATCACCAGCCATTGCGACCAGTACGGCACGTTGGTGACGGGGCCTGCCAGCACGCCCTTGTCCTGGCGGTCGGCATCGAACAGTCCCCAATACCCGCCAACTGCGCCTTCGCTGGCGCGTTTCCATGGCTGGTCGAAGGCTTCGATCAGGTTGTAGCGCCAGCCTTGCTCTTCGGCCATGGCGACAAAACCGCGAATGAACTTGGCTTCGTTGACCCGACTAGGCAAGGCGGTTTCACGCTGGCGGCCTTCGCTTGGCCAGCCGGTCTCGCCAATCATCACGTCCTTGGGCGCGAACTTGTTGCCGAACACCTGGCGCACTTGCGCCACATGTTGCAGGGCGGCATCGATGTTCGACGGATCGTCTTCCCAATACGGCAGCAAGTGAATGGTCAGGAAATCCACCGCCGGGGCGATTTCCGGGTGCTTGAGCCAGAACTCCCAGACATCGGCGTAGGTGACGGGCTGCTTGACCTGGCTTTTCACCTTGTTGATCAGCCGCGCCAGTTGCGCGCCGGTGACTTCCTTGCGCAGCAGGGTTTCGTTGCCGACGATCACCGCGGTCACTACGTCAGGGTTGGCGTTGGCCGAGGCGATCAGCAGGTCGACTTCCTTTTCGGTGTCCACCGGGTTGCTGTTGACCCAGGCACCGATCATCAGCTTCAACCCGTGCTTGCGTGCGAGATCCGGCAGGGCATCCAGACCGGTCATGGAATAGGTGCGGATGCACTCGAAACTTTTTGCCAGCAGCGCCAGATCCGCGTCCATGCGCTCGGGGCGCAAATTGAACGGCACATCGAACGGCGATTGGTCTTTGTCGAAAGGGGTGTAGGAGGCGCATTGCAACTTGTGCGTGGCGCTGGCGACGTCCGGCAGGATCACCGGTTTACCCAGACCGTACCAGAAACCGCAGAGAGCAAAGAGCCCCAGCAGGCAGGCAAAAATGTAGGCGGAAAAAGGAAAGCGTGAGGGTGCGGTCATGGTCAGGCCGTCAGGGAGCAAAGCGGCGCATGTTACCTGTATTTGCCCCGTGCTTGGGCCCCTGCATGATTTTGACATGCAAAGTTCGGGCGTATTGCCCGAAGCATTTTTATGGCGCGTAGTTAATGGCGTTCTGATGTCGTTTCTCGGTGTCTTGAGGTCGCTGACAGAGCAGGTCGCGATGTCTGTCAGGTTGATTATCGAAACCGTCAGTACTCCGCTGATGATCGAAAGAGTTTGCGGTGGGCGTGATGGAGGCGCTGTGCACCATAACAATATGTTGAAGCGGCTCGGCATCCGCCGGGCGCAGCACTTTCGGGGAAGTAAACGATGAAGATGCGACGACTTTTAGGCGCAGGTGCCGCTCTGGTGCTTGCGATGGGCTCGACATTCGCCAACGCAGAAAAACAGACCCTGAGCATCGGTTACGTTGACGGCTGGTCCGACAGCGTCGCGACGACTCATGTGGCAGCTGAAGTGATCAAGCAGAAACTCGGTTATGACGTGAAGCTGCAAGCGGTCGCCACCGGGATCATGTGGCAGGGCGTGGCGACCGGCAAGCTGGACGCCATGCTCTCGGCCTGGCTTCCGGTGACTCACGGTGACTATTGGGCGAAGAACAAGGACCAGGTCGTCGACTACGGTCCGAACTTCAAGGACGCGAAGATTGGCCTGATCGTGCCGGAGTACGTCAAGGCTAAATCCCTTGAAGATCTGAAGACCGACGACAGCTTCAAGAAACGTATCGTCGGCATCGACGCCGGTTCAGGCGTAATGATCAAGACCGAGCAGGCAATCAAGGATTACGACCTGACCGGCTACCAACTCAAGGCCAGTTCCGGCGCCGGCATGATCGCCGAGCTGACCCGTGCCGAGAAGAAAAACGAATCCATCGCCGTGACCGGTTGGGTACCGCACTGGATGTTCGCCAAGTGGAAACTGCGCTTCCTCGACGACCCGAAAGGTGTGTACGGCGCGGCTGAAACCGTGAACAGCATCGGCAGCAAGGAACTGGCAACCAAGGCGCCGGAAGTGGCCAAGTTCCTGAAGAACTTCCAGTGGGCTTCGAAGGATGAAATCGGCGAAGTCATGCTGGCAATCCAGGAAGGCGCCAAGCCTGATGCGGCTGCGAAAGACTGGGTAGCCAAGCACCCGGAGCGCGTAGCTGACTGGACCAAGTAAGGGTTTGATTTAAGCAGGCACGATGTTCCCTGTGGGAGCGGGCTTGCTCGCGAAGGCGGTGTGTCAGATACCCAAGTGGTGGCTGACACGACGCCTTCGCGAGCAAGCCCGCTCCCACATTCATTTCAGCGTGCTTGAATTTGGCGATTCTGTCATGGCGTTCTAAGACTAAGGTCGTCTGGAACCCGGCTCGCAGCCGCATAGAGTGGATACCGTTCCAACAATAATCTGTGCTGCGAGGATAAAAACAATGAACGACAGCATTTACCTCTCGATTCAAAACAGCCCGCGATTCAAGGAGCTGGTTAGCAAGAGGGAGCGATTCGCCTGGATTCTTTCGGCGATCATGCTAGGGCTTTACGCAGGATTCATCCTTCTGATCGCTTACGGGCCGCAGGTTCTGGGGTCGAAAATCAGCCCTGATTCCTCGATTACCTGGGGCATCCCGATCGGTGTCGGGCTGATTGTTTCGGCCTTCATCCTGACCGGCATCTACGTACGACGCGCCAACGGCGAATTCGACGACCTGAACAATGCGATTCTCAAGGAGGCTCAGCAATGATCCGGCGTCTAATGGCTCTTCTGAGCATCGCAGCGTTCGCACCTGGCGCCTGGGCGGCTGACGCCCTGACTGGTGCCGTACAGAAACAACCGCTCAACGTGGCTGCGATCCTGATGTTCGTCGCATTCGTGGGCGCGACCCTGTGCATCACCTACTGGGCTTCCAAGCGCAACAAGTCGGCAGCCGACTACTATGCGGCGGGCGGCAAGATCACCGGTTTCCAGAACGGTCTGGCAATCGCCGGTGACTACATGTCCGCGGCGTCCTTCCTGGGTATTTCCGCGCTGGTGTTCACCTCCGGCTACGATGGCCTGATCTACTCGATCGGCTTCCTGGTGGGCTGGCCGATCATTCTGTTCCTGATCGCCGAGCGTCTGCGTAACCTGGGCAAATACACCTTTGCCGACGTGGCGTCCTATCGTCTGGGCCAGACCCAGATCCGCTCGCTGTCCGCCTGCGGTTCCCTGGTCGTGGTGGCGTTCTACCTGATCGCGCAAATGGTCGGTGCCGGCAAGCTGATCCAACTGCTGTTCGGTCTGGACTACCACGTTGCGGTGATCCTGGTCGGTATCCTGATGTGCATGTACGTGCTGTTCGGCGGCATGCTGGCGACCACCTGGGTACAGATCATCAAGGCTGTCCTGTTGCTGTCCGGCGCTTCGTTCATGGCGCTGATGGTGATGAAACACGTCAACTTCGACTTCAGCATGCTGTTCTCCGAAGCGGTCAAGGTTCACCCTAAAGGTGAAGCGATCATGAGCCCTGGCGGTCTGGTGAAAGACCCGATCTCCGCGTTCTCCCTGGGCCTGGCACTGATGTTCGGTACCGCTGGCCTGCCGCACATCCTGATGCGCTTCTTCACCGTGAGCGACGCAAAAGAAGCCCGCAAGAGCGTGCTGTACGCAACCGGCTTCATTGGTTACTTCTACATCTTGACCTTCATCATCGGCTTCGGCGCGATTCTGCTGGTTAGCACCAACCCGGCCTTCAAGGATGCCGCTGGTGCCCTGATCGGTGGTAACAACATGGCGGCGGTGCACCTGGCCGATGCGGTAGGTGGCAGCATCTTCCTGGGCTTCATCTCCGCGGTAGCCTTCGCCACCATTCTGGCAGTGGTTGCCGGTCTGACCCTGGCCGGTGCTTCGGCGGTGTCCCATGACCTGTACGCCAGTGTCGTGAAGAAAGGCAAGGCCAACGAGAAGGATGAGATTCGCGTCTCGAAGATCACCACCATCGCCCTGGCGGTGCTGGCGATTGCCCTGGGCATCCTGTTCGAAAGCCAGAACATCGCGTTCATGGTGGGCCTGGCGTTCTCCATCGCCGCGAGCTGCAACTTCCCGGTGCTGCTGCTTTCCATGTACTGGAAAAAGCTGACTACTCGCGGTGCGATGATCGGCGGCTGGTTGGGGCTGGTGAGTGCGGTTGGCCTGATGATCCTCGGCCCAACCATCTGGGTGCAGATCCTGCATCACGAGAAAGCGATCTTCCCGTACGAGTACCCGGCACTGTTCTCGATGATCATTGCGTTCGTCGGTATCTGGTTCTTCTCGGTCACCGACAAGTCGACTGCAGCCGAAAACGAGCGGGCGCTGTTCTTCCCGCAATTCGTACGCTCGCAGACCGGTCTCGGGGCGAGTGGAGCGGTTTCGCACTAAGGGTTCGTGCTTTATATAAGTAGCAGCGTTTAAAAAGATGCCCCGGTCGAGAGATCGGGGCATTTTTTATTGGGCGGTGATCGCCCGAATCCTCAATATTGTGGGAGCAAGCCTGCTCGCGATGGGCGACAGAGCGCATCGGGTTGTCAGGTTGCCCGCGCTATCGTTGACGAGCATCGCGAGCAAGCTCGCTCATATAGGGGAGGAGGGGGATTAAATCGGGGGTAAACAAAAACGGCCTCTATGGGGATAGAGGCCGTTTTCGGTACAACTCAACACGCTACAGCAAGACGAATCTTACTTGCGGTCTTCCAGCTTGGTGATGTCACGCGACTCGTAGCCGGTGTACAGCTGGCGTGGACGGCCAATCTTGTACGGGCTGGAGAGCATTTCTTTCCAGTGGGAGATCCAGCCGACGGTCCGCGCCAGGGCGAAGATCACGGTGAACATGCTGGTTGGAATGCCGATCGCCTTGAGGATGATCCCCGAGTAGAAGTCGACGTTCGGGTACAGCGAGCGCTCGATGAAGTACGGGTCGGTCAGGGCGATCTCTTCCAGGCGCATGGCCAGTTCGAGTTGCGGATCGTTCTGGATGCCCAGTTCCTTCAGAACTTCGTCACAGGTCTGCTTCATGACGGTAGCGCGTGGGTCGCGGTTCTTGTAAACGCGGTGACCGAAGCCCATCAGCTTGAACGGATCGTTCTTGTCCTTGGCCTTGGCGATAAACTTGTCGATGTTCGAAACATCGCCGATTTCATCGAGCATGGTCAGAACGGCTTCGTTGGCGCCGCCGTGGGCAGGGCCCCACAGTGCAGCGATGCCGGCGGCGATACAGGCGAACGGGTTGGCACCCGAGGAGCCCGCCAGACGTACGGTGGAAGTCGATGCGTTCTGCTCGTGGTCGGCGTGGAGGATGAAGATCCGGTCCATGGCCTTGGCGAGCACCGGGCTGATCGGTTTGATCTCGCACGGGGTGTTGAACATCATGTGCAGGAAGTTTTCCGCGTACGACAGGTCGTTGCGCGGGTACATCATGGGTTGACCCATGGAGTACTTGTAAACCATCGCTGCCAGGGTCGGCATCTTGGCGACCAGACGGATCGCGGAGATTTCGCGATGCTGCGGGTTATTGATGTCCAGGGAGTCGTGGTAGAAGGCCGAAAGGGCGCCGACTACACCGCACATCACGGCCATCGGGTGAGCGTCACGGCGGAAGCCGTTGAAGAAGGTCTTCAGTTGCTCGTGAACCATGGTGTGGTTCTTGACGGTGCTGACGAACTGGGCCTTCTGTTCCGCTGTCGGCAGTTCGCCGTTGAGCAGCAGGTAGCAGGTTTCCAGGTAGTCCGACTTTTCGGCCAACTGCTCGATCGGGTAACCGCGATGCAGCAGGATGCCGTTGTCGCCATCAATATAGGTGATCTTCGACTCGCAGGAGGCGGTCGACATGAAACCAGGGTCAAAGGTGAAGCGGCCCGTGGCCGTCAGGCCCCGAACATCGATAACATCGGGACCAACGGTGCCGGTTAAAATCGGCAGCTCGACGGGGGCTGCGCCCTCGATGATCAACTGCGCTTTTTTGTCAGCCATGTGGCCTCCTATTCATGCTTGAAATCATCAGACAGACCCCCCACGCAGGGCCCGCACCACTATAGTGAGATAAATTCGAATGTCAATTTGCCTAAAGTCTTGCTCCAGAAGGCTTTAACCGGACTTTTTTCTCGAAATTGCCTGCCATTTACGCCTTTTATACGAGTTGCGCAATGCGCCGTATTGGGAAGGTATGTCCGTTGTCATTAGTAGCCTAACTGTCTATACTCGGCCACCGACCGCCAAGGGCTTTTGGGCTTGCTTTATTGGGGGTCGCCTCCCTGGGTGGTGGTTACCTGACCAGTGCACTCCCCAACAACTTTGCCCTGATTGTTAGGGGCTCTTCAGTGTGAAAAAAAAGCCGTGAAAAGCCAACGACCTGTAAACCTAGACCTAAGGACCATCAAACTCCCAGTCACTGCTTACACGTCCATTCTTCACCGTATCTCCGGTGTCATCCTCTTCGTGTGCCTTGCCATCATGCTTTACGCATTGGACAAGTCGCTGAGCTCTGAGGAAGGCTTCGGTCAGGTGAAAGCGTGTCTGACCAGTCCGCTAGCCAAGCTAGTGATTTGGGGCATTCTGTCCGCTCTGCTTTATCACCTGGTGGCCGGCGTGCGCCACTTGATGATGGACACGGGCATTGGCGAGACGCTGGAAGGCGGCAAGCTGGGCTCGAAAATCGTTATCGCCGTTTCCGTGGTGGTAATCGTTCTGGCAGGAGTTTGGATATGGTAACTAACGTCACGAACCTTTCGCGTTCGGGCCTCTATGACTGGATGGCACAACGCGTTTCTGCGGTCGTTCTCGCGGCTTACTTCATTTTCCTGATCGGATATCTCGTCGTCCACCCGGGCCTCGAGTACGCCCAATGGCATGAACTGTTCGCCAGCAACTGGATGCGTATCTTCAGCCTTCTGGCCCTTGTTGCTCTCGGCGCTCACGCCTGGGTCGGCATGTGGACCATCGCGACCGACTACTTGACGCCAATGGCGTTCGGCAAGTCCGCGACCGCTGTACGTTTCCTTTTCCAGGCAGTATGCGGCGTTGCGATGTTCGCTTACTTCGTCTGGGGTGTGCAGATTCTCTGGGGTATCTGAGTCATGGCTAACATTCCAACGATTTCTTTCGACGCCATCATCATTGGTGGCGGCGGCGCCGGCATGCGCGCAGCGCTGCAGCTGGCACAGGGCGGTCACAAGACTGCCGTGATCACCAAGGTGTTCCCGACCCGTTCGCACACCGTATCGGCTCAGGGCGGCATCACTTGCGCCATCGCTTCCGCGGATCCGAACGATGACTGGCGCTGGCACATGTACGATACCGTCAAGGGTTCCGACTACATCGGTGACCAGGACGCTATCGAATACATGTGTCAGGAAGGCCCGGCCGCAGTTTTCGAACTGGACCACATGGGTCTGCCGTTCTCCCGCACCGAAACCGGCCGTATCTACCAGCGTCCGTTCGGCGGTCAGTCCAAGGATTACGGTAAAGGCGGCCAGGCTGCCCGTACCTGCGCGGCATCCGACCGTACCGGTCACGCGCTGCTGCACACCCTTTATCAGGGCAACCTGAAAGCCGGTACCACGTTCCTGAACGAGTACTACGCTGTGGACCTGGTGAAGAACGACGACGGCGCGTTCGTCGGCGTTATCGCCATCTGCATCGAAACCGGTGAAACCTCCTACATCCGTTCGAAAGCCACCGTGCTGGCGACCGGCGGTGCAGGCCGTATCTACGCTTCGACCACCAACGCCCTGATCAACACCGGTGACGGCGTCGGCATGGCTCTGCGTGCAGGCGTTCCGGTACAAGACATCGAAATGTGGCAGTTCCATCCGACCGGCATCGCCGGCGCCGGTGTACTGGTAACCGAAGGTTGCCGTGGTGAAGGTGGTTACCTGATCAACAAGCACGGCGAGCGTTTCATGGAGCGTTATGCTCCGAACGCCAAAGACCTTGCTGGTCGTGACGTTGTTGCCCGTTCGATGGTTAAAGAAATCATCGCCGGCAACGGTTGCGGTCCGAATGGCGACCACGTAATGCTCAAACTCGACCACTTGGGCGAGGAAGTGCTGCACAGCCGTCTGCCTGGCATCTGCGAACTGTCCAAGACTTTCGCACACGTTGACCCGGTTGTTGCTCCGGTTCCGGTCGTTCCGACCTGCCACTACATGATGGGCGGCGTTGCCACCAACATTCATGGCCAGGCGATCACCCAGGACGGCGAAGGCATGGACACCATCATCCCGGGCCTGTTCGCCGTAGGCGAAGTGGCTTGCGTATCGGTACACGGTGCCAACCGTCTGGGCGGCAACTCGCTGCTCGACCTGGTGGTATTCGGCCGTGCTGCCGGCCTGCACCTGGAGAAGGCGCTGACCGACGGTATCGACTACGACGACGCTACCGAAGCCAACATCAACACCGCTCTGGCCCGTCTGTCCGCCCTGAACGGCCGTACCGATGGCGAAGACGTAGCAACCCTGCGTCGCGAGCTGCAAAGCTGCATGCAGAACTACTTCGGTGTATTCCGTACCGGCGAATACATGCAGAAGGGTATTGCACAACTGGCCGAGCTGCGTCAGCGCATCGCCAACGTCAAGATCAACGACAAGTCGCAGGCGTTCAACACTGCGCGTATCGAAGCTCTTGAGCTGCAAAACCTGCTGGAAGTGGCTGAAGCTACCGCCATCGCTGCCGAAGTACGTAAAGAGTCCCGCGGTGCTCACGCCCGTGAAGACTTCGAAGACCGTGACGACGAAAACTGGCTGTGCCACACCCTGTACTTCCCGGGTGAGAAACGCGTTGCCAAGCGTGCCGTGAACTTCTCGCCGAAGACTGTTCCGACTTTCGAACCTAAAGTCCGGACTTATTAAGGGTGACCGCCATGTTGCAAGTCAGTGTTTATCGCTACAACCCTGATGTGGACGCTGCGCCGTTCATGCAGGAATTCCAGGTCGATACCGGTGGTAAAGACCTGATGGTGCTGGACGTGCTCGCGCTGATCAAAGAGCAGGACGAAGGTTTCTCCTATCGTCGTTCCTGCCGTGAAGGCGTTTGCGGCTCCGACGGCATGAACATCAACGGCAAGAACGGCCTGGCGTGCATCACGCCGCTGTCCGCTGTTGTAAAAGGTAACAAGTTGATCGTTCGTCCACTGCCAGGTTTGCCGGTTATCCGTGACCTGGTCGTCGATATGAGCATCTTCTACAAGCAATACGAGAAGGTGAAGCCATTCCTGCAGAACGACACGCCGGCTCCGGCCATCGAGCGTCTGCAGTCCCCGGAAGAGCGTGAAAAGCTCGACGGTCTGTACGAGTGCATCCTGTGCGCCTGCTGCTCGACCTCGTGCCCATCCTTCTGGTGGAACCCGGACAAGTTCCTGGGTCCAGCTGCCCTGCTGCAAGCGTACCGCTTCCTGGCAGACAGCCGCGACACCAAGACTACCGAGCGTCTGGCTTCGCTGGATGACCCGTTCAGCGTATTCCGCTGCCGCGGGATCATGAACTGCGTCAACGTATGTCCGAAAGGCCTGAACCCGACTAAGGCCATCGGTCACATCCGTAACATGCTGCTCTCCAGCGGCGTGTGATTCAGCTGTAAAAAGTAGCACCGCTGTACCCGTGGAACGCTACGGCGCAGGCTTCAACCGGCGCCGTAGCTTTAACCTGAGCAGTAGCCCAAAAGGTTACGGCTCTTATTTTGAAGAAATGAGACAAGCAGGGGCATCCGGGCTGGTACCCGGACTATCAGCGTGATCCTAAGTGGCTTGTTTTGGTCGCTGCATTCGGACTTCTGCAAGTTTGCTCGGTGTCGACGCCGGTGGTGTTCCCCTAACCGAGGGTGACCAAGCATGCAAGAAAGCGTGATGCAGCGCATGTGGAACAGCGCCTACCTTTCCGGAGGTAACGCTGCCTATGTGGAAGAGCTTTACGAGCTCTACCTGCACGACCCTAACGCTGTGCCAGAAGAGTGGCGCACCTACTTCCAGAAGTTGCCTTCCGATAGCAACTCTGCCACCGATGTTTCGCACTCCACAATTCGCGATCATTTCGTGTTGCTGGCAAAGAACCAGCGCCGCGCCCAGCCGGTTTCCGCCGCAAGCGTGAGCACTGAACACGAGAAGAAGCAAGTTGAAGTGCTGCGATTGATCCAGGCCTACCGTATGCGTGGCCACCAGGCAGCCAAGCTTGACCCGCTTGGACTGTGGCAGCGCACTGCACCTGCAGACCTGTCGATCAATCATTACGGCTTGACCAATGCCGATCTTGATACGACCTTCCGTGCCGGCGACCTGTTCATCGGCAAAGAGGAAGCGAGCCTACGCGAAATTCACGAAGCGTTGCAGCAGACATATTGCCGCACCATCGGCGCTGAATTTACGCACATCACCGATTCTCAGCAGCGCCAGTGGTTCCAGCAGCGTCTGGAAAGCGTACGCGGCCGTCCGACGTATTCCGCGGACATCAAGGGTCACCTGCTCGAGCGCGTAACTGCCGGTGAAGGCCTGGAAAAATACCTGGGCACCAAATACCCGGGCACCAAGCGTTTCGGTCTGGAAGGCGGCGAAAGCCTGATTCCGATGCTCGACGAACTGATCCAGCGTTCCGGCTCCTACGGCACCAAGGAAGTCGTCATCGGCATGGCCCACCGTGGCCGTCTGAACGTTCTGGTCAACACCTTCGGCAAGAACCCGCGCGAGCTGTTCGACGAGTTCGAAGGCAAGAAGAAGGTCGAGCTGGGTTCCGGTGACGTTAAATACCACCAGGGCTTCTCGTCCAACGTGATGACCGCAGGTGGTGAAGTTCACCTGGCCATGGCGTTCAACCCGTCCCACCTGGAAATCGTTTCCCCGGTGGTCGAGGGTTCGGTTCGCGCCCGTCAGGATCGTCGCAACGACCTGACCGGTGAGAAGGTTCTGCCGATCTCCATCCACGGTGACGCGGCATTCGCCGGTCAAGGCGTGGTGATGGAAACCTTCCAGATGTCGCAGACCCGCGGTTTCAAGACCGGCGGTACCGTGCACATCGTGATCAACAACCAGGTTGGTTTCACCATCAGCAACCCGTTGGACTCGCGTTCCACCGAGTACGCCACCGACGTTGCGAAGATGATCCAGGCGCCGATCCTCCATGTGAATGGCGATGATCCGGAAGCCGTACTGTTCGTGACTCAGCTGGCCATCGACTACCGCATGCAGTTCAAGCGTGACGTGGTGATCGACCTGGTCTGCTACCGTCGTCGCGGTCACAACGAAGCGGACGAGCCTAGCGGCACCCAGCCTCTGATGTATCAGCAGATCACCAAGCAGCGCACTACCCGTGAGCTGTATGCCGATCAACTGACCCAGAGCGGTGTGCTGGACGCAGAGCGTGTTCAGGCGAAAGTCGACGAATACCGCAACGCGCTGGACAACGGTCTGCATGTTGTAAAAAGCCTGGTCAAAGAGCCGAACAAAGAGCTGTTCGTGGACTGGCGTCCGTATCTGGGCCACGCCTGGACCGCGCGTCACGACACTCGCTTCGATCTGAAGACCTTGCAGGAGCTGTCCGCCAAGTTGCTGGAAACTCCGGAAGGCCTGGTTGTTCAGCGTCAGGTCGCCAAGATCTACGAAGACCGCCAGAAGATGCAAGCCGGTGGTTTGCCGATCAACTGGGGCTTCGCCGAGACCATGGCGTACGCGACCCTGCTGTTCGAAGGTCACCCGATCCGCATGACCGGCCAGGACATCGGCCGCGGTACGTTCTCGCACCGTCACGC
The DNA here is from genome assembly GCF_020164475.1 of Pseudomonas sp. REP124. Taxonomy (GTDB): domain Bacteria; phylum Pseudomonadota; class Gammaproteobacteria; order Pseudomonadales; family Pseudomonadaceae; genus Aquipseudomonas. The sequence goes on along the minus strand of NZ_JAIQWX010000056.1, from coordinate 6,100 downwards.
TGTTCTGCACAACCAGAAAGACGCCAGCACCTACGTACCGCTGAAGAACCTGTACGACGGTCAGCCGCGTTTCGAAATGTACGACTCGTACCTGTCGGAAGAAGCCGTACTGGCATTCGAATACGGTTACTCGACCACCACGCCGGATGCGCTGGTGATCTGGGAAGCCCAATTCGGTGACTTCGCCAACGGTGCCCAGGTGGTTATCGACCAGTTCATCACCAGTGGCGAGCACAAGTGGGGCCGTCTGTGCGGTCTGACCATGCTGCTGCCGCACGGTTATGAAGGTCAGGGTCCGGAGCACTCGTCGGCTCGTCTGGAGCGTTACCTGCAACTGTGTGCCGAGCACAACATTCAGGTGGCTGTACCGACTACCCCGGCGCAGATCTACCACCTGCTGCGTCGTCAGGTTATCCGTCCGCTGCGCAAGCCGTTGATCGTATTGACTCCCAAGTCGCTGCTGCGCCACAAGCTGGCCATCTCGACTCTGGAAGATCTGGCCGAAGGTTCGTTCCAGACCGTTATCCCGGAAATCGATGCACTGGACCCGGCAAAGGTCGAGCGCGTTGTTCTGTGTAGCGGCAAGGTCTACTACGACCTGCTGGAAAAACGTCGTGCCGAAGGCCGTGACGATATCGCCATCGTGCGTATCGAGCAGCTGTACCCATTCCCTGAGGACGACCTGAAGGAAGTCCTGGCTCCTTACACCAACGTCAAGCATGCCGTGTGGTGTCAGGAAGAGCCGATGAACCAGGGTGCCTGGTACTGCAGCCAACACCACCTGCGTCGTAGCATCGCAAACCTCAACAAGTCTCTCGTACTCGAGTACGCGGGCCGTGAGGCTTCCGCCGCACCTGCATGTGGTTACGCATCGATGCACGCCGAGCAGCAGGAAAAACTGCTGCAAGACGCCTTTACTGTTTAACGCCTTCGCGCACCAGAAACCGAATTTAAGGACCCACAGATAATGGCTATCGAAATCAAAGCCCCTACTTTCCCGGAATCGGTTGCCGACGGCACCGTTGCCACCTGGCACAAGAAGCCGGGCGAAGCCGTAAAGCGTGACGAGCTGATCGTCGACATCGAAACCGACAAAGTCGTTCTGGAAGTGTTGGCCACTGCTGACGGCGTGCTGGGCGCTATCGTCAAGAACGAAGGCGACACCGTTCTGTCCGACGAAGTGCTGGGCTCGATCGTTGAAGGTGGCGCTGCCGCCGCAGCGCCTGCTGCTGCTCCAGCCGCCGCTCAGGCCGCTGCCCCTGCTGCCGATGGCGAAGACGATCCTGTCGCTGCACCGGCTGCTCGCAAGCTGGCTGAAGAAAACGGCATCAACATCGCTTCCGTTGCCGGTACCGGCAAAGGCGGTCGCGTGACCAAGGAAGACGTGGTTGCAGCCGTTGCCGCCAAGAAAGCCGCTCCAGCTGCCGCGCCTGCCAAGGCCGCTGCTCCTGCCGCTGCCGCTCCGGTATTCGCTGCCGGTGACCGCGTTGAGAAGCGCGTTCCGATGACCCGTCTGCGTGCCAAGGTTGCCGAGCGTCTGGTTGAAGCTCAATCGAACATGGCGATGCTGACCACTTTCAACGAAGTGGACATGACCGAAGTCATGGCTCTGCGTTCGAAGTACAAGGACCTGTTCGAGAAATCCCACAACGGCGTGCGCCTGGGCTTCATGTCGTTCTTCGTGAAAGCGGCCACCGAAGCTCTGAAGCGCTTCCCGGCTGTCAACGCGTCGATCGACGGTGCCGATATCGTTTACCACGGCTACGCCGACGTCGGTGTTGCCGTGTCCAGCGACCGCGGTCTGGTTGTGCCGGTTCTGCGTAACGCCGAACTGATGAGCCTAGCTGAAATCGAAGGCGGCATCGCGACTTTCGGCAAGAAAGCCCGTGACGGCAAGCTGTCGATGGAAGAAATGACCGGTGGTACCTTCACCATCACCAACGGCGGTACTTTCGGTTCGATGATGTCGACCCCGATCGTCAACCCGCCGCAAGCCGCAATTCTGGGCATGCACAACATCATCCAGCGTCCTATGGCCGTCAACGGCCAGGTCGTTATCCGTCCGATGATGTATCTGGCACTGTCCTACGATCACCGTCTGATCGATGGCAAAGAAGCTGTAACCTTCCTGGTGACCATCAAGAACCTGCTGGAAGATCCGGCTCGTCTGTTGCTGGATATCTAAAGAGCAGCTGCAAGCTTCCAGCTTCAAGCCCCAAGCTCAAGACGAGCGGAGGGACTTGCAGCTTGGAGCTTGCGGCTTCTAGCTTTATTGCTAACGAGGATTTTTTGAATGTCGCAAAAATTTGACGTAGTAGTGATCGGTGCGGGCCCTGGCGGCTACGTAGCTGCCATCAAGGCTGCCCAACTGGGTCTGTCCACCGCCTGCATCGAGAAGTACACCGACGGTGAGGGCAAACTGGCCCTGGGCGGTACCTGCCTGAACGTCGGCTGCATTCCATCCAAGGCGCTGCTGGACAGCTCCTGGAAGTACAAGGAAGCCAAAGAAAGCTTCAACGTACACGGCATCTCCACCGGCGAAGTCAAAATGGACGTCGCTGCGATGGTTGGCCGCAAGGCTGGCATCGTCAAGAACCTGACCGGCGGTGTTGCCACCCTGTTCAAGGCCAACGGCGTCACTTCGATCCAGGGCCACGGCAAACTGCTGGCCGGCAAGAAAGTCGAAGTCACCAAGCCAGACGGCTCGGTTGAAGTCATTGAAGCCGAAAACGTGATCCTGGCCTCTGGCTCGCGTCCGATCGACATCCCGCCTGCTCCTGTTGACCAGAACGTCATCGTTGACTCCACTGGCGCCCTGGAATTCCAGACCGTGCCTAAGCGTCTGGGCGTGATCGGTGCTGGCGTTATCGGCCTGGAACTGGGTTCGGTATGGTCGCGTCTGGGTGCAGAAGTGACTGTCCTGGAAGCCCTGGACACCTTCCTGATGGCAGCCGACACCGCTGTTTCCAAGGAAGCGCTGAAAACCCTGACCAAGCAGGGCCTGGACATCAAGCTGGGCGCTCGCGTGACCGGCTCGAAAGTGAACGGCGAAGAAGTTGTCGTTAACTACACCGATGCCAACGGCGAACAGACCATCACTTTCGACAAGCTGATCGTAGCCGTTGGTCGCCGTCCAGTGACCACTGATCTGCTGGCTGCCGACAGCGGCGTGACCATCGACGAGCGTGGTTTCGTATTCGTCGACGACCACTGCGCGACCAGCGTACCGGGCGTTTACGCCATCGGTGACGTGGTTCGCGGCATGATGCTGGCGCACAAGGCGTCGGAAGAAGGCATCATGGTTGTCGAGCGCATCAAGGGTCACAAGGCCCAGATGAACTATGACCTGATCCCTTCGGTTATTTATACTCACCCGGAAATCGCGTGGGTCGGTAAAACCGAACAGGCCTTGAAAGCTGAAGGCGTTGAAGTTAACGTCGGCACCTTCCCGTTCGCAGCATCCGGTCGTGCAATGGCCGCCAACGATACCGGTGGTTTCGTCAAGGTCATCGCCGATGCCAAGACTGACCGCGTATTGGGCGTTCACGTGATTGGCCCGAGCGCTGCAGAACTGGTTCAGCAAGGCGCGATCGCGATGGAATTCGGCACCAGTGCTGAAGACCTGGGCATGATGGTTTTCTCCCATCCGACCCTGTCCGAAGCCTTGCACGAAGCTGCTTTGGCAGTGAATGGCGGCGCCATTCACGTCGCCAACCGCAAGAAGCGTTAAGACACAATAAGAAACCACGGCGGTATCGGCCCGTCGTGAGCCTTGCGTGCAAGACTCACCGCGGAATGTCCGCTGGACGCAGTCTTGCGTAGCCGCACCGGGTATCCGGAAACGCTACGCAAGCAGCAGTCACAGGTGGTGCGGCACTGATTCTGGTGCAGCACCGAATGCGCAGTACCTAACGAAGACGGTAATAAGCATGAATCTTCACGAGTATCAGGGTAAGCAGCTGTTCGCTGAGTACGGCCTGCCAGTATCCAAAGGCTACGCGGTAGACACCCCGGAAGCAGCAGCAGAAGCTTGCGACAAAATCGGCGGCAGCGAGTGGGTTGTCAAAGCCCAGGTCCACGCTGGTGGTCGCGGTAAAGCGGGCGGCGTTAAGCTGGTTCGCAACAAAGAAGACGCCAAAGCCTTCGCACAGCAGTGGCTGGGCAAGCGTCTGGTGACTTACCAGACTGACGCCAATGGTCAGCCAGTCACCAAGATCCTGGTTGAATCGTGCACTGATATCGCTAAAGAGCTGTACCTGGGCGCTGTCGTAGACCGTTCGAGCCGTCGCATCGTGTTCATGGCTTCCACCGAAGGTGGCGTGGACATCGAGAAAATCGCTCACGACACTCCAGAAAAAATTCTGAAAGCCACTATCGATCCACTGGTTGGCGCTCAGCCATTCCAGGGTCGCGAGCTGGCTTTCCAGCTGGGTCTGGAAGGCAAGCAAGTTGCCCAGTTCGCCAAGATCTTCGTTGGTCTGGCCAAACTGTTCCAGGATCACGATCTGGCCCTGCTGGAAGTGAACCCGCTGGTGATCAAGGCTGACGGCGATCTGCACTGCCTGGACGCCAAGATCAACATCGACGCCAACGCCATGTACCGTCAGCCTAAGCTGAAGACTTTCCACGATCCGTCCCAGGACGATCCGCGCGAAGCGCACGCTGCCAAGTTCGAACTGAACTACGTAGCGCTGGAAGGCAACATCGGTTGCATGGTCAACGGTGCTGGCCTGGCCATGGGTACCATGGACATCGTCAACCTGCACGGCGGTAAGCCAGCCAACTTCCTCGACGTGGGCGGCGGTGCTACCAAAGAGCGCGTTACCGAAGCTTTCAAAATCATTCTGTCCGACACCAACGTCGCTGCAGTACTGGTTAACATCTTCGGCGGCATCGTTCGTTGCGACATGATTGCCGAAGGCATCATCGGTGCAGTGAAAGAAGTCGGCGTGAAAATCCCGGTTGTTGTTCGTCTTGAAGGCAACAACGCTGAACTGGGCGCTAAAGTACTGGCAGAAAGCGGTTTGAACATCATCGCTGCTACCAGCCTGACCGACGCTGCTCAACAAGTCGTTAAAGCTGCGGAGGGCAAGTAATGAGCGTCCTGATCAATAAAGACACCAAAGTTATCTGCCAGGGTATTACCGGTTCGCAGGGTAGCTTCCACACCCAGCAAGCCATCGAGTACGGCACCAAGATGGTTGGTGGTGTAACTCCAGGCAAAGGCGGCACCGAGCACCTGGGTCTGCCAGTGTTCAACACCGTGAAAGACGCCGTAGCAGCCACTGGCGCCACCGCCAGCGTGATCTACGTTCCGGCTCCTTTCTGCAAGGACTCGATCCTGGAAGCTGCTTTCGGCGGCATCAAGCTGATCGTCTGCATCACCGAAGGCATTCCTACCCTGGACATGCTGGACGCTAAAGTTAAGTGCGACGAGCTGGGTGTTACCCTGATCGGCCCTAACTGCCCAGGCGTGATCACTCCAGGCGAATGCAAGATCGGCATCATGCCAGGTCACATTCACTTGCCAGGCAAGGTCGGTATCGTTTCCCGTTCCGGCACCCTGACCTACGAAGCTGTGAAGCAGACTACTGACGCCGGTTTCGGTCAGTCGACTTGCGTCGGCATCGGTGGTGACCCGATCCCGGGTTCGAACTTCATCGACATCCTGAAGCTGTTCCAGGAAGACCCGAAGACCGAAGCGATCGTCATGATCGGTGAGATCGGCGGTTCGGCTGAAGAAGAAGCGGCTGCCTACATCAAGGCACACGTGACCAAGCCGGTTGTTTCCTACATCGCTGGTGTGACTGCTCCTCCGGGCAAGCGCATGGGCCATGCTGGCGCAATCATCTCTGGCGGCAAAGGCACTGCAGACGAGAAATTCGCTGCTCTGCAAGACGCAGGCGTGAAAACCGTGCGTTCGCTGGCAGACATCGGCAAGGCCCTGGCCGAGCTGACTGGTTGGGCCGTCAAGTAAGCCTCGCGCTTAACTGACGCTTCACCAAACAAAGGCCACCTTCGGGTGGCCTTTGTCGTTTCCGGGCGTTGAGTTGACTGCGCTGACGCCATCGCGAGCAGGCTCGCTCCCACGATGGAAATA
>NZ_JAIQWX010000055.1 GCF_020164475.1 Pseudomonas sp. REP124 | reverse complement strand
CCTGTGGGAGCGTGGCTTGCCCGCGATGGAGGTCAACGATAACGCGGGAAGCCTGATACCCCGCGGCGACCTCACGTTCATCGCGAGTGAACTCGCTCCTACAGTTAAACGCGATCTAGCTGTTGAACACTAAGGCCTCAGGCACATCCACATCCCACAACACCCCAGGATCGTCCACCGCCACCTCGACTACCTTGGCCGACGCAAACAACGGCTTGGCCCCACGATCTCCCGACAACCCCATCAGTCCCGCCCCGAACGTACGCCCGAACCCCACGGGATGTCCGTATTCACCCTCGATCACCGGAACACTGATCCCGTCATCGGCGATCCCCGCCATCACCTGCTGCACCGTCGACGGCAGGATGAACGGCATATCTCCCAGCACGATCAACCAGCCGTCCAACTGCGAGCAGGCCGTAACCCCGGCCGCGATGCTGTCGCCCATGCCGGTGGATTCGATGAGTACGATCTCGAAACCATAGGCCTGGGCCATGCGGATCACCTGCGGGCGATCTTCGGTGGTGACCAGCACGCGCCTGCTCAGCTCAGTCGGCAAACTCACCAGCACCTGCTCGATCACCGAACGAACCGCGCCATCACGCCCTGTGCAGTCCGCCAGCAGCTTGTCCCTGTCGGCACCCGCCACTTGCCTGAAGCGACTGCCCTGCCCCGCCGCCAACACGATGACGCCGACAGACTCACTCATACACTCTCCTGCAACGGCTTTTTCTGTTTCAGCTCGACGCCATTCTTGATAGCTACGATCTCGGCCATCAGCGATAAGGCAATTTCCGCCGGATTATGACTGCCGATGTGCAGACCGATCGGCCCGTGCAGCCGCGCGATAGCCTGCGGCGACAACCCCAGTTGCAGCAGATTGTCACGGCGCTTCTGACTGTTGACCCGCGAACCCAGCGCGCCGACATAAAACGCCTTGGAATCGAGCGCCGTCAGCAGGGCCATGTCATCAAGGCGTGGATCATGGGTCAAAGCGACAATGGCCGTGCGCTCGTCAGTCTGGATATTCAGCACCGCCTCGTCGGGCATACCCGAGACAAACCGGCCATGCTGCTCTTCCCAGCCATAGACGAACTCGGTGCGTGGATCGCAGATCAGCACTTCGAAATCCAGCAAACGGGCCATTTCGGCGACGTAACGGGACAATTGCCCCGCGCCGATCAGCAACAATCGCCAACGCGGGCCGTAAATGGCCCGCAATCTCTTTTCATCGAATGTCAGCACGTCCGACTTGCTGGCCGGCTGCAACACTACCTCACCGGTCGCGATATCCAGCGAACGCGCGACGATCTGGTGGTCTTCACAGCGCGCCAGCAAATCGGCGACCCAGGCAGGGTCGCCGACGCGTTCTTCGGTCAGGCGCAAGGTGCCGCCACAAGGCAATCCGAAGCGGGCGGCCTCCTCGCGGGTCACGCCGTAGGTGATCAGTTGCACCGGCGGCCCGTCTGCGGGGATACGACCGTCATGCAACCGCGCAATCAGGTCATCCTCGACACAACCGCCGGACACCGAGCCGATCACCACACCATCTTTGCGCAACGCCAGCATGGCGCCAGGTGCCCGGGGCGCGGTCCCCCAGGTCTGGACCACGCTGTACAACACCACCCGCTGTCCGGCGCGGCGCCACTCCAGCACGCTGCGCAGGACATTCAGATCGGCACTGTCCATCAGGCGCTGGCCTTGTTCCAGCCGGAAAGCTGGAAACGAACCGGCAGATCGCGAATGCGCTTGCCGGTAGCGGCGAAGATCGCATTACACAGCGCGGGCGCGATCGGCGGTACGCCCGGTTCGCCGACACCGCCCAATGGCACCTCGCCCGGTGGCGTGACCAGATGCACGGCCACTTCCTTCGGCGCCAGGTTCATGCGCGCCACCTCGTACATATGGAAGTTGTCCTGCTGGACCTTGCCGTCCTTGAAGCTGATCTCGCCCAGGACCGCGTTGCCCAGGCCCATGACGCAGGCGCCTTCGAACTGCGCGCGAATCCGCTCGGGATTGATCTGCGGGCCGCAATCGACGGCAATGTCGGCCTTGTGCACGATCAGGGTGCCGTCGTCCTTGACTTCGACTTCGATCACCGCCGCCACATAGGTGACGAAGCTGTAATGCACCGCCAGGCCCAAACCGCGCCCCTTCGGCATCTCACGCCCCCAGCCGGCAGCCTTGGCCGCGGTTTCAAGCACCGTGCGCAAGCGACCGGTATCGATCGGATAACGCTCCGGGGATTCGCCGTAGTTCCACTCATCGCTCAAGGTGGTCGGATCGATCTTGCGGTCCGGGCCAAGCAGCTTGATCTGATACTTGAGCGGGTCTTCCTTGGCCTTGTGCGCCAACTCGTCGATGAAGCTCTGGACCGCAAAACCGTGGGGGATGTTCGACACCGAGCGGTACCAGCCCACGCGGGTATGGACCGTTGCCTCAGGGTTTTCCAGGCGAATATTGGGGATCGCGTAGGCCATGTTGGTAAAGCCCATGCCCAACTCGAACGCCGCCTCGTGATTCATATTCGGCGCAAACAAGGCGGTGATGCTCGGCGCCACGGTGCGGTGCAACCAGCCGGACGGCAGGCCGTCCTTGTTCAGGCTGGCTTCGAGACGCTCGACCGATACTGTGTGGAAATACGAGCAATGGATGTCGTCTTCACGACTCCACTGCACCCGCACTGCCTTGCCGGGAAATTCCTTGGCGAGGATTGCCGCTTCGATGATGAAGTCAGGCTTGGACTTGCGACCGAAACCGCCGCCGAGCAAGGTGACGTTGAAGGTCACGTTGTCGAATGGCAGGCCCAGGCGTTCGCCTATCCGCTCGCGAGTGACTTGCGGGGCCTGGCTCGGCCCCCAGGCCTCGCAGACACCGTCCTTGTAACGGGCGATGCCGACCATCGGCTCCATCGGCGACTGCGACAGGTGCGGCAGGTAATAGGACGCTTCCAACTTGCTGTCGGCGCTTTTCATGGCTTCTTCGATGTTGCCGGTATTGCGCACCACTTTGCCGGGTTTCTGTGAAGAGGCTTCCAGTTCCTTGCGGTAGGCGATCGAGTCGTAACTGGCGTTGGCACCGTCATCCCACTCGATTTTCAGCGCCTCGCGCCCCTTTAGCGCAGCCCAGGTGTTGTTCGCCACCACGGCAATGCCGCCCAGCGGTTGAAACTCCGAGGGCAGCGGTTTGCTTTCGATCTGGATGACCTTGACCACGCCCGGGACCTTCATCGCCGCCGAACCGTCGAAGCTTTTCACCTTGCCGCCGTACACTGCCGGGCGGGCAATGGCGGCGAACAGCATGCCGTCGAAATGCACATCGGCGCCGTAGACCGCGCGGCCATTGACGATATCGTCACCGTCGATGGCCTTGTTGCCTTCCTTGCCGATATAGCGGAACTCCGAAGGCTGCTTGAGTTTCAGGCTGTCCCGCGCCGGCACCGCCAGGGCGCTGGCAGCGGTGGCCAGTGCGCCGTACTCCAGCTCGCGACCGGAAGGTTTGTGGATGACCTTGTGCAGTTGCGCATGGCATTCGCCCACCGGCACTTTCCACTGATCGGCGGCGGCTTGCTCCAACATGGTCCGCGCGGCGGCCCCGCAGCGGCGCATCGGCTCGAACCAGTGGCGCATGCTGCGCGAACCGTCGGTATCCTGGTTGCCGTAGCGGGCCTCGTCGCCCGGTGCCTGGCGCACCTTGACCCGTGCCCAGTCGGCTTCCAGTTCATCGGCCACGACCATGGTCAGGCTGGTGCGCACACCCTGGCCCATTTCCGAACGGTTGCAAACCACAGTCACCGTGCCGTCAGTGGCGATGCTGACGTACACCTTCGGATCATCGACCCAGCCGTTGGGCATGCCATCGGCGCCGAACTTCTTCTCTTTGTCCTCGGCAAAAACGTCCTGCCAGCCCCAGCTCGCAGCGATCACCAGGGCACCCGTGGCCCCCACGCCCTTGAGAAAGCCGCGCCGACTGAGGTTGCTCAGGGCGAAATCATTCGGTAACCGGCTCATGCCTTGGCCTCCTTCAGGTGGGTGGATGCCTGGCGGATGGCAGTCTTGATGCGGTTGTAGGTACCGCAACGGCAGATGTTGCCGACCATCGCCTCTTCGATCTGTTCGTCGCTGGGGTTCGGATTGGTCTTGAGCAGCGCGGTGGCGGACATGATTTGCCCGCCCTGGCAGTAACCGCACTGGGCCACGGCCGTGTCGAGCCAGGCTTGCTGCACGACCTTGCCTACCGGGTCTGCATGGAGGTTGTCGATGGTGCTGACGTTCTGGCCGACCACCGAGCCAATCGGTGTGATGCAGCTGCGCGCCGGAGCGCCTTCGATATGGATGGTGCAGGCACCGCACAGACCCATGCCGCAGCCGAATTTAGTGCCGTTGTAACCGGCCACGTCGCGGATCGCCCACAACAGGGGCATGTCCTCGGTGACATCGAGTTGATGGTCTTGACCATTGAGCTTCAGGGTAATCATGGGCACGCCCGCATAGAATGGGTTTATGGGGTCGAGCAATCTGCCGCCGGCGTTCGGCGGTTGGCATCACGCAGATCGACTCAGGCTAATGGGGCTCTCTTATGCCGACGGGAGCGTCTGCACCGGGCCTTTTGTGAAACAAAGCATTGCATCGTTAGCTCGCTAAGTTAACCCAGCATTAACAAAAAAGCCCTGCACTTATCATCAGTGCAGGGCTTTGAGTTGAACCTTCAAAGCGTAGCTTCAATAGCGATTCGGCTCCATTTCCAGATCGACCTGGAAACGTTCTGAAATGTCTTTCTGAATTCGCTGCGCCAGGTCGAGCAATTGCAGCCCGGTCGCGCCGCCGTAATTGACCAGCACCAGCGCCTGCAACTTGTGCACGCCGGCATCGGCTTCTCGGAAACCTTTCCAGCCGGCCCGCTCGATCAGCCAACCGGCGGCCAGTTTCACCTGCCCGTCAGGTTGCGCGTAGGCCACCAGATCCGGGTATTGGCCCTTCAGCGTTGCAGCCAATACCGCCGACACCAGAGGGTTTTTGAAAAAACTGCCGGCATTGCCGAGTACCGCGGGATCCGGGAGTTTCTCGCTGCGAATGCTGCAAATGGCCTGGCTGACGTCACTCGCCGTCGGATGCTCGATGCCTTGTTCCGTCAGGCGCTGTCGCACCGGGCCGTACTCCAGGTGCAGGTGCGCTTTGCGATCCAGAGTGAAACGTACCCGCAGAATCAACCAGCGCCCCGGTTCCTGCTTGAACAGGCTGTCACGGTAGGCGAAGTTGCATTCTTCCAGGTTGAACTCGCGCAGTTCGCCGCTCTGCCGATCGAGAGCAGTGAGGCCTGCGAACACGTCCTTGATCTCGACCCCATAGGCGCCGATGTTCTGCATCGGTGCCGCGCCGACAGTGCCGGGGATCAGGCTGAGGTTTTCAAGGCCGGACAAGCCTTGCATCAGCGTGTGTTGCACGAACGGATGCCACGGCTCGCCCGCCTCCGCCTCGATCACCACTTTGCTGCCGTCGTCGCTCAGCACACGAATCCCGCGGCTGGCCATGCGCAGCACCAGCGCCTGGATATCGGCGGTCAGCAGCAAGTTGCTGCCGCCGCCAATCACCAGCAACGGCACGTCATGGGATTGTGCGTAAGTCAGGGCTTCGCGCACATCGGCATCGCTGTGGGCTTCGGCGAACAGGCGGGCCTTAACGTCCACGCCGAAGCTGTTGTACGGCTTGAGCGACACCTGTGAACGCACCTGCAAACTCATAACCTTCCCTTCAGTTCACTCACCAGCAAATCGGTGGCGCGTTCGATCAGGTCCAGCACCTGCTCGAAACCCTGGTCGCCGTCGTAATACGGGTCCGGCACTTCATCGAGCTCGGACTGATAACGACGCAGGAACAGGTCCAGCTCGGCCTTGCCCTTGGCCGGTTGCAAGGCCTTGAGGTTGCGCAGGTTGCTGTTGTCCATCGCCAGGATCAGATCGTAGGTGGCGAAATCGGCGCGAGTGACTTGCTGGGCACGTTGCGCCGAAAGGTCGTAACCGCGAAGCTTCGCCGCGGCCTGACTGCGCTTGTCCGGCGCCTTGCCGACGTGCCAGTCACCGGTACCGGCGGAGGCGACTTCGACCTGATCGGCCAGCCCTGCCTCACGCAGTTTGTGCCGCAGCACGCCTTCGGCGGTGGGAGAGCGGCAGATGTTGCCCAGGCAGACAAACAGAACCCGCATCAGGCCTCCAGCAGGCGACGAACGCGCTCAAGGTCATCAAAGGTGTCGACACCGGCCGGTGGCGCGATCAGCGCATCGGCGACGTGAATACGTACGCCGTGCCACAGGGCCCGCAACTGCTCCAGGCATTCGGTGTTTTCCAGCCAGCACGGGCCCCAGCTGACGAAGTCATGCAGGAAACCGGCGCGATAGGCGTAAATACCGATGTGGCGGCGATACGGCACGCCTTCGGGCAAGTGCTCGCGGCTCTGCACAAAGGCATCCCGTGCCCAGGGCAGCGTGGCACGGCTGAAGGTCAGGGCCAGGCCGTTGAGGTCGCTGACGACCTTGACCACATTGGGATTGAACAGGCTTTCAACGTCTTCGATCGGCTCACCCAGGGTGGCCATGCGCGCTTCGGTGTGGGCGGCCAGGTTGGCGGCGACCTGATCGATCACGCTCGGCGGGATCATCGGCTCGTCACCCTGGACATTGACCACGATGGCGTCCGGGGCCAGGCCCAGTTTCGTCGCGACTTCAGCCAGGCGATCGGTACCGGAGTTGTGATCTTCGCGGGTCAGCACCACTTCGGCGCCAAACCCCTGGCAGGCTTCGACGATGCGCGCATCATCGGTGGCCACCACCACGCGCTGGGCGCTGCTTTTTTTCGCCTGTTCCCAGACGTGCTGGATCATCGGCTTGCCGGCAATCGGCAGCAGCGGTTTACCGGGCAGACGGGTGGAAGCGAAACGCGATGGAATGACGACGGTAAAGGCTGTGGTCATTTATCCAGGCGCTCATCGGTGGTGAGGGTGCGGGCTTCGGTTTCGAGCATGACCGGAATGCCGTCGCGAATCGGGTAGGCAAGACCTGCGCCCTTGCTGATCAGCTCGGTCTTGTCGGCGCTGAGTTTGAGCGGGCCTTTGCAGACCGGGCAAGCGAGGATATCGAGCAGTTTGGTGTCCATGAGCATTCCCTGGATAAAAACGGATTAAGGCAACAGACGAGCCGGCAACAGGCGCATCAGCTGAGTATCGAACCAGGCCACGAAAGCCGGCGACGGCACAGCATCGACCGCCAGGTACCACCAATCGGCGGCGGCGAAGGCACGGCACTTCACCGCGTCCTTTTCGGTCATCACCAACGGCAATGACGGGGTGAAATTCAAGGCCTGCACGCTGTATTCGGCGTGGTCGGCAAAGGCATGTGGAACAGGCTGCCAGTGTAGCGTTTCAAGGGTATTGAAGAAACGCTGCGGATTGCCGATGCCGGCCACCGCATGCAGCGCCTGGCCCGGGGCAAAGTGATCAAGAGGATGGCGCTCACCGCTGCGCAGATTGATCAATGCGCTGGGTTGCAAGTGGAAGGCAAAACCGCCATCGCGATCGGCCGTGGCGCCGTTGTAGAGCACCGCGTCGACGCTTTGCAGGCGTTCGACCGGCTCGCGCAAAGGGCCGGCAGGCAGGCAACGCTTGTTGCCCAGGCCGCGGGCGGCGTCGATCAGCACCAGTTCCAGATCGCGAGCCAAGCGGTAGTGCTGCATGCCGTCATCGGAAAGGATCAGGTCCAGCGGTTCGCTCGCGAGTAATGCCTTGACTGCGCTGCTGCGATCCGGATCGATCATCAGCGGCACGCCGGTGCGCTGGACAATCAACAGTGGCTCGTCACCCGCCACGTCTGCGGTCTGATCAGCCTCGACCCGCCACGGCAATTGCGGCGGCTTGGCGCCATAGCCACGGCTGACCACGCCAACCCGCAAACCGCTGCGCTGACAATGCTCGATCATCCAGAGAATCAGCGGCGTCTTGCCGGTGCCGCCGACCGTGATGTTGCCGACCACGATCAACGGCACGGGCGGCTGATAGATGTCACCCTCGCCCGCCAGGAAGCGTTTGCGCTTGTTGTTGACCACGCGCCGGTACAGCCACTCCAGCGGCTGCAACAGCTTGAGGGCCGGATGCCCCTGGTACCACGCGGCGAGCAGACGATCGGACATGGCCCTCATGGCGCGGTAGGCGCCGCCTCGACTGTGGTCATGCGCAAGTGGCTGAAGCCCAGCTTGCCGGCGGCGTCCATGGCAGTGATCACCGACTGATGCTGGGATTTGCCGTCGGCGCTGATGGACAGCGGCCGATTGGTGTCGCCGTTGGATTCTTTCTGCAGCGCTTCCATCAGGCTGGCCAGGTCGCTTTTCGGCAGGATCTGGTTGTTCACCGAGAACACGCCATCGGCGCTGATGGCGATATCCAGCTGTTTGGACTGATCATCCGCTGGTGAACCGCTGACGGCTTCGGGCAAGTCCACGCGCAATTGGGTTTCGCGGGTAAAGGTGGTGGTCACCACGAAGAACAGCAGCAGGATAAACACCACGTCGATCAGCGACGCGAGGTTGATGTCCACGTTCTCCCGCTGCTTGCGACGGAATTTCACGCTTTGACTCCCGCCAGGTCCACATCACGGTCGCCCTGGACGACTTCGACCAGCTTGATCGCTTCCTGCTCCATGCCCACCACCAACTCATCGATGCGGCGTTGCAGGAAACGGTGGAAGAACACCGACGGAATACCGACCATCAGACCCGCGGCCGTGGTGATCAGCGCCTTGGAGATACCGCCGGCCAGCACCGCGGCGTTGGTGGTCATGCCGGTGCCCATGAACGCGCTGAAAATGTCGATCATGCCCAGCACCGTACCCAGCAAACCCAGCAATGGCGCCATGGCGGCGATGGTACCGAGGGCGTTGATATAGCGCTCCAGATCGTGAATGACCCGGGCGGCGGCCTCTTCGATGCACTCTTTCATGATCTCGCGACCATGCTTGGAGTTGGCCAGGCCTGCGGCGAGGATCTCGCCCAGCGGCGAGTTGGCGCGCAATTCCTTGAGTTTTTCCTTATTGAGCTGTTTGTCCTTGATCCATACCCAGACCTGCCCGAGCAGGTGCTCCGGGGTCACGCGGCTGGATCGCAGAGTCCAGAGGCGCTCGGCGACGATGGCCATGGCCGCGATGGAACTCAGGATGATCGGCAGCATCATCCAGCCGCCGGATTTGACCAATTCCCACACAGTGACAGTCCCCTCGAAAAAGTGCGCCACTCTAACATAGGGGGTCGGCGCACCGAAGACCGTGATGTCGCATCCGGTCGGTCTTTAATAGCTGGCGGTTATTAATGTTTCGGCGGTGGATCGCGCCAGAAACGCCGTTCCAGACGCATCGTCCCCGGTGGTTCGAAGAGACCCAGTTGCAGATGAATGGCGCCCTGCTCCGCGCTGTCGTAGATGGCCATGGCGCGTTGTCGATAACGTGCCAGCACCGTTGGATGAGGATGGCCGAAGGAATTGCCCCTGCTACGGGAGATCAGCACGGCCCTGGGTTGCAGGGTGCTGAGCAAGGCCGTGGTGGAGGAACTGCGACTGCCATGGTGTGGCGACTGCAGCCAGTCGGTCTTCACCGCCAGCGGGCCGTCGAGCAGCGCGCGCTCGGCGCTGGCGTCGATATCCCCGGTCAGCAGCAAGCGTTCGCCGCCGGCATCGATCTGCAGAACGCAGGACTTTGGATTACTTTCCTGGGCATCGGCCCAACGCCAAAGTTCGAAGCTCACGCCATCCCAAGTCCATTGCCGGCCGCTCTCGCATTCTCCTGCTTGCAACTCGGCGGGCAGCTCTTCGGGTTCGCCGCCGATGACCTGTTGCACCGTTATTGCCCTGGTCACTGCCTGTGCCCCGCCGGAATGATCGACATGGGCGTGGCTGATCAACATCAGGTCGAGGGCTTCTACCCCCAATTTACGCAAGGCCGGCACCACGACACGCTCGCCCAGATCGCTATCGCCGAAACGCGGCCCCGCGTCATACAACAGCGCGTGATTTCGGGTCCGAACCAGAATGGCCAGGCCCTGGCCGACATCCAGTTGCCAGATCTCGGCCACGCCTTCCGGCAGCGTGGGTCGAGGCGGAAAAACCAGCAACAGCAACAACGGCCAACCCAGCGGCCGCATCGGCACACCGCGCGGTAATAGAAGCAGCAGCGCACCGAATGCGCCCAGGGCCCATGACCACCAGGGCATTGCCACCGGTATCCAGGCGGGAATTTTCCCGGCCATTATCCCCAGGCCTTTGAAAAGCCAGTCGATCAGCCCTCCGGCCAGCCACAGCAACCCCTCCCCCACATAAGGAACGGGCAGCAACAGGGTTCCAAGCAAGGCCGGTGGCAGCACCAGCATGCTGATCCAGGGCACCGCCAGCAGATTGACCAAAGGCCCACTGAGGCTGATCGGCAAGCCGAGTATCAGCAGTAACGGACCGAGGCCGATTGCGATCAGCCATTGGGCACGGGTCCAGGTTTGCCACCAGCGCCACGGCCCCAGGCGACCGCTGAAGGTAAAGATCAGTACCGACACCGCGCCGAAGGACAACCAGAATCCCGGTTGCAGGCTGGCCAGCGGTTCCATCAGCAACACGCCATTGAGCGCCAGCAGCAGCGGCCACCAGGCGCCAAGGTGGCGAAAGCGCAAGCGCCACAACAGAACAAGGCCGAGCATCAGGCAGGCGCGGCGCACCGGAACCTCGAAACCTGCCAGCAGCCCGTAACCGAGCCCCGCCGCGAAGGCCAAGCCGCAGGCCCAGGGCAGCCACGGCAATCGGGCCGGCCACTGACCGTAACGGGCAAGCCCGGCGACCAGCAGGTACACCAGCCCCGCCAGCAGCCCGATGTGCTGTCCGGAAATCACCAACAAGTGCACGGTGCCGGTGTCCTGCAACACCTGCCAGTCCTCGCGACTGAGCCCCGCGCCGTCCCCGAGCACCAGCGCCACCAGAACGCCGGTTCGACCTTGCGCGTCGACTTGCAACAACTTCTGGCGAATGCCGTCTCGCCAGGCCCATCGCGCCTCGCTCAGGCGCTCGCCATCCTTGACCGTGCCGGTCGCACCGATGCGTTGCGCCAGCAACCAGGCGTCGTAATCGAAGGCATGGGGGTTGAGCAGTCCGCCGGGCCGTTTCAGCTTTACCGCCAGTCGCCAGCGTTCGCCGCTGTTGACCGTTGGTCCGCCGTACCAGGCCAGACGCATGAGCTTCGGCACGCTGCCGTGTCGCGATCTGGCATCGGCCAATTCGAAACGCACTACGGCCTCGCCATGCTGAGGCAAGCCCACGACCCGCCCTTCGATCCAGCGCGTCTCGCCATCCAGGTTCGCTGGCAAGCGGTCATCCAGTGCCCACTGCGCCTGGGCGCCGGCCCAGCTCAAGCCGAAGAGAAAAAATGCCACGGGGTACGTCCGGAACGGCAGCAACATCAAACCCACGAACGGCAACAACAACCACAACCCGACCGGCGGCAATGCCGGTAAAAAACGCAGGGCCAGAAGACCCAGCGCCAACGCCACCATCCCTGTGCGCATACGCCTGTCCTAGAGAGTCCCGACCCTAGGCATAGCTGTCCATCCGCACGACCGTCGTTATCAATTGTCACAAAGTCTGAATAGGCGAGTCATGGAATCCAGACATACTTGCCGCCTTAACCGACCGAGAAGCCTTATGCCCCGGCGCTTGTTCAAACGTTACATGCCAGACCCGATAAGCATCAGGGAACACAAGTCCTTACGCTTTCTCGGCACGTTGCTGCATGACCCCAACCTCTGGCACCTCAACCGCCACTCCGTTGCCCGGGCGATGGCGGTCGGTCTGTTTGCGGCGTTCCTGCCGATCCCGTTGCAGATGCTGGTCGCCGCCACCCTCGCCGTAATCGTGCGCGGCAACATGCCGATTGCCGTCAGCCTGGTCTGGCTGACCAACCCGATCACCATGCCCATCGTGTTCTTTTGCACCTATCAAACCGGCGCCTGGCTGATGGGCGTACCCGCCCGCCATTTGCCCGACGAGTTGACCTGGGAATGGATCAGCGGCGAACTCTCGACCCTGTGGCAGCCGTTCCTGCTGGGCTCGGTGGTGACGGGGCTGGTGCTTGGCGCGCTGGCCTATTGCCTGGTGATGATGTACTGGCGCTGGTGGGTGGCGCGGCAGTGGAAACGGCGCAAGCAGCGCCGGATGCAGCAATGAAAACGGCCTCCACTTGGGAGGCCGTTTTTTTTGGGGCTGGCGGCCAGCCCTGTAGGAGCGAGGCTTGCCCGCGAAGAAGGCGATGCGATATTGCTTAGGTCCGCATCCCCCGCCCACTCACCAGCAACCGCGCACAACCGAAATACAGAATGACCGTTGCCACCAACATGAAGGTGATCGCAATGCTGATGCGAATGTCCGACACCCCGAGGATGCCGTAACGGAACGCATTGACCATGTGCAACACCGGGTTGGCCAGGGACACGGTCTGCCAGAACGGCGGCAGCAGCGTGATCGAGTAAAACACCCCGCCCAGGTACGTCAGCGGCGTCAGCACGAAGGTCGGGATGATCGAGATGTCATCGAAATTGCGTGCAAACACGGCGTTGATGAACCCCAGCAACGAGAAGATCGTCGCCGTCAGCACCACCACTAGAATGGTCACGCCCAGGTGGTGGACCTGCAGATGGGTGAAAAACAGCGACAGCAGGGTCACGATGATGCCCACCATCAACCCGCGCAGCACGCCGCCCAGGGTGTAGCCGATCAGGATGGTGTGCGGCGAAACCGGCGACACCATCAGTTCTTCAATGGAGCGCTGGAACTTGCTGCCGAAGAAACTCGACACCACGTTGCCATAGGAGTTGGTGATCACCGACATCATGATCAGCCCCGGCACGATGTACTCCATATAGGTGAAGCCACCCATGTCGCCGATCTGCCGGCCAATCAGGTTACCGAAGATCACGAAATACAGAACCATGGTGATCGCCGGCGGCAGCAGGGTCTGTGGCCAGATCCGGGTGAAGCGCCGGACCTCACGGTAAACGATGGTGTTCAGGGCAACGAGGTTGGGGCCCAGCTCGGAACTCATAACGCCACCTTCGACAGATTTTTCTCCACCAGGGACACGAACAACTCCTCGAGGCGATTGGTTTTGTTACGCAGGCTCAGCACTTCGATGTTCTGTTGTGCCAGCTGAGTGAATAGCGCGGTGATGCCCATGCTTTTATCGACCTGGACTTCCAGGGTGTGGCCATCGAGCAACCGCGACGGGTAGCCGATCAGTTGCGGCGGCGTGCCCAGACCATTCTTCAGATCCAGCAGGAAGGTCTCGACATGCAATTGGCCGAGCAGCTGCTTCATGCTGGTGTTTTCGACGATGACGCCGTGGTCGATGATGCCGATGTTGCGGCACAACTGTTCAGCCTCTTCCAGGTAATGGGTGGTGAGGATTATGGTAATGCCGCGCTTGTTCAGCTCGGTCAGGAAGGTCCACATCGAGCGACGCAGTTCGATGTCCACCCCCGCCGTCGGCTCGTCGAGAATCAACAGGCGCGGTTCGTGAACCAGGGCGCGGGCAATCATCAGTCGACGCTTCATGCCGCCGGACAGCGAGCGCGACGGCACATCGCGCTTGTCCCACAGGCCGAGCTGAGTCAGGTACTGCTCGGCGCGTTCCTTGGCGACTTTCGCCGGAATGCCGTAGTAACCGGCTTGGGTCACGACGATGTCGAAGGTCTTTTCGAACTGGTTGAAGTTGAATTCCTGAGGCACCACGCCGATGGAGCGCTTGAGCTGCGCAGGATTCTTGTCCAGGTCGTGACCGAAGATATTCACCGTGCCGCTGGTCTTGTTCACCAGGGTCGAGAGAATGCCGATGGTCGTGGATTTGCCCGCGCCGTTGGGGCCGAGCAAGGCGAAGAAGTCACCTTCGGAGACGTCCAGATCGATACCACTCAAGGCCTGGAAACCGTTGCCGTAGGTTTTGGTTAGCTGCCGGATGGACAGAGCGGAACTCATATCGGATTTACACACCAGGAAGTGAAAAAAGAAAAAAGTGTGAGCGGGCGGCGGACCATGCAACCGCAGCGCGGTAGCACAATGGTGCTTGTCGCCGCCACACAAGTACAGTCAAGTGTGTCGATAGTGAGTATTAAGTCAACGCGGTCATGACTGCCTTGTGATAAGCCGGTCGCTGTTTCAGGCGTGCGTACCAGGCCTCGAGATGAGGCTGCGGTGCGCGTTCGATCGGCATCTCGAACCAGGCATAAATGAAGCTGCCCAGAGGAATGTCGCCCATGCCGATCTCGTCGCCCGACAGCCAGGGTTTCTCGGCCAGCGCCTGATCTGCCATCGCCAGCAAAGCGTCGCACTCTTTGATCGCAGCCTTGATGGCAGGCCAGTCCTGTTGATCGGCCGGGGTGCGCAAAACACCCCAGAACACGGTACGGAACGGGCCGGCGAAACTGGAGGTGGTCCAGTCCATCCACTTGTCAGCAATGGCCCGTGCTTGCACATCGGTGGGGTACCACGGGGTATACGCTGCGTGTTTTGCCATCAGATAACGAACGATGGCGTTGGATTCCCACAACACGAAACCTTCGTCTTCGATGACCGGGACGCGGCCATTAGGGTTCATGGCGCGGTACTCGGGTGTGTCGACGACACCAAAGGCTCCGCCCGCATCGATGGCTTCATACGCCAGACCGAGTTCTTCGGCGGCCCATAAAGGTTTCCTTACATTCGACGAATTTTTCCGACCCCAGATCTTCAGCATGACCGCCTCTCGATTGATGAATGCGCAGGCAGCATACGCCGGATCAGGCGCGACTCAAATCGCTCTGCATGTCACCGAGCAACGGTTGCAAATGCTCACCGAACAGGTGCGGATAGCACTGGCGCAGATGTTCGAAGAAGAAAGCTTCGGGGACGTCGGTGAACTGGCCGTGATCGACCAGGTACTCCATCAGCTTCTCGCCGTCGCGATTGAAGGGGTGAAAAACACTGTCATTAATACCGTCGAACTCCAGCGGCGCGACGTTGAACAGCTCGCACAATCCCTCATTGAACGCCGGCGTGGCCTTGACCCAGCGACCGTTCAAATAGAGCTCGGTGTAGCCGTGCATGGCGAACACATCGCTCTTGAGCAACTCGAGCAGGCGCGGCGTCGACAGATGGTTGCGCACATCCGCCAGGCCGATCCGCGCCGGTATCGCGCAATGTCGCGCACAAGCGGCCAGCAGCGTGGCCTTGGGCACGCAATAACTCTCTCCGGTGGCCAGGGCATGACTGCCGCGCAGGGTCTGCGGATCGAGGCTGAACGAATAAGGGTTGTAGCGCACCGCCTCGCGCACGGCGTAATAGAGACTGATGGCCTGCTCGATGGGATCGCGACTGGCGCCACGATGTTTTTCGGCGAACTCCACCACCGAAGGATGGTCACTATCGGTGAAGCGGCCGGGACTCAGGTACTCGTGCATGCGGGCTATCTCCTTGACGAGTCCCGAGTCTAGCGAGAGGTTCAGCACAGAGATAACGACGTTTCGGCCAAATGTGGACGCTTTGGCGCCCGCTCAATGAACGATCTTTCACGGTCCGACGCTCCTCGGGCCTACACAATCATCGTAGGTTTCCTACGAATTCAGTCACCTCGCTCTGCCCACCCCGTTTCGCGGATGCCGTCTAAGCTCTTGGGGTTGGTTTGCCCTGGTTTCACGGAGGATTAAATATGCTGCTGTTGTGGATATTGGTTCTGGTTGTCGGGATAGCTTATTTAGCCCACCGTCGTATCGCCCCGCTGCCTGCCTTGGGCATGGTGGCTGTCTACCTGCTGGCCATGGGCGCTCTCAGCCGCGCGCCGGGTTGGTTGTTGTTGATTTTCTGGGTCCTGCTCGCTGCGGTGGCAGCCCCTCTGTTGCTGCCCGATCTGCGACGCAAATTCTTCAGCGCGCCGATGTTCAACTGGTTCCAGAAAACCCTGCCGCCCATGTCGCAAACCGAACGCGACGCCATCGAAGCCGGCACCGTGTGGTGGGACGGCGAACTGTTCAGCGGGCGTCCGGACTGGAACAAGTTGCTGTCCTATCCCGTGGCACAACTGAACGAGGAAGAACGGGCCTTTATCGATGGCCCGACCGAAGAACTCTGTGCCATGGTCAGCGACTGGGAGCTCGGGCAAACCATGGACCTGCCAGAGCAGGCCTGGACCTTCATCAAGGACAACGGCTTCTTCGCCCTGATCATTCCCAAGGAGTTTGGCGGCAAGGGCTTTTCCGCCTACGCCCACTCGCAGGTGGCAATGAAACTGGCAAGCCACAGCGGCGACCTCGCCTCCACCGTGATGGTCCCCAATTCCCTGGGCCCTGCCGAACTGTTGCTGCACTACGGCACCGACGAGCAACGCAACCACTACCTGCCGCGTCTGGCCCGGGGTGATGAGATTCCGTGCTTCGCGCTGACCGGACCACTTGCCGGCTCCGACGCCGGCGGCATGCCCGACACCGGCATCATCTGCAAAGGAATATGGGAAGGCCAGGAGACCCTCGGCCTGCGCCTGAACTGGGAAAAGCGCTATATCACTCTCGGCCCGGTGGCCACCCTTCTCGGTCTGGCGTTCAAGGCCTATGACCCGGACCATTTGCTGGGTGACAAGGAAGATCTGGGCATCAGTCTGGCCCTGGTGCCAACCGACACCCCCGGCGTAAACATCGGTCGCCGCCATCTGCCGTTGGGGGCCGCGTTCATGAACGGCCCGAACTCCGGCAAGGACGTGTTTCTGCCGCTGGACTTCCTCATCGGCGGCCAGGATATGCTCGGCAAGGGCTGGATGATGCTGATGAATTGCCTGTCGGTCGGGCGCTCGATTTCCCTGCCGGCGGTGGGCACCGGCATGGCCAAGTTCACCAGCCTGGTGACCGGGCAATACGCGCAGATTCGTGAGCAGTTCAATGTGCCGATCGCGGCGTTCGAGGGCATTCAGGAGTCCATGGCGCGCATTGGCGGTAACGCCTGGATGATGGACGCCGCGCGAATGCTGACCGCCAACGCGGTGGATCTGGGCGAAAAACCGTCGGTGCTGTCGGCCATTCTCAAGTACCACCTGACCGAGCGCGGCCGCGAGTGCATCAGCCATGCGATGGACGTGCACGGCGGCAAGGCGATCATCGAAGGGCCGAACAATTACCTGGCCCGCAAATGGTGTGGTGCGCCGATTTTCATCACGGTCGAGGGCGCTAACATTCTCTCGCGCAACCTGATGATCTTCGGCCAGGGTGCGATTCGCTGCCATCCTTTCGTGCTCAAGGAAATGGCCCTGGCGGGTCGCGAGGACAAGGATCAGGCACTCACCGAGTTCGATGGCCTGCTGCTCAAGCACATCGGTTTTGCCGTGGGCAACGCTGCCAGCACCCTGGTATTGAACCTCGGTTTCGGTCATCTGGAACACCTGCCGGGCGACCGCCTCAGCCAAGGCTACTTCCGCGCCCTCAACCGTCAGGCAGCGGCGTTCGCGCTACTGGCAGATCTCAGCATGATGCTGCTGGGCGGCGAACTGAAACGTCGCGAACGCCTGTCGGCTCGACTGGGTGATGTGCTGAGCAACATGTATCTGGCCAGCGCCGCGATCAAGCGCTACAACGACCTCGACACGCCGGAGCACATGGAGCCGCTGTTCATCTGGGCCATGGAGGAAAGCCTTGGCCAGGCCGAACGCGCGATGGATGAACTGCTGAACAATTTCCCGAACAGGGTGATGGCGTGCCTGCTGCGAGTGATCGTGTTCCCGTTCGGTCGTCGCCACAAAGGGCCGTCGGACAAGCTCGGCGCGGCGGTCGCGGCGGTGATCGGACGCGCCAAGGGCGATCCGGCTCTGGAAGAACTGCTTCAGGGTTGCTACCGCCCGCAATCGAACGACGATGCGGTCGGCGCCCTGCAACATGCCTGCGACCTGTTGAACGAAGCGCAGCCGTTGCAGAAAAAACTGCATGTGGCGCTCAAGAGCGGCCAAGTCAGGCCGGTCGCCGGTGAACATGTCATCGATACCGCGCTGGAAGCCGGCGTGTTGCAGCCGGTGGAGGCGCAAACCCTGCGGGAGGCGGAAGCGGCGCGGCGCAAGGTGATCGACGTCGATGACTTCGACAAACAGGAACTGGCACTGGCCCAAGGTCGGATCCGCTGATCCAGCCGAGCCGGTACGGCGTATAAAAATGGGCGCGGGGGCTTTATACTCCCGCGCCCGTTTTGCTCTTGAGGACTTATCTCGTGTCCAACATCGTTGCCGATCATCTCGTTTTGCTCGACCACCTGCGCAGCATCCTGGTCGCCGTGGGTGAGGCCGACCAGGTTCCCGAAGAAAGCCATGCCTTGTTCCTGGAGCGCTTCGACGAACTGCGTGCCCTGCTGCCGGTCGACCCGATCGAAAGCCAGTACCTGGGCCAGGACATCCTGTGCCAGATCATCACCCGCTACCCGCAAATCGCCCACCTGGTTCCGCGCGACCTGCTGTGGTACTTCGCCGGCGATTGCCTGCACTACATGCCCGATGACGAAATCGACCTGTACCAGGCTCTGGAAGAACGTCGCTTCGAAGCCGAACAGAACGACGAACCTTTCGACTGGAATCAGGAAAAGCAGCTGCTGGCGCTGTCGAATCAGGACAGCAAGCACTGATCCGGACCAGGTAAAGCAAAAGGCCCGCATGGTTGTTCATGCGGGCCTTTTTTTGGCTGAAAAACGCCTTCGCGGGCAAGCCTCGCTCCTACAGGGTTTTACGTGATCTGTAGAAGCGAGGCTTGCCCACGTAGAGGCCCGTCAAAACATCCCGTCACTCTCTGGCAGCTCATACTCTGCCGCCCCACCCGATTTCCCCGGCTTGCTCAACGTCGGCTCCTTCTCCAGACACTCCACCAGATAATCGATGAACACCCGCAACTTCGGCGGGAGGTAGCGCGTCGGCGAATGCAGCAACCATGCACCGCCGTGATACGACGCAAGGAAAGTCCAGTCCGGCAGCACCTGCACCATCAACCCCTGCTCCAACGCATGCCGTGCGGTGAAGTACGGCAGGCTGCCAATCCCGATGTGCTGCAGCACCGCCCCCAGTCGAACCCCGGTGTGATTGGCGGCATAACGCCCGCGCACGCCCACCGTCACCACCTTGGTGCCCTTCTTGAATTTCCAGCGCGCATCGCTCGGGGTTTCGCCCAGGTAGATGCAACTGTGATTGAGCAGGTCATGGGGATGAGTTGGCGTCCCGTGCTCTGCCAGATACTGCGGTGTGGCGCAGAGCATATGGTCTATGGTCAGCAGTTGCCGCCCCACCAACCCCGCAGGCGGGCGGTCGGTGATGCGAATCGCGAGGTCGACATTGTCATCGATCAAGTCCACCTGACGATCCTCGAGCAGCAACTCCACATCCACTTTGGGGTAACGACGCAGAAACTCCGGCATGTGCGGGTGAATCACGAAGCGCCCGACGGCCTTGGGCACGCTGATCCGCACCAACCCTTCCGCCTCCTCACTGAACTGACCACTGATTTCCATCACCGAGCGGGCAGCGCTGACCATCTCCTGACAGCGCTTGAACACTTCCTCGCCGCCGTCGCTCAAGCGCAATTTGCGCGTGGTCCTTTGCAGCAGACGAATGGCCAAGGCTTTCTCCAGTCGCGAAATACTGCGACTGACTGCCGAGGGTGAAGAACCCATTTGGCGGGCCGCTTCGGAGAAGCTGCCGGTCTCGACAACCTTGACGAATATCGCCATTTCACCGAGCAGCGGCAGCGGTAGATTTATGCTCACGACGCAACAGTCCTTTGATGTTTGACCGGATTATCACGCACCAACACGCTTCATATAATAAAAATCAGAAACATTTTTGTGAGTTTGCAACATGACGCTTCGCCTCTTTTTCCACAGTGACGACCTCAAGGCCAACGTGGAAATCCTGGAATGCACGTCCCACGAGCAAGAGTTCGCCGTGGTGTTGCGCGCCACGCTGTTCCACCCTCAGGGCGGCGGACAACCCTTTGACACCGGCTGGATTGGCGAAAGCCGGGTACTGCGGGTGATGCAGGATCCCGAGCGGATCGTCCATTACGTCGACCGTCCGGTGAACCTCGGCATGACGCAGATCCGCGTCGACGCGCAACGTCGCCAATCCAACACACGCCTGCATTCGGCCGGCCACTTGATCGGTCACTTCATCCAGGCTCTGGGCTGGATGCCGGTCAAGGCGCATCACTGGCCGGGCGAGTCACGGGTGCAATTCAAACCAAGCGACTCTGCACAAGATGTAGATGCACAGACCTTGCAGAATGGCCTTGCACAGTGGGTCGACCAGGATCTGCCACGCCTGACGTCTCTGCGCGAAGGCGCCCGGGAAATCGGTTTTGGTGAACTGCCCGCCTATGGTTGCGGCGGCACCCATGTTCGTAGCCTGAAGGATTTGGGCACGGTCACGATCGACTCCCTTTCGCACAAGAAAGGGATCCTGTCGGTCCACTATCACGTGGACTGAGCTACAGAACCGAGCTAAAGAACCGAGCGGCAGGACGATGCCGCTGCCGGCATCGCTTGACGCTGGACACCTGCATTTTTTACCTGGCAACCACGCCAAAAGGCCCGCCCAGTCAGACTGGCGGGCCTTTTTTCGGATCGCATAAATCGCGGACGAACAAAAACGCCGCTCAATGAGCGGCGTTTTTGTTTAATTTGGAGCGGGAAACGAGACTCGAACTCGCGACCCCGACCTTGGCAAGGTCGTGCTCTACCAACTGAGCTATTCCCGCAAATGGCGTCCCCTAGGGGACTCGAACCCCTGTTACCGCCGTGAAAGGGCGGTGTCCTAGGCCACTAGACGAAGGGGACACGCTACCCGGAACACATGGTGTGTGTTTCGGTGTCCAGATCCGCATCCGAAGACTTGGTTCTGGTTTCACTCAGCCCTGCCCGAAAGCAACGCTGTTTAAAATTGGAGCGGGAAACGAGACTCGAACTCGCGACCCCGACCTTGGCAAGGTCGTGCTCTACCAACTGAGCTATTCCCGCATTGGCGTCCCCTAGGGGACTCGAACCCCTGTTACCGCCGTGAAAGGGCGGTGTCCTAGGCCACTAGACGAAGGGGACACGCTACAACATTCGCTCCCTGCTTCGTTTCGCTGTGTGCTTTACGCTGCAAGTGGCGCGCATTCTATGGATGGTTTGAAGGGTCGTCAACCCCCTGTTATAAATTTTTTTAAATCAATGACTTGGACCCGCTTTTCAGCCCCGATCCGGTTTTTCCGTCGACCGGTGTTTGACGCCTATATTCTGGCACCCGCCAAGGCGCTATAGTCGACGACCATGAATGATGGCAACTTGCCAAGTATGTGCCAGCATTCAAAAAGCAGGTCTACGGTCGATACAGGCGTAACCCCATTGATCCAGCTCGTCGGGTGGCGCCAGACGCCTATATGGCAAGCCAATACACTCGCACGCGTACCTAATAGAAGAGGTCTTACCGGTGACACCACTCATGATCACCCTGCTCGTCGTAGCCGGGATCGCACTCTTGATCGCCATTGGCTACATCAACCATGTGGTGGAGAACAATAAGGTAGAAAGGGCCCGTACCAAGGTTGAACTCAATGATCGCCTGCGTCGTTGTGGCGAACTCACCGAAACGTTCCCCGGCCAGTTGATGACACCGGCGCTGAAGTTGCTGCTGGCTCGCCTGGAATTGAATGTCTGCCAACGCCTGCTGAGCCTGGAAAAGACCAGCGCCAACCTCAAGGCACGCATTGCAGAGCTTGAAGCGCTGGTGGGCCAGGGCGAATCGATTCCGGTCAACAACCCGCCGGCCCCGATCCAGACCGAAGCCAAGGCCAAGGACGTGCGCTTCCTGCTCGAAGCCCTGCACGGCCAGATCACCCGCGCGGCCCATGACGGTTTTCTTCCTCCGAACGAAGCCAAGCGCTGGATTCGCGAAGTGCGCCACATTCTGGTGCTGCTGCACATCGAGTTCTTCAACAACCTCGGCCAGCAGGCCCTGCAACAGAACCAGCCTGGCCAGGCGCGCCTGGCGTTCGAGCGTGGCGTGCAGTACCTGCGCAAGCAGCAGGAGCCGCAGGCCTATGCTGAACAGCTGGAGTATCTGGAGAGACTGCTGGTTCGCGCCAACGATCAGGTCATGGATCGCATCGCACCGGTGGAAGGTGATGTGAATCAGTTGACCGAGGGTCTCAAGGACGTCGAGGCGGATGCGGATTGGAAGAAGCGGGTGATCTACGACTGATCATTCGATGAAAAAAAATGCCCCGTATCGAAAGAGCCGGGGCATTTTGTTTTCTGCATCTTGCTGACTCCCCTGTAGGAGCGAGCATGCTCGCGATGATCTGAAGAGCGCCGCTGGGTGTCAGGTTCCCAGCGTTATCGTTGACGACCATCGCGAGCAAGCTCGCTCCTACAGGGGGTTTCAGAGTTTGAAATGTCCTACCATGCCTTTCAATTCAACCCCCAGTTGCGCCAGCTCGATACTCGATGCCGCATTGCCCTGCATCGCCAGTGAAGACTGATCCGCGCTCGCGCGAATACTCGTGACACTGCGATTGATCTCCTCGGCCACAGAGCTCTGCTCTTCCGCTGCTGCTGCAATCTGCTGGTTCATCTGTTGAATCAACGACACCGCCGACGCAATGCTCCCCAGCGCGCTTTCGGTTTGCAGGGCATCGCTGACCGCCAGTTTCACCAGGTCGCCGCTGCTCTGGATCTGCTGCACCGAAGTTTGCGCCGCCGAGCGCAGGGCGCTGACCAGGCGTTCGATTTCTTCGGTCGATTGCTGGGTGCGCTTGGCCAACGCTCGGACTTCATCGGCCACCACCGCGAAGCCCCTGCCCTGCTCGCCGGCGCGGGCCGCTTCGATGGCCGCGTTGAGCGCCAGCAGGTTGGTCTGTTCGGCCACGCTCTTGATCACGCCGAGCACCGTGCCGATGTTCTGGATTTCCGCGCTGAGGCTTTCGATGCTGGAGCTGGCCGAGCTGGCCGAGTCCGCCAGCTTTTCGATGCGCGCCATGCTCTGGCGCACCACGACCTGCCCACTTTCCACCTTGCCGTCCGCCGTCTGCGCCGCCACGGCCGCCTCCTCGGCGTTGCGCGCGACATCGTGCACGGTGGCGGTCATCTGGTTCATAGCAGTGGCGACCTGTTCGGTTTCTTCCTTCTGGCTGCTGACTTCAAGGTTGGTCTGTTCAGTCACCGCCGACAGCGACTGCGCCGACGTAGCCAATTGCTCGATGCCAGCCTGCAAACCGCTGACGATGTGGGAAAGCCCCGCGCCCATCTGCTGCATGGCCTGCATCAACTGGCCGATCTCGTCCCGACGATTCACCTCGACCGTGCCACTCAGATCCCCCGAGGCAATCTGCTGCGCCACGCGAATCACGCTACGCAGCGGCCCCACGATCAGGCGGGTAATCACCCAGGCGGCAATCAACCCGACCAGCAACGCCAGCGCGGACGAACCGATGATCATCAGGGAGTTCTTTTTCAGCTCCGCCTGCATCGACTGGTCTTCGGCGACATAGGCCTGGTCGACCCGCTCCATCACCTGGGATGCGCGTTGATGCAGTTGCTGGTAGACGGTCTTTTCCTGTTCCAGCAAGCCGGTGTACTCGGTCAGCTTGTCACTGAAACTGGCGATGTGGCCGATCACTTCATTGAGGACGGTCTGGTAACCCTCGTCCTTGACCGAGGTTTTCAGCTGCTCGGCCTGGGCCAATGCCTGGCTGGCCTGTTCGATCTTGCCCTGCCCCGCGCTGTCATCGCCCTTGCGGCTCTGGTCCAAGCGCACCCGTGCTTCGTTCATCGCCTGCAGCATCAACCGCGACACCTGGCTGACCTGACTGGCCTGCTCGATGAACTGCGAGCCATCTTCGCCCTTTGAATCCTTGAGCGTGTAAGTCCCGTCATCGGCTAACCCGGACTGCAAAACGTCCAGATTGTTGGCCACGCTCGAGACCGACCAACTGGCCATTTCCAGCGCCAGATCCTTGGCCTGGCTGAGCGAGACAAACTCGTCGAATGCCTTGCGGTAGGCACCGAGTGACTGCTGGACATCGTTCATCACCGGCACGTTGGCCGCGGAGTCCGCCTTGAGCTGATCGGCCAGTGCAATCAGGCCATCGACCCCTTCGTGCAAGGCGTCGACGGTTTTCGGGTTGCCGTGCAAGGCATATTCCTGCTCCAGCAGACGTACCTTGAGCAGCTCGCTGTTGAGCGACGACATCTGCTTGAGCCCGTCGAAGCGCTGGCTGATGCTTTGCAAAGACCAGACACCGATGGCCGCCACCAGAGCGGTCAACAGCAGCACCAGCACGAACCCGACACCCATTTTTTTTGCCATACCCAGGTTGGCAAAACGTCCTTGCACGGCCGAAATCATTGGACCAGGTCCTCCGCCATAATTGATAAACGCAGATTCGCAACGGCCCTTGAGCAACACAAGACTCTGGCGCCGGAATAATGGCAAAAAGCTACGCCCGCGTCGTTTTCAGAACGCTTGAGGTCGATCCGGAGTGGTGGCCTGAAAAAATGCCCGGGCGCGAGGATCACCCGCCCAGGCGACATTGATGCGCTGCCAGCCATTGACCGCACCGCCGGGACTGAAGGCTGTGGACGATGACAACATAAGGCCGAAACGCCGGGCCTGCGCCCGCACCTGAGCGTAGTCCGTCATGCGCGGTCGCGCCCAGACAAACAAACCGCCGACCGGTTTGCCGAACACCTCCCACTCGGCGTCTTCGAGCAGCTGCAACAGTGCCGATCTGTCGCGATTCAGGCGATGCCGCTGGCGTTGCACCAAATTGCGGTAGGCGCCATTGGCCAGCAGGCAGGCGAGCACCGATTCACTGAAGGCCGAAGCGCCCATGCTGCTGATCCTCTTGACCTCGGCCAGTCGCTCGATCGTCCGGGCGGTGGCCACGACAAAGCCGACACGCAAGGCGCTGCTGAGGGTCTTGGAATAGCTGCCGACGTAGATCACGCGGTCATCCAGCGCGGCGAGGCGCTTGCCGGGAGCGCCGTGCAGGTCGGCATAGACGTCGTCTTCGATTATTTGTACGTCATGCGCTCTGGCCAGTTCCAGAATGCGTTTTGCCACCTCCGGCGACAGGCTGCTACCGGTGGGATTGTGATGAAAACTGTTGATGAAGAATCCACGAGGCCGATGCGTCTCGAACCCGGCTTGCAGAGCGGCGACATCCGGCCCGAACGGAGTGCGCGGCACCTCCAGCATGCTGACGCCATGCAGTCTGAGCAGTTCGAACAACACGGGATAACCGGGGCTTTCCACCACGACGCAGTCGCCCGGTTTGAACAGGGTCCGCACAATCAGATCGAGCCCCTGACTGGCCCCGGCGGTGGTCAGGATCCGGCTGTCTTCGACCCTGATGTCCAGCGGTTTCAGGCTCTTCAGAATCTGTTGCCGCAGCCGGGGAAGGCCCAGTGCCGAGCTGTAGTTGAACAGGCCGGCCATGTCGGTGCGACTGACCTCGCGGATCGCGTAAGCCAGGTCGTCCGGCTCGCGCCAGCTTTCGGGCAGGCTGCCTGCTCCCAGCTGCAACTCGCACAAGGAAAGGCCAGGTTCTGATTCGGCGTCACCCATCGCATTCGCCGCCGCCACGATGTAGTCACCACGATGACGCGACTCCAGCAGCCCTTGCGCGACCAGGCGCTCGCAGGCCTGGTCGACACAGGACTCGTTGAGCAAGTTGGCCCGGGCGATTTTCCGCACCGAAGGCAAACGCGCACCGCGGGTCAATTGATTGCAACGGATTCCGCAGACCAGCGCGTCGACGATTTGCTGTACGACCGGCACCATGGCCTGTCGATCGATTCTCAATTCCATGAGCAGGCAAACTCCTGTTTGGTTGTGCGAAACCAGTTAATCACAGGAGCGCTGGCGGGGATGTGAGACAACGCCGCTAAAGGCTTGCCGATTAACCCGCTGAAACATACCCAAAAACCTGTGGGAGCGGGCTTGCTCGCGAAGAGGGAGTGTCAGTCAACAATGATGTTGCTGACCCACCGCTTTCGCGAGCAAGCCCGCTCCCACAGGTTCGAAGTTCGCTGGAGAAATTAGAACGCGGTAACACCGCCATCCACCGCCAACGAATGCCCGGTAGTGAACGCCGCACCATCGCTGCACAGGTAAAGCACCGCACTGGCAATTTCCTCGACCTTGCCGATGCGCCCCACCGGGTGCATGGCATTGGCGAACTCGCCCTTCTTCGGATCGGCTTCATAGGCACGGCGGAACATGTCGGTATCGATGACTGCCGGGCACACCG
Source organism: Pseudomonas sp. REP124 (assembly GCF_020164475.1). GTDB lineage: Bacteria > Pseudomonadota > Gammaproteobacteria > Pseudomonadales > Pseudomonadaceae > Aquipseudomonas. The sequence goes on along the minus strand of NZ_JAIQWX010000055.1, from coordinate 10,338 downwards.
CGTTGACCCGGATTTTCTTCTTGGCGTACTCGATGGCCGCCGACTTGGTCAGGCCGATCACCGCATGCTTGGACGCCGCGTAGATGCTCATCTTCGGCGCGGCCCCAAGGCCTGCCACCGAAGCGGTGTTGACGATCGCACCGCCGCCCTGGGCCAGCAGCAACGGCAGCTGATACTTCATGCACAACCACACGCCCTTGACGTTGACGCCCATGATCGCGTCGAACTCGTCGAGTGTCCCCTCGGCCAGCTTGCCCTTCTCGATTTCGATGCCGGCGTTGTTGAAGGCATAGTCGAGACGGCCGTAGGTATTGACCACTTCATCCATCAGATTTTTTACATCGCTTTCCACAGTGACGTTGCAGCGCACGAAGGTCGCTTCGCCGCCCGCTGTACGAATCAGCGCAACGGTGCCCTCGCCGCCTGCGGTGTCCATGTCAGCCACCACCACTTTCAGGCCCTCGGCGGCGAACGCCTGGGCCGTTGCGCGCCCGATACCATTGGCGGCGCCCGTCACTACAGCGACCTGACCGGAAAACGTCATGCTCATCGTTATGTCCTCAAGGAAAAGTTGGCGAGGGATATTGTTTTCCCAGTCTAGCCAGAGCATCCCCGTGCACGGCAGCACTATCAGAAGGCCGGTTGAGTGCCCATGAGTTGCAGTGATGGAACTCCCGTACCAATTATCACCGCACTGGATCGAGACCTATTCGCCGCGTCAGCGAAACTTGCGGCCTCGCCATTGAAGGTCTATCTAAAAGGCTTCATTCATCTTGAGTGCCTGACATGACTACCCAGACCAATCGCCAGTTCCTGCTCGCCAAACGCCCGGTCGGCCCGGCTACCCGCGAGACGTTCACTTATCAGGAAGTACCGGTGGGCGAGCCGGCCGCGGGTCAGATCCTGGTCAAAAACGAATACCTGTCCCTGGACCCTGCCATGCGTGGGTGGATGAACGAGGGCAAGTCCTACATCCCGCCGGTGGGTCTTGGCGAAGTCATGCGCGCCCTGGGCGTAGGAAAAGTCGTGGCGTCGAACAATCCGGGGTTCGCGGTGGGCGATTACGTTAACGGTGCGTTGGGCGTGCAGGACTATTTCGTCGGCGAGCCGCGGGGTTTCTACAAGGTCGATCCAAAACTGGCTCCGCTGCCGCGCTACCTCTCGGCGCTGGGCATGACCGGCATGACCGCCTACTTCGCCCTGCTCGACGTGGGCGCTCCGAAGGCAGGGGAAACCGTGGTGCTGTCGGGTGCAGCCGGCGCGGTGGGCAGCATTGCCGGGCAGATTGCCAAGATCAAGGGCTGCCGCGTGGTGGGCATCGCCGGTGGCGCGGACAAGTGCAAGTTCCTGATCGATGAGCTGGGTTTCGACGGCGTCATCGATTACAAGAACGAAGACGTCATCGCCGGCCTCAAGCGTGAATGCCCGAAAGGCGTCGACGTGTATTTCGATAACGTCGGCGGCGACATTCTCGATGCCGTGCTGAGCCGCCTGAACATGAAGGCGCGGGTGGTGATCTGCGGCGCGATCAGCCAGTACAACAACAAGGAAGCGGTCAAGGGCCCGGCCAACTACCTGGCGCTGCTGGTCAACCGTGCGCGGATGGAAGGCTTCGTGGTGATGGACTACGCCGCACAATTCGCCGCCGCCGGGCAGGAAATGGCCGGCTGGATGGCCAAGGGGCAGCTCAAGAGCAAGGAAGACATCGTGGACGGGCTGGAGACGTTCCCGGAGACGCTGATGAAGTTGTTCAGCGGGGAGAATTTCGGGAAGTTGGTGTTGAAGGTCTAAAACTAAAACTGAACGACTGTGGGAGCGAGCCTGCTCGCGATTGCGATTTGTCAGTCACATTGATGTTGAATGTGCCACCGCATCGCGAGCAGGCTCGCTCCCACATTTGGTTCTCAGTGTGTTGTCAGGCCAATTCAGCCACAACCGAAGCCAACGCCTGTGCCGGATCCGCCGCCTGGCTAATCGGACGACCAATCACCAGATAATCGGACCCGGCATCCAGCGCCTGACGCGGGGTCAGGATACGACGCTGGTCGTCCTGGGCGCTGCCCGCCGGACGAATGCCCGGGGTCACCAGTTGCAGCGACGGGTGCGCCGACTTCAGGGCCTGGGCTTCCAGGGCCGAGCAGACCAGACCGTCCATGCCGGCTTTTTCCGCCAGGGCTGCCAGGCGCAGTACCTGCTCCTGCGGCTCGATATCCAGGCCGATACCCGCCAGATCCGCACGCTCCATGCTGGTCAGCACGGTCACGCCGATCAGCAACGGCTGCGGGCCGCTGCGCTTGTCCAGCACTTCACGGCAGGCCGCCATCATGCGCAGGCCGCCGGAACAGTGCACGTTGACCATCCACACGCCCATTTCCGCGGCCGCTTTGACAGCCATGGCAGTGGTGTTGGGAATATCGTGGAACTTGAGGTCCAGGAACACTTCGAAACCCTTGTCGCGCAGGGTGCCGACGATTTCCGAGGCGCAGCTGGTGAACAGTTCCTTGCCGACTTTGACCCGGCACAGTTTCGGGTCCAACTGATCGGCCAGCTTCAGTGCGGCGTCACGGGTGGGGAAATCCAGGGCGACGATGATAGGAGTCTGGCAGGCGGACATGAGCGGGCTCTCAGGCAAGTCGAAATCGGCGCGCATTGTAGCGGAACCAGCGCCGCTGGGGGACCCGATGATCGGTAAATCGTCGAGAACGCTGCGGCAAGACTAGCCTTTTCGGCAATTGTGTCGAGCCCGTTACATTACCGACACGTCCACAACATCCTTGTCCGCTAGCCTCTCCAGCCGCAGCACGTCCTCCACCCAGCGCTTTTCGGCTGCGGGCCGGACGCCTATGCTGGAACCACACCTCGCGGCCTATCTTTGTGGTTGGCAGCCAACCTGACAGATGAACGCACGCATGCACAACCTCCACGCACCTGTGAACGACGAGCAAAAATCACCTGGCGACGACAAGCGCTGGAGTATTCGCGCGCTGATCGTCGACGATGACGTCCCGATCCGCGAACTGATGATCGACTACCTGGCCCGCTTCAACATCCACGCCAGCGGCGTCACCGATGGCGCCGCCATGCGCCAGGCCCTGCAAGCGGAACATTTCGACGTGGTGGTGCTGGACCTGATGCTGCCTGGCGAAGACGGGTTGTCGCTGTGCCGCTGGCTGCGCGCCGAATCCGATATCCCGATTCTCATGCTTACCGCTCGCTGCGAACCCACCGACCGCATCATCGGTCTGGAACTGGGCGCCGATGATTACATGTCCAAGCCGTTCGAGCCTCGTGAACTGGTGGCGCGGATCCAGACCATTCTGCGCCGGGTGCGCGACGACCGCAGCGAACAACGGGCGAACATCCGTTTCGACAACTGGCGCCTCAACAGCGTGCTGCGCCAGCTGATCGCCGCCGATGGTCTGGTGGTACCGCTGTCCAACGCCGAACTCCGCCTGCTGTGGGTGTTCATCGAACGTCCGCGCCGGGTCCTGAGCCGCGAGCAATTGCTGGATGCGGCGCGCGGGCGCTCGATCGAAGCTTTCGACCGCAGCATCGACCTGCTGGTGTCGCGCCTGCGGCAGAAGCTTGGAGATGATCCGAAGGCACCGCAATTGATCAAGACCGTGCGTGGTGAAGGCTATCTGTTCGACGCCCGAGACATAGGTTGATGCGCGGGCGCTTCGATACGCTGTTCGGCCGTCTGTTTGGCGTTTTGCTGATCGCGATTGTCCTGGCGCACCTGCTGGCCTTTGCCTGGTTTCACTATTACGGCCCGCCGCCTCCGCCGCCTCCACCGGAATTTTCCGAGGGCTTCGACGGCAAGCGACCGCCGCTGGACCCGCGCTTCGTCAACCACCCTCCCCGGCCGTGGTTTGGTGGGCCGCTGGTGCCGCTGACCTTTCAATTCATCTCGCTGATCATCGCCGCCTGGTATGGGGCCAAGTTGCTGAGCCGGCCGATCCAGCGCTTGAGCGATGCCGCCGAGCGCCTTAGCGAGGACCTCAACAGTCCGCCGCTGGATGAGTCCGGCCCCCGGGAAGCGCGGCAGGCGGCGCACACTTTCAACAAGATGCAGCGGCGCATCATCGAGCAAGTCAAACAGCGCTCGCGGATGCTGGGCGCGGTGTCCCACGATCTGCGCACGCCGCTGTCGCGGCTCAAGCTGCGGCTGGAGCAGATCGACGACGACAGGTTGCAGGGCCAGATGCGCCAGGATCTGGACGACATGATCAGCATGCTCGACGCCACCCTCACCTACCTGCACGAACAGCGCACCAGCGAGGCGCCGCAATTGATGGACGTGCAGGCGTTGGTGGAGTCATTGAGCGAGAACGCTCAGGATCAGGGGGCCGATGTTCAGGCAAGCGGTCACTGTGTGCCGCTGCTGGTTCAGCCGATGGCATTGCGATCCTGTGTGAACAACCTGTTGGATAACGCCCTGCGTTATGCCGGGCACGCGTCGATCACCCTTGAAGACCATCGCGATCAGCTGTTGATCAGGGTCATCGACCATGGACCGGGAATCGCGGCGGAGCAACGCGAAGCGGTGTTCGAACCCTTCTTCCGCCTGGAAGGGTCACGCAATCGCAACTCCGGAGGCGTCGGCCTGGGCATGACCATCGCCCGTGAGGCGGCGGAACGGCTGTGCGGGCAATTGAGCCTGGAAGAAACGCCGGGTGGCGGGCTGACGGCGGTCATTCGATTGCCGCGGGCCTGACACACACAGCCGCCCATTGTGGGAGCGGGCTTGCTCGCGAAAGCGTCAGGTCAGTCGACATCATCTTTGCCTGACACACCGCTTTCGCGAGCAAGCCCGCTCCCACAGGTTCATTGGTCAACCGCTGCATTTGTGAACAACACAAAACCCTGTGGGAGCGTGGCTTGCTCGCGAAGGCGTCAGATCAGTCAACATCACCTTGTCTGATACACCGCCATCGCGAGCAGGCTCGCTCCCACAAAATCAGCGCTTGCGCAGAATCACGCTGCCAATGGAATAACCGGCACCAAACGAGCTGAGTACCGCCAACGAACCGGCGGGCAGGTCGTCCTGGTTTTTGTGGAAGGCGATCACGGAACCGGCGGAGCTGGTGTTGGCGTAGGTATCGAGGATGACCGGGGCTTCCTGTTCGGTGGCGTCGCGGCCCAGCAGTTTCTTGACGATCAGGTGGTTCATGCTGAGGTTGGCCTGGTGCAGCCAGAAGCGCTTCACGTCGCTGACGTTGAGCTGGTTCTCTTCCAGGTGCTGACCGATCAGCTCGGCCACCATCGGGCAGACTTCCTTGAACACCTTGCGGCCTTCCTGGACGAACAGCTTGTCCTTGGCACCAATGCCCTCTTCCGCGGCGCGGTTGAGGAAACCGAAGTTGTTGCGGATGTTGTTGGAGAACTTGGTCAGCAGCTTGGTGCTGACGATATCGAACTGGTACTTGGAGGTCGCCTGGTCGGCGCGCTCGATGATCACCGCCGTGGCCGCGTCACCGAAGATGAAATGGCTGTCGCGGTCACGGAAGTTCAGGTGGCCGGTGCAGACTTCCGGGTTGACCATCAGGATCGCCCGGGCCTGGCCCAGCTGGACGCTGTTGGCGGCCGCCTGAATGCCGAAGGTCGCCGAAGAACAGGCCACGTTCATGTCGAAGCCGAAACCCTGGATGCCCAGTGCTTCCTGGACTTCGATGGCGATGGCCGGGTAGGCGCGTTGCAGGTTGGAGCAGGCGACGATCACGCCGTCGATGTCCGCTGCGGTCTTGCCGGCGCGCTGCAAGGCTTGTTCGGCGGCGCCGATGGCCATCTGGCACAGCACCGACCATTCGTCGTTGGAACGCTCGGGCAAACGCGGGGCCATGCGCTGCGGATCGAGGATGCCGTCCTTGTCCATGACAAAGCGGCTCTTGATGCCGGAAGCTTTTTCGATGAATGCAGCGCTCGACTCGGTCAACGCTTCGACCTCACCGCGCGCGATGGCGTCGGCGTTATCGGCATTGAATTGGGCTACGTAGGTATTGAAAGACTGCACCAACTCTTCGTTGGAAATGCTGTTGGCTGGGGTGTACAGGCCGGTGCCGCTGATGACGACGTTATGCATGGTCGTGTCTCTAATCTGTTCAGGCAGAAAGCATTGGCACCGACGTACCAATACATAAAGGGTCATCCCCATCCGAAGGGACGCAAACCTGGCATCGCTTTATTCCGACATCCGACCTGAGCAGAAGGCTCCAGGTCGCGAATGCGGCGTTTATGGTCGCGAAGTTTGCCATAAACGGTGGGTTTTGGCGCCTTTTTGCAAGGACAACGCCATCCAGTGTGGGAGCGGGCTTGCTCGCGAAGGCGTCGTGTCAGTCGACATATTTGCAAAATGACACACCCCATTCGCGAGCAAGCCCGCTCCCACACAGATCAGGGCTCTACCTGGCTCCACTGCTTGCTCAGACGCTTGTCGGAGATCGGCACCTTGGTCCCCAACTGCTGCGCAAACAGCGACACCCGGTACTCCTCCAGCCACCAGCGGTACAGCTCCAGCTGCGGATCGCGCTTGCCTTCCTGGGCGTGTTTGCTGGCGCGGGCCTGGTATTGAGTCCAGAGATTGGCCAATTCGCCACTCCAGACCCGATCCTTCTGCACTTGGGAGCCCAGTTTTTCAAAACGCTGTTCGATGGCCTTGAGGTAGCGCGGCAATTCCTTCAGCCATTGCATCGGCGTTTCCCGGACAAACCCCGGATACACCAGGTGGCTGAGTTGCTGCTTGATATCGTTCAAGGCCACGGCTTGCGCCAGGTCGATCTTGCCCTTGAAGCGCTTTTGCAGGCCGTGCCAGAGCTTGAGGATTTCCAGGGTCAGCTTCGCTACACGCTCGGCGTGTTCGGTCCAGGCGCCGCGCTTGCGCTCGGCCAGCGACGCCAGCCCCGCGCCATCCCGAGGCAACGGGTCTTCGCCATCGAGAATGCAGCTGTCGAGGCTGGCCAGCAGAATGTCTTCCACCAGCGCATCCACTCGGCCCATGTCGCGGTACAGCAGGCCCAGTTCGGTCAGGCCCGGCAGCTTGCCGCGCAGGAACTTTGCCGGTTCCGCCAGCTGTTGCAGCAGCAGACGCTGCAAGGCACGGCGATGCTGGAACTCGGCCTCGGCCGGCGTCGAGAAACGCCCTTCCTTGACCGTGCCCGCTTCTTCCACCAGCGCCGGATAGACCGTCATCGACAGCCCGGCGATCTTCTGTTGGGTTTTCTCCGCCACCGCGGCAAACACCTTCGGCTCCACCGGCTGCTGGCTTTTCGCGGTCTGTGGCACCGCCAATGCGGCCTGGCTGGCTTCGGCGAAACGCGCGGTCAGCTCGGCCAGATCGCGGCCTTCGCCGAGGAACTTGCCCTGACCGTCGACGATTTCCAGGTTCATGCGCAGATGACTTTCGACCTGCTGCGCCGCTTCCGCCCAGGCTTCGTCGCTGACCCGCGCGCCGGTCATGCGCAGCAGTTCGCGACCCAGCGCCTGGGGCAGCGAGCCCTCGGCGAAGGTCATGCGCTGCAAGGCGGCCTTGACGAAGTCCGGCACCGGCACGAAATTCTTGCGCAAGGCCTTGGGCAGGTTGCGCACCAGGGCAATGCACTTGGCCTCGATCACCCCCGGCACCAGCCATTCCAGGCGCTCCGGCGGCAGCATCGGCAGCAATGGCGCCGGCACCCGCAGGGTTACGCCATCGCGCGGATGGTTGGGCTCGAAGTGGTAGCTCAGGGCCAATTCCAGATCACCGATGTGCAGGGTGTCCGGGTATTGCATGGCGGTGACTTCACTGGCCTCACGGGCCAGCACGTCTTCCTCGCGCATGATCAGCAGTTGCGGGTTCTTCTGGCTGTTGACCCGATACCAGCTGTCGAAGGTCGCGGTCTGGTGAATCTCTGCCGGCAACCGCGCGTCGTAGAAGGCATACAAGGTTTCTTCGTCGGCGAGAATGTCACGCCGGCGAGCCTTGGCTTCCAGCTCGTCGAGCTGCTCCAGCAACCGCGCATTGGCGCTCAGGCACTTGGCCTTGGACTGGATTTCGCCACGCACCAGCCCTTCTCGGATGAACATCTCGCGAGACACCACAGGGTCTACCGGGCCGAAATGCACCGGGCGGCGACCGACCACGATCAACCCGAACAAAGTGATCTGTTCATAGGCCACGACCTGTCCGCGCTTCTTCTCCCAATGGGGTTCAAAGTGGTTTTTCTTGATCAGATGCCCGGCCAGCGGCTCGATCCAGTCGGCATCGATCTTGGCCACCATCCGCGCGTAGAGCTTGGTGGTTTCCACCAGTTCGGCGGTCATCAGCCATTGCGGGCGCTTCTTGCCGATGCCCGACGACGGGTGAATCCAGAAGCGTCGCTGACGGGCACCCAGGTAGTCGCCGTCTTCGGTTTTCTGACCGATCTGGCTGAGCAGCCCCACCAGCACCGCCTTGTGCAGCTTAGTGTAATCCGCCGGCTCTTTATTAAGGCTCAACTGCAGGTCGCGGCAGATCAGGCTCAACTGACGGTGGGAATCGCGCCACTCGCGCAGACGCAGGTAATTGAGGAAATTCTTGCGGCACCAGTTGCGCAGCGGATTGGCGGTCAGCGCCTGGCGCTGCTCCTCGAAGCCGCGCCACAGATTGACCAGCCCGGCGAAATCGGAGTCGGCATCCTTCCATTGCGCGTGGGCTTGATCGGCCGCTTGCTGGCGCTCCGGCGGACGCTCGCGCGGATCCTGGATCGACATGGCACTGGCGACAATCAGCACTTCCTGCAAGCTGCCGAGCTTGGCCGCTTCCAGCAGCATACGGCCCATGCGCGGGTCCACCGGCAGACGCGCCAGTTGTCGACCGAGCGGCGTCAGCTGGCTGTTGCGATCCACCGCCGAGAGCTCTTGCAGCAGGTTGAAACCGTCGCTGATGGCCTTGCCATCCGGCGGCTCGATGAACGGGAACGCAGTGATTTCGCCGAGACGCAGATGGAGCATCTGCAGGATCACCGCGGCGAGGTTGGTGCGCAGGATTTCCGGATCGGTGAATTCAGGCCGGGCGAGGAAATCTTCTTCGCTGTACAAGCGCACGCAGATGCCCGGTTCGACCCGTCCGCAACGGCCTTTACGCTGGTTGGCGCTGGCCTGGGAAACCGCTTCGATGGGCAGGCGCTGGACCTTGGCGCGGTAGCTGTAGCGACTGATGCGCGCGGTACCGCTGTCGATCACGTAGCGAATGCCCGGCACCGTCAGCGAGGTTTCCGCGACGTTGGTTGCCAGCACCACGCGACGCCCCGGATGCGACTGGAAAATCCGCTGCTGCTCGGCCGGCGACAGTCGCGCGTACAACGGCAGGATCTCGGTGTGCTTGAGTTGGGCCTTGCGCAGCATGTCGGCGGCGTCGCGGATCTCCCGCTCGCCAGGCAGGAACACCAGCACGTCACCCGGACTGCGACGCTCGCTGCGTTCGTACGCGGCGATTTCGTCGAGGGTGGCGAGAATCGCCTGATCCACGGTCAGGTCGTCCTCGACGCGGTTGCCCTCTTCGTCCTGTTCCAGGGTCAGCGGGCGATACCAGGTTTCCACCGGGAACGTGCGGCCGGAGACTTCGACAATCGGCGCGTCATCGAAGTGCTTGGAGAAGCGTTCCAGGTCGATGGTCGCCGAGGTGATGATGACTTTCAGATCCGGGCGGCGCGGCAGCAGGGTTTTCAGGTAACCGAGCAGGAAGTCGATGTTGAGGCTGCGTTCGTGGGCTTCGTCGACGATGATTGTGTCGTAGCGCTCGAGGAAACGGTCATTCTGGGTTTCCGCCAGCAGGATGCCGTCGGTCATCAGCTTGATCAGGGTGTTGGCATCGCTCTGATCCTCGAAGCGCACCTGATAGCCGACCAGCGCACCCAGGGGCGTGCCCAGTTCCTCGGCAACCCGGCTGGCCACGCTGCGCGCCGCGATTCGCCGCGGCTGGGTGTGGCCGATCAGGCCTTGCTGGCCGCGACCGATTTCCAGGCAGATTTTCGGCAGCTGGGTGGTTTTACCCGAGCCGGTTTCGCCGGCGATGATCAGCACCTGATGCTTTTCCAGGGCCTTCTTGATTTCATCGCGCTTGGCGGCAATCGGCAGACTGTCGTCGTAACGAATAACCGGCAGACTGGCCTTGCGCGCCAGCACCTGATCGCAGGACGCCTGCAGGCGCGTCACCCACTGGGCCAGCTTGGCCTCGTCGGGTTTCTTGCGCAGCTCAAGCAACTGCCGCCGCAGCCGGTGACGGTCGGCGAGCATGGCGTGATCGAGGTTTTTCAGCAGTTTGTCGATGGAGGGCGATTCTTCGGTCATCGGGTACGCAATTCGGTCGTGTAGGGGCGCAAA
>NZ_JAIQWX010000054.1 GCF_020164475.1 Pseudomonas sp. REP124 | reverse complement strand
TCGACCATCGAAACTTACTTAACTCGTTGATTACCAAAGAGTTTTCCGTTTCGACTGCGCCGGAAGTGGGGCGAATTATAGAGATCTGAAATCTGCCGTCAACCACTGATTTGATATTTCTATAAAGAATTCCTGAAATACCCAAAACCGCCCCTTTCTACTTATATAGAGAAGGCCATAACAGGCAAATGGAGGACACTGAGCAATAAGGGATGCAAAAGAGGGAAATCGGAGACTGCGAAGAAAATGGTGTCCCAGGGCAGGTTCGAACTGCCAACCTTCCCCTTAGGAGGGGCTAGAGTTTTAGTATCAATGAATTCCAGCCGACTCTAGATCCCCAGTAAACCCCAAGATTACTGGGTTTATCTAATAGGATTGGCGTCATAGAGAATCGCTCAAACGCATTGAATGTCACTAGAAGTAGTTGCTAAAGTAGTTACAAGTAGTGACTCAGCGGAGCGTCGCAGATGGCAGGGAACACGCAAGACAAGAGAGTAAACGATCAAAAGCTTAGAAGCCTCAAGGACGGCGAAACGCTTACCGAGAGCTTGCTCGGAAGGGGGTCTGGCTCGATCCTATTCAGAAGGCAGGTCTCTGTCACAACAGCGCTCTATCGCTACAGTATTCAGAAAAAATCAAAGTACCACACCATTGGGCCTTACAAATCGACGCCCTCCTCTACTGGCCTCACGCTTGCCGAGATACGCGAAAAAGCTCGTTATCTTGTCGATCTGCATAACGCTTATGGCGACATCAAAGCTCACTTGACCAGAGAGGCGTCAGACGTAGCAGCCCGCCTCGAAGCTGAACGTATCGCTACTGAAAACGATGCCAAACAGGGATCATTTGCAGACCTGCTGAACTGGTACGTGAATGACATGCGGCGTCGAGGGAGGATGAAAGCTGATCAAGTGGAGGGGATGTTTAAGCGTCATGTGCTTTCAAATTTTCCCGACATGGCCCGCAAGCCTGCAAAAGAAATCACCTACAAGAACATCGCTCAGATTCTGCGCATTGTGCGTGATTCGAAGCCAGCGAAACGTGGGAAGGGAAACAGCACCCTTCCGCCCGAAACAAGCATGCGATCTACCACTGACTCCGTGCATACCTACCTGAGCGCGGCATTCCAGGCAGCAATGAAAAGCATGGAGTCAATTGAGATTGACGAGGATGACATCCAGGCCTCCGATTTCGGGATCACATTCAATCCTGCCGCAGCTGTAAAGCCGCTTAGCAACGTCTATAAGGGCGAAACAGAGTCCCTTGAGCAGCTAGAAATGTCAGCACTGCTCCAGCACCTGGACATGCTCGACGAAAGAAAGAAAGCAATCGCCTTGTCAGCGCTTTATCTTGGCGGTCAGCGGCTGAAGATGCTTATGGATGCCAGGTGGGAAGATATAGATGATGACGGCATGCTTATGTATGACCGCAAGGGTCGGGAGGAGCCTCTACTGCACTTCCTGCCCCTTACTCCACGCGTTCGAGAAATCATGACTCCGCTTCTTGATGTGAGAACCAGCCCAGATGGCCCATTCGCATTGACCAAGAACCTGGTTCGCGCTGATTACACCAGCAAAATTTTCATCGAGGCCGGGGTCACGCTGAGCGAACAGGACATCACCAGCAAGTTCACTTGGCAGAACGTCAGGGCAACATGCGAAACCTTGATGGCTGGCATCGGTATCAGCGAGGACTGGAGAGCACATCTGCTTTCACACGGGCGAAGCGGTGTTCAATCCAAATTCTATGACCGCAATGCGTACTTGAGCGAGAAAACGCAGGCCCTGGAATCTTGGGGTAAATACCTCGACGAGCTTCGAGATGGCAAGACTAGGAAGGGAATCAAGGTGCTTAAGCTATCTGAGCTGCGCGGGAAGCAAGCTAAGAAATGAAACTCGGTCGGTGTCAGAGAAAAGCTCTTGACATCGCCCCCATTGACATTTAGGGCAGGAACAGTTATTATGTGATTTAATAAGTCAATAGGAGGCAAAATGAATGTAATCTCTGATCGTTTTTTGAGCATAAAAGTAGCAGCCGAGATCCTGGGGGTTTCAAAATCGACTATCCATAGGATGGAAAAGGCAGGGATTTTGCCGCCAAAAACGAAGCTCACTCACAAGACCGTGGGATGGAAAGCGAGCACGTTGAATCAGTGGATGGCGACAAATTTGTAGCTAAAGAAGGAGGTCACATGACCACCGACTTATCGTAGAAGGCACCTAAATAGGTGCCTTTTTCCTTCTGGGCTTTTAGCTTTTCGCAACAACAGTACCGGAAACACCAACTCCTATTGCTGCACCAGCACCGGTTACTACTGCCGTACCAACAGCCATTCCAACACCACTAGCTGCAACCGCCTCCCCCTAGTGCTGCGAGAGACGAATTTGTCAGAGCTGCACCAGAAAGCGTACTGATTGCTGTGCCAGTACTTGCTGCGTCCAGGATACCCGCGGCCCCCGCTGTTGACGCGATGGTCGGAGCAGCGTAAGCGTCTGCCGAACACACCTTCAGAGTCCCCAGATTAAGGGCGATGGTCTCCACCTAAAAGTACGTGGACACCATCGCCCTAAATTCAAGGAACACCATTTGTCAGCACACCTCTTACCCCAAACCCTTCAAGGCTCAGGTCGTTCAGGAATGCCTGCAACCAGGGGTAACCCTGCGCTCAAGAATGAGGATTATAGAGAATTATAGAGCGACTATAGAGCGACTATAGAATGCAGTCCAAATGCCGATGCACCACCGGCAACCACCAGCCTAAACAGCTGGATCTTCAGTTGAAAGTGTATTTGACGGGTCGCGGTAGAGACGGCAGTTACCTGCCGCCCCCCGCACAGATCCGTACGTGCGGAACTACCGCATACGGCTCCTGATTCGGGTATGTGACGCGAAGCGATCCTCAGGGTAAGGATGTGCATTTCTAGGTCTAGGTATGTAGAGGTCGGCAAGGCGTCCGTAGCGTGACCATTGAAGCCTATTACGCTGGCTGCGCCGTTTGAGGGCTTGCCGCCATAGACGGCAGACCGCTGAACGAAAACCACCAAGACGTATCAGGTTTCCCGGCACCGCGTGGTAATTGAAGTAGCCCCTGACCACCCGAGTAAGCCATTGCCCTTGAGCCCGGATGGGCTCATGACGTCGGCGCTTCAGCTCATCCCGAATAGCCAGCAGCGTCGCACGCATTCGCTTCTTGACCGTCAGTCGCAGTATTTGAAAACCACCGCTTCTGTTGGTACTGCAACAGTGCGTGAAGCCCAGGAAGTCAAACGTCTCCGGTTTACCTAACCCTCGCTTCCTACGATTTCTCGCAGCAAAACGACCAAACTCAATCAGCCGTGTCTTCGAGGCGTTGAGGGATAAACCGAACCTGGCCAAGCGCTCCTGCAACTGCACCAGAAATTGCTGAGCCTGCCATTGCGTCCTGAAACCCACCACGCTGTCGTCCGCGTAGCGCACAACAATCACATCGCCACGGGCATGCCGCTGGCGCCACTGCCTTGCCCACAGATCCAGCATGTAGTGAAGATAGATATTCGCCAACAATGGCGATATCACTGCGCCTTGGGGAGTCCCCTTGGTCGCAACCACCCTACGACCATCCTCCATAACACCCGCTTGGAGCCATTTGCAGATAAGCCCGAGCAGGCGCCGATCTGCAATCCGGTGTCCCAGAAACATCAGCATCCATTCATGGTCGATCTCATCAAAGAACGACGTGATATCCGCATCCAATATCCAGTTCACCTTCTGGCCCTTCAGCGCGACCGCCAACGCATCCAGCGCATCATGCTGGCTGCGTCCCGGCCGAAACCCGTACGAGAATCCCAGAAAGTCCTCTTCATAGATCGCATTCAGAACGGTAACGACTGCCTGCTGTACGATCTTGTCCTCCAGAGAGGCAATGCCCAACGGGCGTTGCCTGCCATCGGCTTTGGGAATGTAGACCCGCCGCGATGGCGTTGCCCGATAGGCTCCACTGTGGAGCCTTGCGTGCAAATCGGTTACCCGCTGGAGAAGACCTTCCTCATATTCTCGCCACGACATGCCGTCCACGCCCACCGCTGCATCGCGGCGTAGGGCATAGAAGCTCTGCGCCAATAACTGCGGTGTGATGTGGTGCAGCAATGCCGTGAACTGCGTACCCTTGTTCCTTCGGGCTGCTTCACGTACACCTTCAAGTCCCATCGACGCGCAACTGATCCGGCTCAGTGTCCGGGGCGCGGGGGGCGTGTCGGTGTTTCCCTTGGCTACGTCCCTTTCCTCCACTATCTCCGCCGGGCCAGGCCCTTTGTTCGATGGCTTCTTAGGTACTACGGACGTATCCGACTTCTCAGCGACGTGAACAGCAGGGTTACGGCTTTTGGCCTTTCCTGCTCCGCCCGGTGCTTGCGCACTGGGCGCCGCTGAGATCTCCCAGTTTCTGTGCGGAGGACTTCCCGACGTGCACAGGGTCTCCGACCGCGCGGGATCAGAGCATGACTGGCGTATAACGCCATGCTCCGTGTTGCCTTCTGCTTCGCTTAACAGCATCGGCATCCCGAAATCCTGATTACGCGGCTCAATGGCTGGCCCATCGGTTTCCCCTGTCAACGCTTCACCCTGCACCTCACGGTGCAACGTGCATGACTCGGGGCCTGGTTGATTCGCCATTTCTTACCAGTATCGAACTTTCATCGACTATCCTCCGCCAGCTTTAACTGGCGCTCTAAGCGTCCGGCGAACTCACCTTCCGAACGCCAGCATTAAGGGCGATGGTGTCCGCGTATTTTTAAGCGGACGCGATCACCCTTATCGCCAGGATTTCCATGCGCCAACGAAGCTCCTATCCAAAACCATTCAAAGCCAAAGTCGCTCAGGAATGCCTGCAACCTGGCGCAACCGTGTCCAGTGTCGCCATCAGCTACGGCATCAACGCCAATGTCATCCGCAAATGGGTGCCGCTTTATCGAGACCAGCCCGCCCCAACTTCGCTACCGGCCTTTGTGCCACTGATGCCTATCTCAAAGATGTGCTGACACGGTTGCCGACACAGCGAGCCAGTGAGATCGGGTAATTGCTACCGAATCAATGGATGCCGGCCTGCTGAATAATGAATCGCCCCGAAGCAGAAGCTTGGAGCGATTCAGATTACAGTCCTAGGCGGGCGGACTCAGGTGCAGCAAGGGTAAGCGGCGGCCCTCGCCATACAGCGGAGAACGACCTGTTTGAACAAAACCGTTATGTAAATAGAACCCTACCGCTTCGGGGTTCTGTACATTCACATCATCACTCATCTGACCGGCATTACGAATGCCAGCGCCCAACGAACCATCTAGAGCTGCATTACAGCGAGCGCTCTGCGCAGGGGCTCGTCGGATATCTGGATAGGGCCGTGAAATGGCACATCCATGTCCAATACAAGGCAGACAGAGCCCGCGATGAGCAATGACGAGATGATGAACATTCCAATCACCATCGAGTTTTGGGGAGCGCGATATCCAAAACTGGCGAATATGAGTGTCAACCAAGCAACCAGCATCCCAATCAAAGGGCCTGGAATCGCTCCCTCTGACTGCTCGACGATCCTCCAGCGTTGTTCAATGAGCGAGTGATATTGCTGACGGATATCCTGAAGCATCGTTTCATGGAAGCGATCCGGGGGCTTGATGCTGGTCAAGGACTTGCCTATGTCATCCAGGTATTTAGCTGCTTCGCTGTTGCGATGCTGCAATGCCTCGTCACCTCGATACGGGTTCTCGATAGCGTGCTCAAGATAGGTGATCAGACGGTTGCGCGTGTCTTGTGTCGCATCTCCATAGCCTCGCAGCGTCCGGTCAAAAATAATCAGGCTGGTTGCATACCCATGGAAGTTTGCATCAATGGACTCGAAGGTGTTCTTGGCAGAGTTGATCATCAGACCAAACACCAGCGATGTCATGACCACAAAAATGTTGGCTACCAGGCGAATGACGGTGTTGGTGTCGTCATCCCTGTGGTGGGATGCCAGCTTAGGGTACCAATGCATCATGAAAAGCGAAGCAGCAACCAGGGAACCGAAAATGGCCAGTGCGATCCAGAGAGAGTTCATGCATCGGCGCCCTGAAAAAGTTGAGTCAAGTCTTGAAGAATAGACTGTCGTGTGCCCTCGATGTTTTCCTCTTCAGATATAGGTTTGGCATATGAGAAATGATCAGATAACGGGTCGTAAACCGGCGTTGGTACAGGGCCGGTAGGTGAGGCAAGCTGCCATCGAAACTGGAGTAGGGCAAAGATTCGCAAGTTGTGTTTACCGTCCGCTTACATTTGACGGACGCTTACGGAGAAACGGCAAGAGCAACACAACCGGTTGCTACGGTCGCCGCTACCACGGGCACAGTTTTTCCAGGGTTCTCAGAGATCGCATCCACAACATCGCCCACAAGGCCAGCAGCAACACCTGGTGGACCAAAAAAGAACTCGTCCAACGCGCTGAAAAGCCCCACTACACTCACTCCTAGACCGACACCTGCACCAAACAATGGCAGCGCGGTAGAAATCGAGGAGGTCTTATGACTACCGGATTATGAAAAGGCACCTATCTAGGTGCCTTAATTTATGGCCAAGAGAGCGCCTTGAGATCTTTCGTTAACTGATCGATGGCCTGACCATCATCCGTAATCTTGCTCAAGTACCAGCCTTCGCACAGGGCGTCATACCTCTCTTGGAAGGCATCATCCTTCTCGGCCTTGGGAGCATGCTTTTCATAGAGGGCCACCAGCGGCTCAAGCTTTGCCGGATAGCGAGATGCGAGCACTCGCACGCGGGTCGATTGGCAGCCTGCTTTGTGCAAACGATCATCAAGGGATTTGGCCACTTTCATGCCTCCTTCTATCAAGGTCAGTTGCGGACGGATGGAAATCCCAGTTTTCTCAGTGAACCGGCGGAAGGCCTCGGATTTGTAGCCATCGGAAAGCTCGACCAACCTGTCGTAATGGCGGCTTTGGGCTCTCGGGTAGATCCAGAGATGCCTCATCACCATACCAAGAGACACGTAGTTGATGTTAAGCACATCTCCCTTGATCGCAGCTCTTGATATGCCTCCAGAGCACGCAGCGCATTGTGCGGCAATGCGCATATCCATGTATTTGGGTTGCTCACGCCATTCCTTGGTTTTCCGTGTAAGGGTATCAAAGTTGTCATCCAGGCTAATGAAGCCCAGTTTCACGCCTTCCGCAAACGCGAAGATCTCAACACCAATTTCCATGGTTGCTGCGATTACCGCCCGCCGCTTGATGCCGCCGACAGCGGCGCCCAGGTCACTTGTCCAAAACAACCGTTGGTTCAGTGTGCCGGTTTCGTAAAGCTTCAGCATGGCTTCACCAAAGGTGGCGCCGTCAGGGATCAATCCGTCTTTACCACAAAGATTGTTGATCCATTTTGACCAGTCCACGTTGGGCATGAATTTGCTGAGGAAGGCGTAAATGGCGTTAGGTTCACCTGCTTTTTCGGGGTTTGCGGCTTTAACGCTTTGCTCCCAGAACCAGGTCATGAAAGACAACGGCAGGCTTTGCTTGGTGCCCCGGTCGGCAGCGATGTGTGCATCATAGAGGCGTTTGGCTGCTTCATAGCTCATCTTGGGGTAAAGCTGTTCGCGGTAGTCACCAAAACCGACTTCACCATTCATGAGCATCTCGATGACGGTTTTTTCGTCAGTGTGATTGACCATCCGATGGTTGGCAGGCCGGAGCTTGAATTTGCTCTTGAGATTCAGCACTTCATTGAGCTTTTTATACCAGTCCATGGCCATATCGGGATCACCCTTATCGCCTCCAGCTGGAATGCCCAATTCCTTCATGATGTCTTCGACAGTTTTCTCCAGGGCTTCCTGTTCTTCAGGCGTGCGTTCACGATGTTTCTCATGCATTTTTGCCCGAAAAATCTTGTCGAGTACGACATCGATAGCTGCTGCCATGCCCCCAATCGCAAGCGCATAGCCCAACGAAAGATTGTCTATCTCAGTACTTGGGAGACGCTTGACTGGCGTGGTGGTCCTGATTTCTTCCCATGAGCTGACCAGCTCGCTGCCTCCGATAGCGGCGAGGCGTTTAGCAATATCGGGATTCATGCGACACCACTTTTTTTCGTTTCAGGAAAGCGTGTGCTTACAATTTTCTCGATCTGGACCTGATTCAAACCGTGCTTTTTCAGAAGAACTGTCAGCTCAACCGCATTTGACGGATTTTCGGTCGAGATGGCGGTGACGATTTTCTCCATGCGCGTGGCTTCAAGCTCGAACGCTTTGAGCACGGCTTCAAGATCATGAGCCCGTCGCTCAGCTACATCCTTGAGCTTTTCCTTCTCATCTTTGTCTTTGAAGCCTCTTGATACCCACCCAACGCCGGCACCAATTGCTGCACCGACTAATACCAGAGCAGCTCCTATAGCCTTGCCTGATCCTGACATGCTTTTATCCATCCAGCCCAGAAGATGATCGACATTATAGTGGCTCTATGCCATGTCAACTATGAGAGATACGGCTTACCTGCCGAACTGGCATAACTCTTTAATCTCGAAATCATCGTCAAAAAGCCTATCCTGCCGGTGCCTATCGCGTAGACAGAGGAACACGTACTTGAAGCAGCTCAGACAGAGCCTCAGGCTGCACTGCTCACCTAGACTTCACCCCGTACCAGGCCAGCGATTGCCGGAATTTCGCAGACCTGGCAGCACTCGGGCTTCCCTTCCTCTATTGCTGCCAATCGGCCCGGTTCGGACATGATCACCCTCCTCTTCTTCCTTTTGCTTAAAGTTGCCCCAACCCATGGCTTTTTCGAATCCGCCTCTTTAATGTTCCATCCGCCGAAGTTACTGATCAACTGGCGAATTGACTTCAGACTTACAATGCAAACCCGCGTTGCTGCGCGACGACTGCCTAGCCGGATGAGCGTAGAACGGGTGGTCGGATGTTGATGACTGGGTGGTCGGAATGGCGTGGAATGCGCAACCAGACTCAGGGCTGAAGTTTCATCCCGCGTCGGGCAAACGTGTTGGCACGTGAGCAAATGCTGGCGAATGCTGGCGAATGCTGGCGAACTGAACCCAATCACAATCGTCACCAACGTGCGAAGCGCAACCCAATACGTTCGTGGACACATTTTTTCATGCGCGCCTAACAAAGAACAAACCGGTAGGGATAAAGGAGCTGGCCGCCCGTCTTTCCGGGCTGTCAGAATCATGAAATTATTATTGGCCAGTTCATCTAATTATACACAACTTATCGATATAACTCTCTCAACACAATTCCGACAATCAAATAATCACTAGATTGTTATATTCCCAGAATCGTTAACGATGCTATCGTATCCTTGAACACCAAAGAGACCAAGAAGAACCTCTGCCTTCCTGTCCAGAGAAATATCTCCAACCCACCTCATCAACCCACGCACATACTCCTTTCGAATCTCCTTGATTGATGCTGTCTCTAGAAAAGCCTGACCAGCAGCGAGCACACTATCAACCATAATTCTCTCGTAACCAAGCAATTCGTCAAGAGAAAGGAAAGGACTCACTACAGAGAAATCAATCCCCTCATCCAGAGAACACACTTTCATGAAAGCAATATCAATATTTGAATTTTTAGAACTCATAAAACCCCTTAAAATTAGATCAACCAAATTAACTTCAGAAACAAACATGCCAACCCGCTGGATAAATTCCGATGCAACGCAGCGGGTTATTTTGAAATCAAACAACTCCTAAACACATAAAAAAACGTCAATATGATTGACGCTTTATGGGGGATATATAAGGGGGAACTGAAAAACATTAACCATCATCGTTACTGCCTATTACACTGCAATGACGATGATGACTATGATTAAATCAACAGCCCTTTGCCCCCCTGCCTATACAGCACCTCCCTACCGCTCCCTTCCTTCACCAGCACCCCAGCCTTAACCAGTTCTTTAAGTTTTCTATCAGCCGCTGACTCAGCACGCCCCATTTGATCCTTGAAGTACAAAAGCATATCCTTTCTGCTCCGGTGGCTCGCATCACCGAAAAGAACCTTAAAATCGATTGTTTTCTCCTCAACTTTTATTTCTTCAGTCAGGCGCCTGAATCCTATTCCATTCGATATAAGTCGTATCTCCTCAAGATCAGGAACACTCCTAACCGAAAACTGTAGTGTGTTTCTCTTGCCTATTTTAGCAATCGATATAACCCCATCAACTTCAGCATGGATTGCTGAAGCTCCTCGAATCCCTCTCGCCCCAGCATTTCGCGCGAACACCTCCTTTCGCGAGTGATGCACAACCACATGCGTTCTCTTCGAGCTTATATCTCGAATCGCACGCATCACCTTGCTCATTTCAACATTGTTATTCTCTTCTGCCACTGTCATACGTTTCATTACGTCCCAAATAACAATATCCGGATTCACTTCCATGATCAGCTTCTTTAAATACTCTGCACACTTAATATCCAGAACATCAACTCCAGACCACTCACTGACCACGAGAAGATTTCCGTCACATTGCAACATCCTAGTTTCGTCACCTGCGAAGAACTCAAGCGCACGCCGCCCCATCACCCTGCGAGACAATTCAAAATTGAAGTACAAAACTTTATTTTTCCGCCTAGCTCTAAAACCTACAAAATCAGCCCCCTCTGCCGCAGCAATTGCCATCTGCAAAGCAAACCTTGATTTCCCAGCCTTAGGTTCGCCTGTTATAAGCCACTGATGACCATTATCTCGGTCATCCTCAACAAGCCCATCGAACAGCCAGTTAATCGGTCTCAGAGCATCTTCTAGTAGCAGTGAAACATTTGACCTAGCCATAACCTCGCAAAAACCAACGTCAAACTTCATAATTCCTCCAGACAGCCGAGAGCCGAGAGCCTCGCCGAAAGAGATACGCACAATATTCAGTGATTATTTTTCCAGAGCCAGCAAGCTTAGATTTACAGAGCAAGCAGTACAGCAGCGCATCAATTTAAACGCAAAACAAAGTAAACTCTCGACTCAAATTTCACCCTTGGGGCTTACCTAGCACCATAATAACAATTACAAACCTGTCAACTTATTTTTAACAATTAAGCGCCAGACACGCCCAAGTCCTTCACATTCGAAAAAATTAATTTTGAAAACTAAAAAGAAATTAAATTAGACGTATTGACAACTTTAAAACCGTTATTATGATGAGCAACATCAACAACAAAGGAGCAACACATGTTTAAATCAGAAATCGAAATTACTTTTGACAACTTCAAAGCGATGAATGCTATAGCGCTAGCCGCATTCGGGGAGTACGACTGGAACGTATCAAACACCGTCACAACACTCTCCTACGTAGGCGATGACGTAATTGAATTCATGAATGCTTGCATTCAAACCACTATTGAGCATGCCGGCCAAAAGCTTGTCATTGACTCCACGGGGTCAAGAGAGGTTTTCTGCTCCGAGCTTGGTCATTATGAGTTTCAACACCAACCCTTCAACCTTGTATTTTCTCAGAATAATGGATCAAAACTATCGAAAGATGAATTCTTCAGCATGCATCCGGATCTACTACTCGATAACGACTCACTCAATTGTGATGCAATAACAATTTTTTCATTGCTTCCTTGCGTAGGAGAGAAAGCGAAGAAATTTAAGGGAGATATCGCAATCCAATGAAAATGAACCGGGAGGTGAAGAAATGTGAGCCACACCGCATTTCTTTATGTTCCATTTATGCCCTGATAGATCGTTCAAAAGTCATTATTTCCGCTACAGACATAGCACAAGCGCCTACCATACACCTGCTTGCCTGCTTGCCTGCTTGCTGCCTGCCTGCCTGCCTGCCTGCCTGCCTGCCTGCCTGCCTGCCTGCCTGCCTGCCTGCCTGCCTGCCTGCCTGCCTGCTCCCGGTCTTCACTTGCCCGCTCCAAGCCTCTCCCGCTACCTCACTCTCACTTCTTCGGGCTAGAGGCTCACGCACGGCTCGATAGCCTGGGTAACCCGTCCTCATTGACTCAGCAATGATCTACATAATATACTACTAATTATATTTTGTCAAGTGAATTCACATGATGAACAATCTGTCAAGCAATAAACCTCAAGGTCGTCCACGACTTGATCCGTTTGAAAGGCAGCGTCGATTGGTAGCTCGCCTCTTCGAGAACTGCGCTGACCTGGAGCTTCAGCTCTCTGAGGAGTCAGGTCATGATATCGCTGAAGATGCCGAAGGTATTTTGCTACTGAGCACATTCAACCAACGAATGGATCTTGCACGCGTTGTGGCGGCGCATGAGCATGCGGGATGTTCAGCAGAAGCGAAATCTATTCGCCAGAAGCTCAATCTCTTCCGCCCTCTCGGCTTCACAGAAGAAGCCTGGAACGCCCTCCCCGACTCCGAAAAGCGGCTTGCTCCAGGCAAACCAAAAATGCCTAAAGAGCTAGAACTAGCCCGAATCGAGATTGAGCGAGACGAAGAGCTTCAAACGCTTCGGAGCATGGAGGCTGAGGCCGGTGAAGTGCAATCAGATATCGAGACCCTCCGTGCGATGCACGGCAATACCCAAATCGGCCGCCCAGGAAAAGACATCCTGGGCATGCTCGACAAACAGATGCACACTGCCTTTTACAAACGCCGCGACCTCGCTCGCCAATACGAGGGTCAGGATCAAGTCCAAGTGTCCGTCATGGGCCGGCCAAAAAAGACGCACGAAGAACGTTATGCGTACTTCACAAACATCATCGATCACTGCCGCAGCCAGATCTCCGAAGGCGAAAACAGACTCAACCTCGTTCATCTCCAGTTGCGCTACTTGAAACGCCTACGTGATCGTGCCACCCGAACCCGCCTACAGATTAAGACAGCCCTAGGCCCCGCCCTTGTGACCCTCAAAAAGGATCTAGCAGCCCTCGAAGATCAGCTAGGCATTGAAGCAGGTCTTCTCAGTGATTTTCAGGACAACTACATTACAATGTCGAGCAGTCAGATCGAGACCCTCCGCAACTCTGTAGCAAAGAAAATCAAGGCATTTGATTCACGCGAATTCACCAGCACAAACACATAATAATTGGGGACAAATGAGTAAACTCGCAGAATTCAAAGCGCTTGAAGCACAGCTCGCTGAGCAGCTGAAGCAGCTGGACGCACTAAAAACGATGGCGAACTGAAGAAAGAAATCGAGTTTGATGAGAAACTGCGCGCCCTTCTGGCTGAGTACGGCTTCTCGCTGCGTGAAGTGAAGCTGATCCTGGACCCTCACGCTCGCCCTGCCACGAAGGTAGATGGCCGCAGTCAACGCCGCGAGCGCTCGTTGAAGGTCTACGTCAACCCGAAAAACAATGAGCGGGTAGAGACAAAGGGTGGGAACCACAAGGGCCTGAAAGCTTGGAAAGAGCAGTACGGAACTGAGATTGTATAGTCCTGGTTGCTGTAGCTTCAGGTGCAATGAGCCTAGCAGCGGCACTAGGCTTTTCTAATATTTATCTAAATCGGTTGCTCTACTAATTCAATAATAATTCGAGTCGATGCAACTGACTATAGGCCGAAGCTATGGGAAACTCTCAGATCCACCCACAGGGATGGATTTCTGTCGGGATTGATCCGACGCATGAAGCTCGGGCCAAACGAATGCGCGCCCGTCGTGATCTTCAATATAGAAATATATTTACCGAGGCTGACACTGATAAGAGGTGGGTGGGAGACCTCGGGGAATGGGTTTTCAAATCTTGGATTAGTCATGAAGGTATTCAAGGCTTCAGCTGGATACTCGAAAATGCAGCAGGCCAGCCAGACTTTGTGAGCCCCTTAAATATTCGCATCGGTGTCAAGACCGTGAAACGCCAACGACCACCTCGCGATGGCTATACAGCCCAAATCACTGCTCGCCACGCAAAGGAGCCCATCGATCATTTTTTCTTCATGACATACGATTTCAATCAGCGCCGCATGTGGCTACTGGGTGGAATCGACCACGCGAGCTTCATGAAGGAGGCTCGACACTATGGCTCCGGTGAATGGGTTCATGATAATTATCAGGTCCGAGAGGAGCACGGAATTTTCAATATCGATGTAGCCAAGCTCATTCAACCAAAGCCTTGGCTTACAAAAGTCACAAGCTAAGTGAAAAGCCCGGCTTTATGCTGGGCTCGCATTACATCTTTGTCACTCTTCGTATGGACCGAGGAAACGAACACCATTGAAGTGAATCAGGTGCGACGGCGCATCTGCAACCCACACTTCTGTTTCCCATGCGATCTCACCGAGATAGCGCCCCATGATTGCGCGATTTGGGAATGCAGTAACGTAGACAAGACCAGCTGTAGATCCTTTGAAAAGCTTAGCCAATTCTGCATGCCGTTTGCCGTCTACGGGACCATGACTTGTGACTGACTCCACCAGCAATAGCCAATTCTTCTGTGTGAAGTGAAGAACTACGTCTGGCATTTTTCCATGGGAATCTACCTCGACACCAAGACTGGCTAGTAGTGGTGCATCGAAGTAACCCATTTTTTCGCCAGTATCACCCGCATAAACAAGGGTGCTTCCGGGCGCAAATCGAGGCGCAAAGCTCTCAACGATATCGCGGATCAGCTCGCTATGATCTCCTGGGCTCAAGTAAATTTGCTTACCCAGAGCAATTTCTACTGGAATCATGTTCTGCTCGCGCTCTTTTGCATAACGAGCAACCAGGGTTTCGCGCTCGACCATGTATTCAGCAAGTGCATCGTGCCAACCCGCAGTGCCAAACGTTTTCAGAAGCTCTAGCGCCGATGGTTCAACCTGATAGACGGCCTTGGGACTGTTCACTGGGCGTGTGGGCAAGTCCGGGTTGTACAGCGCAAGACCGGCATCGCAGAACTGATGCATCGTCTGGCGACGAATCGTCTCTCGGGTATTTGGGGCGTAGTCTTTGTCATACTGATCGCGAATCCAGTCCATTATCGGAGTAATCCCGATTAGCGGATTGACTGCTTGCCTCCAGGATTTGCCTGGCGTCAGATTCAAAATGGCAAGCAAGCTTAAGGCCGAACGCTCGTTGTGCTGGGCTCTAGGGAGGCCCAATGACACGAGAACTTGAAGGGCCTCTTTAATCAATTCTTCCTTGGTACTCATAGAATCTCTTCCATTTTTTGGTCGATGATTTCTTGGCTTATCTCGTTTTGCAGGAGTGCCCAGGAACCGAGTTCTACGAGAGTCTCACGACTTGGGTATTTCATGAGTTTCAGGTCTGTTGCGTTGACCTGTGTGTGACCGTTGAACCGACGGAACTGCTGATCAACAGCAGTGCTGTTCAGATAGATCGTCAGACCGTATGCAAGCTCCTTCTGGAGCCCTTTCTTTTTGTCATGAAAGACATTGAAGTAGTTCTCCAGCCCCACCATCGGGCTGTCGCCAATTTCTTTGGGGTCCAGCACTCTGGCTACAATGCGACGCTTCTCCTCCTTCGACGAGAAGCGACGAACTAGGCAGTAAAAGCCGTTCGGATAAAGCCACTTCTCAGTCTCGTCGTTACGCAGAATCGCACTGGGCTTTTTGCGGCTTTCTCCGGGCCAGACGATACCTAGACCGTTACTGCTGAAGTGGTTCGGGTACAACAGCGGGACAGTACCGGCCTCGGGCATCTCTCGCAGCTGAGATCGCATTCTGAAGCCTACAACTGGGCCTGTGGATATCTTCACGCCCACACCTTCAGGAGAGCAGCAGGCAACACTAGAGCGCTCGATAGCACTCTCTTCTACTGATGTAGGTACGTGAATGAATCGCTCTGGGTCTGCTTCAAAGACAATACGGTTGAACGCATGATTATGGCTAGCCAGGTCGGTGAAGCTGTCATCAGTCGATGTAGTGATCGTCACATCTCCCTGCTCGCCATCACGCTCCAGACAGATGATGATGTTCTCCTGGAGCACCTCATCGTCTTTGAAGGCTGTGCTGCGCGAATTGAACAAGTGGATGTTGCGAATTGCTGCGCGCTTAAGCACGAATTCACGGAATGGCTTGTAGTACGGGCCATTGCAGAAACTTCGCGGGATAATCGCAACAATCTGACCGCCAGGTGCCATTTGAGCGACAGCCAGCGCCACAAATGCTGAGTACAAGTTCACTGTCTCAATGCCAACAGTCCGTAGTGCCAGACGGTGAACAGAGCCAGTATTAATCTTCTTGTACGGAGGATTGAGGATCGCATGCGTGTATCCAGGCGACACAAAATCTGGTGTAGCCGTCAGCTCGATGTAGTCGCCCGCAATGACATTTGGATTCACGCCAGAGTAACCAGCCAGATGATCGATCAGGTGGCCCCTCAGCTTGTCATCTATCTCGTATGCAGTGGATTCGACTCGCTGGAAATTATGCTCACCAGCCTTCCATCTATCTAGGAACGCGCACGAGAGCGCACCTACCCCCGCCCCGGCATCGAGCAAGCGGCAAGTCTCGATAGAGCTGGGAGGAAACATGTTGGCCATAAATCTGGCCACGCTCGATGGAGTCATGAATTGCCCCAGAGCTGATTTCAGCTTCCTGTCAGTTTTTGGGGCAACCTCGCGGCGCACTGAATCAACATGATCCAAAGACATAAGACTAGTCATGCTGAGGTAGCAGTGGTGAGTCGCTTCAGCTTCTGCTCAAGCTCAGCTGCTGCTTTGAGCATTTCAACAGCAAGCTCTGCGAGAAATGGGTCAGCCGATTGGGCCAGGGTGCGGAGATCATCTGCCAAGAGAGATGCTCCCTGGCTGGCTTTAACGAGGTTTTCGGTGTCTATTGGAGTAATCATAACTGCCCCTTCTGATGCTCTCAGCATACGTGAATCGGTCTAAAGTATGCAGCCCGATACTGATTCTGTAAGCTCACTTGCGCGTGGCAGCTCCCGCCAAGCGGACGTACGCAGGCGAAAGCATCTCCCTCCATTTCCATGGTCTCCCCCTGGCCACACCGTTCCCAGACGCACTGCCCCTCTCCCAAACCGCTTGTTCAAGACATCAATCGTCTCCATCAAATTCCCACAGTTCCGTCGCGGCGGCTGCGCAAACATGTCAGGCGTGCCCCCATCTGCTTGCACCAGATTTGTCAGCAAAATGCTGACTTTTGAGTACGCAAAACCTTTCTGACAGATACGAGACAGGGCCTGGTTGGCAGGCTGAGTCATAGCGTACACGCGCTTCAAGAGCGCAGATCTCAGAACAGGAAAATCGACGATACCCTACAGAACGACTTCTTCTAGGTTGACTAGCATGCAAATCGAAGAACTTGCGGCGGGCATGCGCCATATGCAGCCGATTTCAGTGATGCCTTGTTGGAAACTCGCTTTGTAGCCGGCGAAGTCGTCGCACACCAACTTGCCTTTCCACTGGCCAAGGAAGTTGCGCGCGTTCTCGCCTGCACGGGCTCGGGCTGAAGTCATAAACCACTGCCTTGAGCGGCGAAAACGGCGTAGTGCAGTAAGCCCAAACGTAAGCACGATAGGTCTTCTTCTGGCCCGGCGCGAGTATATGCATGCGAGTAGCGCGGCGATTGGCAAACAGATAAGCGCAGTGCGGCTTCGCCGCACCGAACACCGTAATCACTCTGGCCAGCGCTGTATCAGTGCCGGCACGCATGTCCATGGGTTCGGTGGCGAGCCAGATGGCATCGATGCGGATCATTGCGTGAGCCCACGGACAAAGCCTGCGCATCCTTCAGGGTCAGAAGTTGGCCATTTCACTGTGATCGATTGATCGCCAAACGATAGATCGATAACCGCCGACGTCTCAGTCGGCCGTTTTGGCGTAGATTTCACTGGAATAAAAGCAGGTAGCATCGCTGGCGGCTGATCTCGGTACAGCGGCATCCACTTTCGTATGACGTTAGCGTTGATGCCTGGCTGATGGCGACGCCGGAGATGGTCGCGCCTGGTTGCAGGCATTCCTGAACAACCAGGGCTTTGAACGATTTGGGATAAGAGCTTCGTTGGCCCATGGAATTCCTGGCGATAAGGGCGAAAGCGTCCGCTTAAAAATATGCAGACACCATCGTCCTTAATGCTGGAGTTCGGAAGGTGTGTTCCCGGAACGCTTACGATCAAGAAGTGTGTTAGTAAAGTGTAGTGAATAACTAATCCTGAACAAGACGTTAAGCTTTTTAGATGAGCACTAGCGCCAGTCCATCGTTAAAATGATGAGGCCGAATCCAGCTGTAAGGGTGGGTTAGCTACCAGCCGACGCTGATATCCTTCACTGTAAACCGCGTTGCTTAGACCCGCACATTTTGCAGATGCTATGCGCCGAAGTGACTGGCTACGTTGGCTGACGAGCCCAAAAAACACATTGGGGCGCGCGTCCGTAGCGCAGGGCGAGGCCCCCCTTAGCGACAGGCAACAATCGGCCAAGAGCGGCCTCTCGTAGACAACTCTCAAGGCCGCAATACGGCACCGTCGCTCCAGCTTTCAACTCGTTCTGAATGGCTACGAATCAAGAATGGCGGTAGCATTCGATTCACTCGGCTTAAACAGCCTGTTTTCAGATCAGGGTCGCATTGTGGAAAAGCTAAAACGCCTCCAAAGTGGAATCGAAGGGCTCGACGCTCTGCTAAAGGGAGGTCTGGTCGCAGGCGCTTCATACATAATCCAAGGGCGCCCGGGGTCTGGAAAAACGATCCTCGCCAACCAGCTTGGGTTTCATCATGCAAACAATGGAGGCCGGGTTCTCGTCGCCACGCTGTTGGCTGAGTCACATGACCGTCTATTTCAGTTTCTTTCTACCCTGAGCTTTTTCGACTCCTCAAAAGTCGGTGCCGAAATCCAGTTTGTCAGTGCCTTTGACACCTTGGAAAACGAGGGACTGGATGAGGTAGTGAAACTGCTTCGGCGCGAAATTAGCCGCCAAAAAGCCACAGTTATGGTCGTGGATGGTTTGCTCAATGCACGCTCGAAAGCTGACTCTCCTATCGACACTAAGAAGTTCATCTCAGAGCTGCAAGGGCATGCCGCTTTCGCTGGTTGCACGGTGCTATTTCTCACCAGCTCCCGGCTCGACGATGGCAGTCCTGAGCACACCATGGTTGATGGCGTGATTGAGATGGGCGAGGAGCTATACGGTACTCGCTCAGTGCGTCGTATTCAGCTGCGAAAGACTCGCGGCAGCGGCGCAATGACCGGTCTTCATGAGTGTGAAATTACCGAAAATGGCTTGGTTGTTTACCCGCGACTCGAAAGTCTCTACAGCCACCCGTCGTCTCCCGACAGCGCCGACATGACGCGAATCGCCAGTGGCATTAAGTCACTGGACGACATCTTAGGCGGAGGCCTGCACAGTTCCAGCGTGTCGCTGGTAATAGGCCCCTCCGGGATAGGTAAAACAACACTGGGCCTCAAATTTCTGGCCGAGTCGACCGCAGAGTCTCCGGGCCTGCATTTTGGCTTTTACGAAAGTCCACAGAGGTTACGACTCAAAGGCCTGTCATTGGGTATCGATATCAAAGGTATGGAAGACAGTGGCGCGTTGAGCATTGCCTGGCAGCCTACTACTGAAGGTCTGCTGGACGGGCTGGGCGCACGACTGCTGAGTCTCGTTGAAGAAAAGGGCATCAAGCGCGTGTTCATCGACAGCCTGAGCGGCATGACCCGAGTAACGACAAATCCGACGAGGATAACTGATTTCTTCAGTGCTCTGATGAACGAGCTTCGATCCAGAGGGGTTACGGTATTCGCTTCTTGGGAAATGCGCGATCTATTCGGCTCCGAGGTCAGCGCACCGAACTCTGACCTGTCTAGCATCGTCGACAACCTGATGCTGATGCGATTCGCTGAGAATCACTCTGAACTAAGCAGGACGCTCTCCATTCTTAAAGTACGAGACAGCTCCTACGACCCTTCGCGATTCGAGGTCGTCATCCGTGACCAAGACGTTTTCCTGAAAAAGGCTTCAAGACATGAACCATCAGTACCCACTGAGTCATCGCCCGGTTCAAGATCTTAAGCCTTTGTGTGGGTTGAATTAACATGACCACCATCCTGGTCGTCGACGACGAGTATCTGATCGCTGACATTCTCAGTTTTGCGCTGGAGGATGAGGGGTTCATGGTGGTGACGGCCAGCAATGGCCAAAAGGGGCTCGAGGTACTTGATAGAGAACGTCCAGCCTTGATCATCACCGACTTCATGATGCCGGTCATGGACGGCCTGGAGTTCGCCACAGCCGTCCGAGCACTTCCTTCCTCTAATCATTTGCCGATTATCTTGATGAGCGGCGCTCAGGCGCACATAGGCATGCATAGATCGGATCTGTTTGACGCGGTGCTGCCAAAGCCATTCAACATCGACACGATCATTGCCGAAGTTAGAAAGCTCCTTTCTCTTGAATCGACTTAGCCGTGCTGGCCGCTTTCAGCCCTTCGAGACAGGCAGAAATCAGCCAAAAGCGGCGCTCGATCCACTACCTTCCAGCCGAAAAGCGAAAACCTCCCGATCTGTGAAAGCTAGTCTCTAAGGATACGCATTATTTCCTCGACCGTCGGCATCGTGTATTTCTCACTGGGCTCAGTTTCCGGTGAGTCGTTACTGCGGATCCTTTCACCATGATTTGCCTGGTAAAGCGAGCAAGCGGGCTGAGGCATGTCGTTAGTCATGCCTACCTCAACCACAGCATTTATGATCCCGTTCATAACGCCCCCGCAAAAATCATAGGGCAAAGATCCTTGTAGATAGCCTTCCGCAACCGAGACGGACAGTTCGTTAAGCACATAATGCGGTGCAACGCCGAACCTTTCGCAAATGGGGACTAGATCGCCCAGCGTTACCCCGTCTGCATCCGCCTTCACCGACAGTTCCTTGAGTTCGATCTTCGGTATGAAACTGACGGAGACAAGGCTATGACCGCGATCTCTTGCCTGTTCCAAATCAGATAACTCGCCCCCGTTTCGCGTGAGCAGGATCAGCCTTGGGTCAATAGTCGCCCCTCATAAGAGACTGCGTTGGCTCTGAGTGTGTAAATGCTGTTGCGAACCATTGCTATGATTTCTGAGGATTTCATCGCAGGGATCGCCCATGAAGCGCTTTATCCAAGGTGAACATCGAGGCCAAGGTACCTTAATTCCCGAGAGCCTCGACGACTACGTCAGCAATACCAATCGTTGGCTATAACGTGCAGACAGCGGTCGATACGCAGCACCATCTGATCGTTGCGCATGAGGTGACTAACGTCGGTTCCGACCGCGATCAACTCAGCTCGATGGCCAAGCAGGTCCGCGAGCCATCCCGCTTCCACCTCCCTGACCGGCAATTCTGTCTGGTCCCAGCCCTGCAAATCAGACGCTAAGGCAAGTTTTCAGACCACAGCGCAGAGTTTCATCTCCCTAGGCAAGGCGCTCCCTGCGCCTTTCTTACACACTCGGCTCTAACACTATCGCGCTGCATAGCAACTAGAGCTGGAGCAGGCCTTCGAGCAGGCGCCGCACAAGGTCTCGCTCAAAGTGGAGTTTCCGCGCAGTTCCTGCATTCCCATTAAATGCTAAGTGGTGCTGGCTCAGTACGAACGCGCCACCGGCATTGATGACGTGCTGGCCAATTTCCAGGGCCCCTATGCGCTGCATAGGGTCATGTCCAGCGCACTGAATGTGCCCGGTAACCGCTTGCGTTTGCGCACACCGAAAGACTTCGGCGGCAGCTTTGTCATCAAGCAAGGGGTTTTCCCTTACTTGGAAATATGGGCCTGGCGTCATTCACTTGATTTGGAGATAGTGCCGTGCGAAAGCTTGGCTTGAGCTTCCTGGTAACTGGCGTTTTGGGGCAACTATCAGCACTGCTATGGACCTACACATCCACAGCACCCACTTGTCAAAATAACGTCAACAACTCATACGCTCAGCAAAAAGTGACAAAGTTCGAACAACTACTTGATGACGCCGCAAATAAAGTGGCGACAGTACTCAGTACACAGCATTCCGATGAACTAGCGCCCTTTGCCAAAGGCGGATCCCATATAACCGATTCAACGGAGGTTGACGCCGCACAATCTTTGGTCGAAAAGCCCGACGAATCACCAGAACTTACGCTGCCTTCATTGCCCACACAATCATACAAATGGACGATTATTCTCAGCGGTCTGATTACGTTTACCGGCCTGCTCCTTGCACTCTTCGCCCGCAAAAAAAACGTTGATCCGCAATGGCACGTCTTTCGCACCGTGCCAGGCTCGCAAATCACGCTGGAACGCCCATGCTTGACGTGCGGTGGCTTCATTTCCCACGTAAAAAGAGAAACTTCCAAGCCTTCATCCGGCCTTTGGGTGGTCGAGATTGCATTGAACACACCCAGCCGACATCGCGCCAAAAAAGCCATTCAACAGCTGGAGTTACCGGTAGCGCGTAAAGAACACAACTTCGTCGTCATCGGCCCGTATAATCAAAAGCAGGACGCGATCCGAGTCGTGAAAGAATTGAGTCAAAGTCATGGTGTTAGAGGATGGTTGATGGCGGGAAATTGACATAATCCTGTTTAGCACAACACCGACGCCGAACAACTGGCTACTTACTTTATGACAAGAGCGCTCTCCATGATCGCTGACCAGCCGCAGTGGAGGCTCATCTCTTTATCATGTTTGGGATTGGTTAACCTTATTGGGAGTGATAATGGATGGTTTTGAAAGCGCATCTAACAAAGCGCTGGCGTTTCTCCGCCGAAAGTTAGACTTCCAGATGTGTATGGTCACGAGAACTGAGGGCAACGACTGGGCAGTTATCCATCGCGACGATCACGGCTATGGCGTCGCTCCTGGCGATGTCTTTAATTGGGGGGATTCCTTTTGTGCCGCAATGGTGGAAGGCAAAGGTCCCAATATCGCCCCCAATTCAAATCAAGTGCCGGCCTATAGTGCGGCGGAAATAGGTCGGAAAATTCCGATAGGCGCCTACATTGGCGTGCCGCTTCTGCTCTCTGATGGTCGCTTGTTTGGGACGTTGTGCGGCATTGATCCCAAGCCGCAGCCTGACAGCCTTGCTGATAATCAAGATCTGATCGAGCTGGTTGGCAGCATGCTTAGCACGATTTTGCAGATGGAGTTGAAAGCCGACGAGGAAGAACGAAGAGCTGAGCGCTATCAGGCTCAAGCAATGAAGGATGCGCTTACGGGTCTTTATAACCGTGCGGGATGGGATCAGCTTCTTGTAAAAGAGGAGGCACGATACCAGCGCTACCGGCAATCCTCTGTCGTCATCGTTGTGGACCTGGATGGACTGAAGGATGCTAATGACCGCCTCGGCCATGCTGCCGGCGACGCACTAATAAAACGTGCAGCAACTGCATTGTTGAAAGCTTCAAGGGCAGAAGATGTTGTTGCAAGGCTAGGCGGTGATGAGTTCGGAATCATCGGCGTTAATTGCGATCTAGAAGGTGGCCTTGCATTGTGCGAGAGGATGAAAATAGCGCTCGAAAGTGAGGGCGTCAACGCTTCCTATGGGCTCGCTGTAACCAACAAGACGATACGAATTTCTCAAGCTCTCACAATCGCTGATCAGGCGATGTATCAGCAGAAGCGTCAAAAGAAGTCGGCGTAACAGCAGCCGATAGAGATACCAAGCTTGTTCAGGCGTTTCGGCTCACATGAAAGCCCGACCAGGCTCTTTGTAGATGGGCCAGAAACGCCTCCGATTGAGGTCTCCGGCAGAAGCACCAAAATAACTGTACAGAATTTAATTTTTGTACATTATGGTGCGCCTTCCAAAATGTCGACTTCTGAATTGCTTGTTTCGTGGAATAAACAATGGACTTTAGACAAGGGAATGGTCATGTGCAAGCTATGCAGGGCTGCTCAAGCAGAACTGCATGGCACTGCCAATTTCGCACATACGCCTGAGTGCCCAAACGCACGCAAAGAATCTAAGCCCTGGAGTGATCTACTTGCCGCTATAGGTAGCCGCTCCGAAAATGGTTGAGTCCCTATCCTTACCTCAGAGGTCTTAGGGCCCACCACGACCTAAGCCAGTCTCAAGAGACTGACCGCTAATGGCCGATCCCTGCCCGTCACGAACAATAGAAACCGGTCAGAAATTTATGGTGTTGGCGTATCGCAATGAGCATTGATGGCCATAAAAGTTCGTTGGAGTTCGAATCTTTCCTTCACCGCCAAATTCTGAAAACGCAAATCACTGATTTTCTTAGAGAAAGTTTGGGGTTTTAGGTGCCGAAATGGAGTGCGCATAAATTTGCCATTCAGCGCCGACAGCCATGTGACGAGCTACGCTATCCCACCAAGGACGACTTCCATGCCCAATGATTCGATTCCAACATCGCCACGGCGGATGCTCTGACATTGCTCCTGCACAATCAGCATGCGCTTGGGGCGGCAATAGAGGAGGTCACGAAGTGGCTTTCAGAGCATGATGCGGGAGCAGTCGCAGAAAATGCGGTCGTGGCCATGGAGACCCTGGATACAAACTCGAAAGCGATTAGTGAGGCAATTCTAAGACTTCGCAATTCGTAGATGCGACGTGATTAGTTCGGGAAGTCCTATTCGCTGTTACCATCCGTCGCGTCATTCGAACGCAGTTAGGTCGTTACACCTCTACCCTTTTTGATGATGGACTATTCCAATGTATGAGAATCAACGCAGCTTTGCGCTCAGTGAGTGGCGGAAGTTCCTGACTCTAAAGGACCCGAATTACGCCGTCGAAGACCAGTATTACGAACTGCTAAGAAGGGCTGCTGTGATGCAAAAAGAAGGGCTGATAAGCAGGTTGGAATGGCGTCAGCTCGTGCTAGATGCGGGCGTTTTTCTCTCCAGTTGAAACCGGCAGCACGTCCCTCCGTTAGCGAAGTTTGCGCTTAGAGTTTGCTTGAACCTGCCGGATCCCTTTTTTTCATCCACACATTTATTGCCGCTGAGCGGATACCGCTAGGTGGCTCATTGGCATCATGGCACCATTGTCGATTAATTTCTTGAGCCTATTCCGTGACGACAACTTCAGTTTCAAGTCTTGAGCAAGCGCTGATGGCACTCATAGTCGCAGCAGGTAATAGAGGATTAGGGGCGGACGAACTTTGTGCCCAGGCGGTGGGTATTTTAATGGACGCTCGACCGAGCGGATGGAGGTTAACCCCCGACCGCGATGGGGCGGCCGAGGCCATTGAACTTGCCCTAATGAAGCTCGTCAGTTTGAGACATTCCCCTCCGGCCAAACCCTCTTTGATCTGACTGCGCAATGTCCGATTCGCCTTGGCGAACGACTAAGCGGAGCCGTTGGATTTCGCATAACGGGATCTTCGTTCAATCGGCCGCCGCACCTGCTCCTGGTGCGGGGGGCCTTTTTTGTCGGCCCAGCGCTACCAGCTCTCCGGGACCTGATCTACCATGATACGACCCTCTGGTTTACCCCCTTAGCACGGGAGTCGGCCATGTCCGAAACACTGATAGAACAGAGCGGGCAACCGCTGTTGCCCAACGAGCGAACACAAGCCGCGTGGTTCAACCTGCTGAGCGCGATCGTCGGCGCGCGCCTGCCCAGCGACGCGCATCAGCGCTATCACCAGGCCCTGGGTTACCGGGCCGCCTTGCAGGATGCGGAATTGATCGACGCCGCGGATGCAACGCTGATGGACACTACCGCCCGCCGCGCCCTGAACGACGCGCTACAGCGATTGCAGACAGGCGGAGGCTGGCACATGAGATGAGCGAATACGCCAGGCTCGATCCGTTTGCTGAACTGAGGTTGCCCACGCCGGTACATGCTCGCGCGTTGCGGCTGCTGCAGGGCATCCGGCACGCCAGGACCGTGGCCGATACGCTGCATGCCGCGGACCGCGCCGAAGGCTTTGTGATGGGGCTTGAATCGCTCAAGGCGTTGCCGGCGGCTGGCATCGAGGTCCTGTACCGCATCTTCGACACTGCCTCGCAACTGCGTCAGGTGCAACTGGAACTGGAGCGACAAGGATGATTGGTAAAGGCATCCAGGAGGACGTGCTGCGCGCCCTGATCGAGCAGCAGGTAGTCCGTGAGGCGGTGGTCGGCCGGGTCGCGGGGAATGACAGCCACTGGTCGTTGTCGGTACGCCTGGGCAGTCCGAGCGCGCGGCTGATTCCGGTGCGCTCGCGGCGCGAGCACCTGCGCACCTGCGCACCTGGGCTAGCCTGACGGCGCTCGGGCGGTTTGCCGATGGCATCGGCCTGCGTGGGTTTGTGGTTGAGCTGTAAGGGCCATTTCTGGCCTACCGGTAATGACCGGTTGTTATCGACCCATAGCCGCCCTTCGTAACGGGCAGAGATTGGGTCAGTAAGAGTCATGCGACGATGCCCGCGCTCGCGAAGCAGAAGTCGGTTGTTATGCGGCACGTTGCCTAGTCCCTTTTATTTTGATAATTCGATTGAGGGCGAATCAGTTTACGCTAACTGATATTGAGCCCAACTTCGTTGAGGGTGTATTTGATTCTACTTGCTGCGCGACCAGTACTGAGCATTTTAAGAAGAAGCGAGTCATTTACTCCGCACAGCTTTAGAAGTATAGCGGGGTAGATATCGCCAAGTGCATTGTTGAGCGAGTAAATTCTTCCTAGAAAAACGCCATAGCTTCCTGGCACACGCTGCCCTCCAAAATGCGAAATGTCATTACGTTTGCCTGCGCACTCGTTACAAAAATCGCGAAGTGATTCTACTGGGAAATTTAACGGCAAAAGTTTTATACATTCAACCAAACGTTCGGCGAGAGAAGGTTCGGCAGAATGCTCAAGTTTGGCTTCCAACCATTTTCGATCCTTGGCTGATTTTATTTGCTCAATAATGCGTTTAGCTTTCAATTCTAGCTTCGTCGGAGGTGCGTCTTTGTTTAGTGTGCGATGTAACGATTCGAGTCCCCATATTAGATTAACAAAGCGGTGCTCAACGTATAGCTCGACACCACGACGCGTCCCTAAATACAGACTCATTCCAGGTCCCAACTCCTCGCGCTTAAGGTGCCACTGTTGAAAAAGCCGACCAAACTCATCTTGAATAATTGGGAATGCAAACCAGCAATTATGGCGTGCGGGCGGAGTGGCTGAGTTTCGAGATCTTAAAAAATAAAATCTATATGACTTGCTGGTGCTTGTAGTGCGGCCTATTGTTAGCGATGGCCACTCCATACTATAGTCGGAACCAGTCAGAACTAAGAAAAAATCCGAAATAGAAAAAAAGTACTTTTTCAGCTCTGATGATGTTTTTTTGATTTTGGACAGATACTTAAAGCTAATTTTCTCAGCAATGTTTATTGCGTGATTTTTTTGATTGCCGAACATAGGGGCAAGCAAGTCAAATTCTATGGAAATAGTACTGCTATCTTCGAGTGTGTATTTTATGTTTTTCTGGGTCTTGTGGGTTGCTACTAGCTTTCTTTTTGTTCTAGTCGTCTCAATGGAGCTTAAGCCTAGCCACTCCTCAAATCCAGTCAGCGGAATTGCTAGACCGTCAAACTTTATCTCCCCTTTCACTACGGGGAGTGGCTTAGAACCAATTAAGCAACTTGTTGCTCCATAGTTCTCATAAGAAATCCCACCGAAGGATGCTTTTCCTCCTTGAGTATAGACGTCCATCAATAGCACATGCTCGCTTGAGTTTTTGAGCCGGCCTTCAATATCCGGGCATGAATTGCCCGACCCCACAAAAATTCTGGAAATCGGGTGATCTGCTGAAGGTAAATACCCATGCAGTTCAAGGCTTATTTGTCCGTCATCAGTGATTATCAAATCGCCAGCTACTGCTGACTCCGGGACAATGTCGTCCTCTGGAATAGGCTCGTTTCGCCACCAAAAGTAGCCGCTTTCTTTAATAGTATTGTTTTCCATAACGAGCCCTATTTTTCATGTTTTGGCGCTTGTAGCCTTGGCAGGCTACCCAGCAAGACCCCAAGGTAGCCAGTAAAAACACTCACGTCGACTGTCCTACTGATCGGTCCTACACAATCAATGCAGGAGCAAGAAAGGGTCGCTTAGACCTCCCTCATGCGGTGCATGCCTCGGCAAGTGGCAGCGTTCACTATCGGATGAAACCAGAAACGCGCAGGGCGTCCGCTTTTGGCCGTTAGCGGCGGCCCAGCGTCGACCGCCGCGGTGGTAGTCAAACCTCCGTCTGTTCAGCCATTTCCAAGGCATCATCAACCTCGATGCCCGGGTATCTGACGGTGCTTTCAAGCTTCGTATGGCCAAGCAAGAGCTGGATAGCTCGGAGATTTTTCGTCCGACGATAGATCAACGTTGCCTTGGTTCGCCGCAGTGTGTGAGTACCGTACATGGTTGGGTCAAGACCAATAGTTGTAACCCATGTTTTGACTATACGAGCGTATTGCCTGGTGGATAGATGGTCTGAACCGTGCAGTCGGCTCGGAAATAGGAAGTCCTCACTGCGAAGGCACGCCTGATGCATCCAAGCCTCCAGAACCGTTCGAGTTTGTTCGGTAATTTCAAATTGCACGGGTTGACGGGTTTTCTGTTGCATCACGATAGCCCGTGACGACACGCGCTCCCCATGAGCTATGTCTCGTACTCGCAGCTTGGTTAAGTCACAGGCACGCAGCTTGCTGTCGATAGCCAAATTGAACAGCGCCAAATCCCTCGTCTTCTCAGCAAGCTGAAGCCTCACTCGGATCGCCCAGATATCCCTGACTCGGAGCGGTGCTTTCTGTCCGACAAGCTTTCCCTTATTCCATGGCTGATGCCGATACTTGGCAATGGTATTTATGGTGGTGTCCACCACGTTGGTGGAGGATTAGGGTGGATCAGCTGCGCAGTACCGTTGTCGTTATTAGGCCGACAGCTGACTGCCTCCCATGTACGGCGTAGGATATGGACCTAATTCATCTGCCGAGAGTGGAGTGAGTTTCCAATGAGTGATTCTGTGCGAAGGATTGTGATATGTCAGGATCCAGGCGATGGCAGCGGGGATGTGATCATTGATCTGCCTTCGGATGTCCTTGCAGAAATGAACGTCGGTCTCGGTGATTTATTGACCATCGAGAGGGTCGACGGATCGATAGTGCTAAAGCCAATTCGTGACGCTGATACGAAACCCTAGGGCTAGAATTGGCCGGCCACAGACTAGCTTGGCGCCTGCTGATAAATATGATTTACATAGATTTGACCGATACCACTTCTACATACCGGAATTTCTTCCTGGCTGCTTTGGTAGCTTCCTGCTCTGCCAGCAGCGTGCTTAGAGTATCGGCTTCATGGACGATCTCAAGCGTCCTGCCTTCAAACTCATTGCTCACACGGAGAGTAACCAGAAGCCTGGGGGTAAAGGCTTTGGAGACCTTCTTTTTCGCCACTTTTGATAGGGGCGCGGCGGTGACGTCCGGCTGGATCTCTTCCACCAGGGCGGTGGTCACCGGCGCAGATATTTCAGCGTCGCCGAACAACGCTTCGCGCATCTCTTCCAGGGTCAATTCTTTGTTCATGCTGGTGCTCACGGGCCTGATCACTAAACCAGCGCAATTCTAACAGCTAGTTTTGGCGAAGCAGTATCCAGCACCGGAATGTGTTCTGCGCACTACCCTCCCGAGAGGAATAAGGCTCGTCATTCGGATCGGTACTCCCCACATCTCAAATGATCATATCCAGCGAAACGAGCGATAGATGACAGGTTGGTTCAGCAGAATCATTCGGTACCTGCAAGGGTGCAGCGAGCGTTAAATGATGCCTATAAATAGCGTAGGCGCATAATCGCATCGGTGATGGCTCGTGCATTCTTGTCCAACGTTTCCATTGCCCCCATAGCGTTCGCGGAGACACTTTCCACTCCATTCTCTGAGATCCATTTGGTCACTTCTTCAAAGGCCGCTGCTAGGGCGTGCTGGTTGTGCAGGAGCAGTGTGAGAGCGTCCGCTGTGGCTATATTGGCTTCAGAGTTATCTGGCATGGGAATCGTCCTTGAGCAACTGGTGTGGGAAAACTAACTGAACACGCCGCTGAATGGAGCCATTTCTCACTCCCCATCCGCGGACACCTCAGTATTAGGACTGACTCGACGATTCATTTGCAATCGACCTAACCAGCCGTTTGCAACGAATTTGCCCCCCTACCAACCATGACCGGCAGTGAGCGGCCCAGAGTGTGTAAAAACGCCTTGGACGCAGAGGATTGGGTAATTAGTGGTTTTTCGCTGCGCTGGAGGTCTCTAGAGACCTCATCCAAGCCAAATCAATGTTGCTGTATTGATCGGGACTTGTGCCAGCGGGTACCTGCTAGATGCGGTTATCGCACCGCTCAAAAGGCTTCATGCCTTCATTGCCGCCATCAAGGCATCACTGCCCAACAGCCGTAGCACGCGTTTGAAGTTGTAGGCGAGCACATGCAGGCTCATCTCCGTGCTCACTCGGGTAAGGGTTCTGGTGAGGAAATGCGTGGCCCCCATCCAGGACTTCAGTGTGCCGAAGGGATGCTCCACTGTTTGGCGGCGGATCCGCATCATTTCTGGTGCTTGGTCAAGACGACTCTGCATCGCCTCGACGACTGACTCATGTTCCCAACGGCTAACTCGCCGCTCAGAGCTGGGCGTGCAACGTTCCTTCAAGGCACAATTCCGGCAGTTCGAACTCCAGTAGCGATGTAGTTTTAACCCCTTCTCGACACTTGAGTAACGCCAGATCAAGCTTTGCCCGGCTGGGCATCGGTATTCATTCGTTGAGGTGTCATAGATGAAATCATCTTTGCCGAATCGACCAGCCGCTGTCGCTCCCGACGTCAATATCTTCGGCACGAAAACGGCAATTCCAGCTTCATGGCACGCCAGTATTTCTTCGCCTTTGAAATACCCTCTGTCTGCGACTGCCGACAGTTCTTCGACCCCCATGGCCTCTCGTGCGTGCTTTGCCATCGAACTCAGTTGGTCTCGATCAACGCCATTATTCGTTACCTCGTACGCCACGATCAGGTGGTGCTTCGCATCAAAGGCAGTCTGGACGTTGTAGCCGACCATTCCTGTTCCGCGCGTCTTCATCGAGCGAGCATCAGGATCGGTTAGGGAGATCTGTTTATCCGGCGTTTCGTTTAGCTGTACCTCGATTTGCTTGAGTTCCTGCATCTTGGCTTTCAAGGCCGAGATCTTGTCATGGAGGCGTTCGGCTTTGGCTTGAGCTACGGAAGGCTCCTGACGGTCTGCGGTATCAAGTGCTGTCAGATAGCGATTGATACTGGACTCAATTTCCTCCATCCGCCGTCGAAGCTTGGAGCTGGTGAAGTTCCGATCCCGATTGTTGACCGCTTTGAATTTGCTGCCGTCGATGGCAACGAGCGCCTCGGAAAACAACCCCAATTGTTGGCATAGCACCACAAATTGACGGCACACACCTTGGATGGCCTTGCCGTTGTCTTTGCGGAATGCGGTTGAGATAGCCGTAGATGTAAATCTTCAAAAGGATCGCCGGGTGGTAAGCAGGCCGCCCAGTATCGGCGGGAATGACGCCTTCAAAACCCAGCTTGACCAGGTCGAGTTCGTCTACAAAGACGTCGACTACGCGGACCGGATTGGTATCGCTAACGTAGTCGTCGAGGCTCTCAGGAAGCAAGCTGCCTTGGCCTCGATGTTCACCTTGGATAAAGCGCTTCATGGGCGATCCCTGCGATGAAATCCTCAGAAATCATAGCAAGGGTTCGCGGAGGCGTTTTTACACACTCTGGGCCAAAAGCAGCCGATCGTCTTCGTCCGCTTACGGACCCAAAGCTGCCGGTCAGGTCGTCTACGAAACTAGGGCGATTCCGGTGGCAACACGTTGGAGCCACTGGACGGGAACAGTTTGGCCGTGATCATCGGGGCTGACTTCGGCAGCAAGGAGTACAGGGAGCGTCTAGGCAAATCCCCATTCTCTTGGGCTCACATTCCCCTTCACGCAAGCGTTGAGGTGGGCGAGTGGGAAGACATTGAGTTGTGGGGTATTGTCCTGCACAACACGACCTCGTGTGTGTCGTTGATTTGGTGCCCTATGACTAGCAGAAAAGAAGCGCTTTCCCGTTTGACCAAGCAGGTGCTGGAGACTCGAAGTGAGGTGCGTGCAGGGCTTGAAGTTGTAGAGGAAGAATTGCGTGAGGGCTTGAATGGCTTGAGTCTTTACGCAACTGGTAAACGAGTCACTTTCGGTCAGATCGATGAGGATGACTGGGAGTACGGTATGTTGAATTTTGATGGAACAAACTTAAGAGTTCTGACCTCTTCAACAATAGATGACGCCCATAACTACGGAACCCCGTATGAAGGAATGATGACGTCCCGTCATATCAGCGAGATCAAGGATGACGAAAAGATAACAAAACTGGCTTCTCCAGAATCAATTAACTCCATATGGAATGCTGTTGAGGAAAAGGCCAACGAAATGCTTGGTGAAGCCAAAAGCTCTGCAAAGCTTTTATCTGAATTTTCCGATGTGCAAAGTGAAAGCATCCATAAGGATCTCGTTAATTTAATGGATGGTGATTATTTTGAAAAGCAATGGGTGAAAGCTCGTTTGGCGATTGATACTGACGCGAGTGATTCTCTCACACGCACAAATCAATTCCTTGAGTCGGTTTGCCGGCATTATCTTGAAAAAAGAAAAATTACCATCGGTAAGACAAAGACCATCACTGAGTTGATAAATTCTGTGGTTGGAGATTTTCCACCGTTAAATTTCCCTAATGGCGATGATCATACAGCAGATATTCGTGCTTTCTTTGGCGGCGTTAAGGGGATTTCCCAAAGTACAGGTGCATTAAGAACGCATTTGGGAACTGCTCATGGAGGTGACAAGACTGCGAATGCTGATGAGGCTCGTCTTTCAAATAATCTTGCAGGCGCAGTGGCAATTTACATTTTAGAAAAACTGAAAAATTACATGGTTGTAGAACAACATGAGTAACGATGGATTTGCAGAGTTGGCTGCTCGATCAGCAAAGGTCAAAAATGAGAACCTGCAATTACTGCAAGGATTAAAAGTTTTCGAGCAAAAAATTCTGGATTTAGTCGGTGGGCTTAGGGTTAGCGGAAACAGCGAAACCGTCGCGTTTGACGAAATCCTTGACCTTGAAGGTGAACCCATTGGGCATACAGCCTGCTACTTAGCATTCAATAGCAAAGAGCTAATGATTGGTTGGAGGGACGTGCCTCGTCCCAGCGATGATGACTACTGGCGTCTCTGCTCGTTGGAGAAAGCTGGCACAGATATGCAGCGGCGTTTAAGCGATCAAAACGTTCTGAATTCACTCGTTGCTGACATTGGGAAAAATCTCGAACGAGAGTTCGAAAAAACTACGTCAGTTGTCCAGTCGCTTAGCCAATTTTTGACTATTGAGAAGGCTGAAATTGATTCAGATTTCGATGGTCTGTTTAGCAGTAATTCAATGCTGCTAGATTCTTGGTTGAAGGCGCGAAATACAGTGCTCACTGACCCTGAACAGTCGATAACATTGAGTTGTTCCCACATTGAGACGGTACTGAAAGGTTGCCTCAAAACGCTT
Source organism: Pseudomonas sp. REP124 (assembly GCF_020164475.1). Taxonomy (GTDB): domain Bacteria; phylum Pseudomonadota; class Gammaproteobacteria; order Pseudomonadales; family Pseudomonadaceae; genus Aquipseudomonas. The sequence goes on along the minus strand of NZ_JAIQWX010000054.1, from coordinate 3,439 downwards.
GGTGCGACCGAGTACGAAACTCTCCCAATTGAAAAGCTCATCAGAAAGACTTTGGGCATACTGAAAGCTGAAAATACTCTCGACTCTGTGACTGCGGAAATGATCCAGGGCGCGATTACGATTAGTAAATCTATCGGTGAAACTCGAAATTTCAAAAGTTCATCGCATGGAAAAAACGAAGGGTATATACCGCCTTCAACTGACCTTGCTCAACTCGCAAACCACCTTGCTGGAGTCGTATCTGTCTACGTCATGAAGCAAACGGCCATCGTGCAGGCCCGATGACATGGCCGTTTTCTGTCTGTGGATTGTGACTAGAAGGGGATCGACTTTGAACCGACCGCACACCCAGGTTGAACGGTCCGGTACTGGCCGATTCTTGCCCGACATGAGAGCAGAAAACGGCCAACCCGTGTCTTATCCACTCGCGTGGCCGAAACGATGCACTTCGGGAGAATGGTCCATGCGTGTGTATGACTCTGCACCTTGGAGATATGATGGATTGTTCTAAAAAGGTGCTGCTGGCGCCGGCGATGCCGGAACTTCATCATCGGGGGCGCTGTGGGTGCTGGTGTGCGTGCGGGGTTCAATCCCATAATCGTCATAAGCCTTGAGCTAGGCTGATGTGGTCACTACTGAATTTGCCAATCACCCTCAAGAAGCTCATGCATGGAAGACATTCCAAACGCCTCAGCCACCACTGCTGATTCGTCGGAGGACACCATTACTCGGGAGTCTCTCTACGAACAGGCTTGGTCTACGCCCATGACCAAAATAGCTGAGCGGTATGGCGTTTCCTCCAGTTACCTAGCACGCATTTTTACCAACCTTAATATACCCCGCCCTCCGGTGGGATATTGGGCCCAAGTGGCTGTGGGGAAGCGTAAAACGCCGCCGGTACTCCCTGATGCCCAACCAGGTGCGCTCGTTGCCTGGAGCAGGGATGGAGTGCCCAAGCAAATCTCCCGATCTCTTCCAAAAGCTTCTGTAAAGTGCCGCGGTAAGCTGGATGATCGTTTTGCACTACTTCCTCGTCGGCATCCGCTATTGATAGACATCGAGGAGCATTTTAAGAAAGCCCACGAAACAGATGAAGGTTACCTTCGTCCATCGAAACGCTCCATGGCAGACCTGATAGTAAGCCGCTCTGGAGTAAGCCATGCCGTCGACTTTGCTAATCAGCTGTATTTGGCGCTGATGAAGAAGAGTCTCGCGGTCGCGCTATCAGATCCTACGACTCATGTGGGACGTGAGTCCGTGGACCATCGGGAGAAAGCATCAAATAGGTACGTCCACCCTGCCCTTTGGCAGCCACAGCGTCCAACGGTGACTTACGTCGGGACGGTAGTATTTGGTCTGTCCATCTATGAGATCAGCGAATACGTTCACGTGAAGCGGCCAGACAAGAAATACATCCGAATGACCTCGCTGCCGGTGAGTAAACGACGTTCCGATTTTCCAGATGGATGGATTATGAGCGCCGATATGCCAAGCGGCAGACTCTGCTTGCAGGTGTACTCCCCGTACTACGGTGTGGAGTGGGTTCAGCGCTGGATTGAAGACGAGCCTGGTGATTTGGTCGGCAAAATCCCGAGCATCATAAAGTCGCTGATCGCCGAGGCTCCGATGCTGGCTGCTAAGGTTGAGACCCAACGAGTGCAGAACGAGCAGGAACGACAGCGGCACAAGTTAGAGATGGAAGAGTGGAGACATAAGGAAGAGGAAAAGCGCCGGCTCAAGGCGATCCAGGACAGCCGTGATCGACTCGAATCGGTTATTCAGACCTGGGCAAGAGTGAACAGCATTCGGGTTTTCTTCGACGACATCGCCCAAAAAGCGGAGCTTCTCGAATCAGGAGAGCGGCAAGCTGTATTAGATCGCTTAGCCCAAGCAAAGGATCTGATCGGTGATTTCGACGCTCTCAAGCATTTTGAGGGTTGGGATCCACCGGAACTCTAGGAGTTTCCATCACTGATTAGTACGCGGGAATTTTGTGCCATTCGCGCGTGAAAAATCTTGTGAGAACCTTCCGTGTTGATCGATGACTTTTCGACTCGAAAATCCCTCATCAATAAAGCACGCCAGAGAAATGGGTTCTACGCTCCACCTCCGAAGCCCCGGCACCCCAGAGTTAGGGCAAATCAGGAGAAAGCGAAGTGCATGGACTGACCCAGATCTACATTCAGAACTTTCGGGCGTGTAAAAACGTCTCTTTATCCCTAGGCAGCTTTACTCCTCTGGTAGGGCAAAATAACGTTGGCAAATCCACGGTGCTAGACGCAATCCGAATTGTCCTGGCGCCGAAAGCGTTTGCTAAAAATGATGCTTCTGACCCGGCGTTGCCAATAGTCCTCAGCGCCTGTATTTCTGGAATTACTCCGGAATTGATCGCGTTAATTCCAGAGCCAAGACACCGCCTAGCTATTGAACCCTATTGCGTTAATGGAGAGCTATGGATCCGCACCACCGGCACAGGCACCTCCAAGCCGGTTCAGGAGGTTTGGCAACCTGATGAGAAGGATGCCAATGGCATTCCTACAACCTGGCGCGCGTACCCGACAGGACTGCCGTCAGTTGTTTCTGCTCTGCTTCCTGAAGCTCTTCATATTCAAGCCATGGACGATGTGCCGGAGGATTTAGGAAAAGGAAAAGCTGGCAGCACTATTCGCGGGCTGCTCGATGAAATCATGACGCCAATCCTCACAGCACATGTCGAAGTCACGCAAGCCTTGGAAGCAGTTCGGCGCATATTGACGGTTGATGGCGATCAGAGATCTCCTGTATTGGCAGGCTTTGACAATAGCGCTACCGCTGCCCTTGGAGAGTTCTTCCCAGGATTGCGCTTGGATTTAGATGTCCCCTCAATCGATGTAAAAGAATTCTTTAAATCGGGGGACTTACATGTTACTGACGAGGCGTCCGGTGACCGTCGACGATTTGATCAGGTGGGAAGTGGCGCGCAGCGAGCGATTCAGATGGCGCTCATTCGGTTGCTCGCGGATTTGCGCCAAGCCACCTCTCAGGGAATTTCTAGGCGGATGCTGCTGATTGATGAGCCGGAACTTTTCTTACACCCACAAGGAGTCCGCAAGCTTCGAGAAGCGCTTAAACAACTTTCGGTGGCGGGCTTTCAGGTTGTGTTCACTACCCACTCTCCCCTAATGCTCAGCAGGGATAACGCTCCAGATACAGTCATCGTTCGTAGACATCCCGTTGACGGCTCTGTCGTCCGCGCACAGTTACGCGAAGCTGTTGCTGCTGCAATGGAGGAAGCTCAGGCTCAATCGCGAACTCTTTTCGAGTTAGGCAACGTTGCTGACATCTACTTCGCAGAGAAGGTAATTCTTTGTGAAGGTAAAACCGATCAGCGCCTGCTGCCGTTGGTGTACGAAAGACTTTATGGATCGAGGCCAGAACTTGATCGCATCTGCTTTGTGGC
>NZ_JAIQWX010000053.1 GCF_020164475.1 Pseudomonas sp. REP124 | reverse complement strand
TCGTTCAATCTCTTAACTGACTGGCATTAGGGCAAGCCCCCTCACCACAAGGTATTGACCGCAACTGTACGGATGTTTCTTCGGCCAGCTGTAAGCGCCAAAAACGGTGGTTTATGGCTAGATGAAGGCTCTTCCAATCACAACAATTCCGGTTGCCATCATGTCCTCCCGCGAAAACACCGGCATGGCCCTGGGCCTGCTTGGCGTCGTCATTTTCAGCCTCACCCTGCCCTTCACGCGCATCGTCGTGCAGGAACTTCATCCGCTGCTCAATGGCCTGGGTCGAGCGCTGTTCGCGGCGGTGCCGGCGGCGATTCTGTTGTTGTGGCGTCGGGAAAAATGGCCGACCTGGAGACAAGTCAGAGGCCTCAGTATGGTGATTGCCGGGGTGATTCTGGGCTTTCCTGTGTTGTCGGCCTGGGCGATGCAAACCTTGCCGGCGTCCCATGGGGCGCTGGTAAACGGTCTGCAACCGCTGTGCGTGGCGCTTTACGCCGCTTGGCTGTCCCATGAGCGTCCGTCGAAAGCCTTCTGGGCGTGTGCAGCGCTGGGCAGTGCATTGGTGCTCGGTTACGCGCTGATCAGCGGTGCCGGCAGTATTCAGGCCGGGGATCTGCTGATGCTCGGGGCGATTGCGGTGGGTGGCCTGGGTTATGCCGAGGGCGGCCGGTTGGCCAAGGAAATGGGCGGCTGGCAGGTGATCTGCTGGGCGCTGGTGCTGTCGACCCCGCTGCTGATCGGTCCGGTGTGGTACCTGGCGCTGCAACATCAGGGCGAAGTCTCGGCCAAAACCTGGTGGGCGTTTGGCTATGTTTCGCTGTTTTCGCAGTTCATCGGGTTCTTTGCCTGGTACGCGGGGCTGGCGATGGGCGGGATTGCGCGGGTCAGTCAGATCCAGCTGCTGCAGATCTTCTTCACCATCGCGTTTTCCGCGCTGTTCTTTGGCGAACATGTCGAGCCGATCACCTGGCTGTTTGCGGCCGGCGTGATCGTGACCGTAATGCTGGGCCGCAAGACCGCCATCAAACCCGCACGCACCGCCACCGCATAACCCTGTAGGAGCGAGCAAGCTCGCGATGGAGGCACAGACACCGCGGGGCGTCAGGCAGCCAGCGCTATCGTTGACGACCATCGCGAGCAGGCTCGCTCCCACAGGTTTACGCGGTCCCTGTAGGAGCTAGCTTGCTCGCGATGGAGGTGCAAACACCGCGGGGTATCAGGCAGCCAGCGTTATCGTTGGCGACCATCGCGAGCAGGCTCGCTCCCACAGGTTTTTATGTTCCCGCGGGGGACGTGGTTTATTTCAGGTAACCATCGCCCCGCAGCAGCGTTTCCAGGCAATGCTCGGTGATGTGGTAGAAGTCCTTCAGTTCCTGAATCTTCGCCAACAACGCCGTCGGGTCCACCGGTTCGGCGCGTTTGACCGCCAGGATCATCTTGTTCTTGTTGGTGTGGTCCAGTGAGATGAACTCGAACACCTTGGTCTCGTAGCCGCAGGCTTCGAGGAACAGCGCGCGCAGGCTGTCGGTGACCATTTCCGCCTGTTGGCCTAGGTGCAGGCCGTATTGCAGCATCGGCTTGAGCAGCGCCGGGCTCTGGATCTGCAGGCGGATCTGCTTGTGGCAGCACGGCGAACACATGATGATCGACGCCCCCGAGCGGATGCCGGTGTGGATCGCATAGTCGGTGGCGATGTCGCAGGCATGCAGGGCGATCATCACCTCCAGCTCGCTCGGCGCCACGCTGCGCACGTCACCGCACTTGAACACCAGCCCCGGATGCTCGAGCTTTTGCGCCGCGGTATTGCACAGCTTGACCATATCCTCACGCAGTTCGACCCCGGTCACCTCGCCCTCGGCGTTCAGGGTGTTGCGCAGGTAATCGTGGATGGCGAAGGTCAGGTAACCCTTCCCCGACCCGAAGTCCGCCACCCGCACCGGCTTGTCCAGCGCCAGCGGCGAAGAGGTCAGCGCATGGCTGAACACTTCGATGAATTTGTTGATCTGCTTCCACTTGCGCGACATCGCCGGAATCAGCTCGTGCTGTTTGTTGGTCACGCCAAGGTCGGCGAGAAACGGCCGGCTCAGGTCGAGAAAGCGGTTCTTCTCGCGGTTGTGCTCGGCGGACGGCACTTCGCGCAATTGCTGGGGTTTGCTCTTGAACAGCGAGCTCTTGCCCTTTTTGCTGTATTCGAGCTGGGCTTCGTCGGTCAGGGACAGCAAATGCGCATTTTTGAACGCGGATGGCAACAGCCCGGCGATGGTCGCCACGCCCTCTTCCAACGGCAGGTTCTTGGTGATGTCGCGGGTCTTGTAGCGATAGACGAAGGATAGGCAAGGCTGCCCCTTCACCGCCACCGCCTTGATGATGATGCGCTGCAGATCCGCCTCATCGCCGACGTACTTGGCCAGCACCAGCTTGATGAAGGCGTTTTGCTTAAGGCTGGTTTGCAGCAGATCGATGAACTGGGCGTGATGATCCGGCGCGAGGCTGGCGGGAGTAGCGGTAACAGACATGGAGAAAACGGCCTCAGGGCGGGGCGGATCGGGAATGGCGGGTATTTTAGGGGGGATGGCGGTTGAGGACACGTAGTTATTTACGAACGGCGACTTGTACTCAGCGCAGATCCATTGTGGGAGCGGGCTTGCCCGCGATTGCGATCTGACATTCAGAATTGATGTCGACTGATCCACCGCTATCGCGGGCAAGCCCGCTCCCACAGGTTCAATTGTCAGTGGGATCAGTGATTAGCCCAGAACTATCAGCCGATTCGGCAATTCGTTACGCACATGCGTCACCGGCACATGCACCTTGAGCAATTCCCCGCAGGCCTCGACGCAATTGACGAAGCCCTGCAAGGTCTGGCCCTCGCGCACCTGGCGGGTGAACTCGGCGACTATCGTGTCCCAGCTCTTGTTGTCCAGGCGGCTGGAGATACCCTCGTCCACCAGGATTTCCACATAGCGCTCCGCTTCGGAGACGAAGATCAGGATGCCGGTGCTGCCCACGGTGTGGTGCAGGTTCTGTTCGAGGAACTGCCGCCGCGCCAGGTTCGAGGCGCGCCAATGGCGGACTGAGCGCGGGATCAGGTGGGTGGTGATTTTCGGTACCCGGAACACCAGACACAGGACGATGAAGCTGATCCACTGCACCAGCAGCAGGCTGTGCATGGTCAGCCAGCCCGTCAGGTAATGCACGATCCCCGGCACCACCAGCGCCAGCAGGCTGGCCCAGAGCAGCGGGATGTATGCATAGTCGTCGGCGCGGGCCGCAAGTACCGTCACAAGTTCCGCGTCCGTGTCGCGCTCGACCCGGGCGATGGCCTCGGCGACCTTGCGTTGTTCGTGTTCAGTCAGTAATGCCATGTCGAAAAGTGCCTGCTCATTATTGTTGTCACCAGCCGCCGGACGAACCACCGCCCCCGAAACTGCCTCCGCCGCCGCTGAAGCCACCGCCTGCGCCGCCCCCACCGAAGCCTCCGCCGCCAAATCCGCCTCCGGAACCACCGGAACCGCCGCGACCGGTGGGAAGGATACCCAGCATCTGGCAGACAAACACCGTCAGGATGAACAACAGCACCAAAAACACGAACAGCGCCGGATGCCGCGAGATGAAGTCGTCCTCCGGATCGCCAGTGGATTCATACACCGTCGAGGGTTCATCCAGGGGATTGCCGCCCAGCACCACCAGCATCGCCGCCACGCCGTCGCTGATGCCTTTGCTGTAGTTGCCGGCCTTGAACGCCGGAGTGATGACCTGGTGAATGATCACCGAACTCTGGGCGTCGGTCAGCCGGTCTTCCAGGCCATAGCCCACTTCGATCCGCAGTTTGCGCTCGTCCCGGGCAACGATCAGCAATGCGCCGTTGTTTTTGTCCTTCTGCCCGATACCCCAGAAGCGCCCCAGTTGATAGCCGAAATCGGCGATGTCGGTGCCCTGCAAATCCGGCAAAGTGACCACCACCAGTTGCTCGCCGGTAGCCTTCTCATGGGCAGCCAGCTGTTGCGTCAACTGCTCGCGCACCGAAGGCTCGATCATCTGGGCGTTGTCCACCACCCGCCCGGTCAGCGCCGGGAACGTCAATTCGGCCTGAGCCGCGAGGGCAAACAGCCACAGTATCAGCACCAGGCCCAGCTTTATTGCGCGCATTGGCAACCTCATCCGTGCCCCCCACGCGGGTTCAAAACTTCACTTCGGGGGCTTTTTCCGAGCCCGGCGTTGCTTCGAACGTCTCGCGAATCGGCAGGCTGCTGTACATCACGCTATGCCACAGGCGACCGGGGAAGGTGCGGATCTCGGTGTTGTACTTCTGCACCGCGAGGATGAAATCGCGCCGGGCCACGCTGATGCGGTTCTCGGTGCCTTCAAGCTGCGATTGCAGGGCCAGGAAGTTCTGGTTGGCCTTCAGGTCCGGATAACGCTCGGACACCACCATCAGTCGGCTCAAGGCCCCGGTGAGCCCGTCCTGGGCCTGCTGGTACTGTTTGAGCTTTTCCGGGTTGTCCAGGGTTGAGGCATCGACCTGAATCGACGTGGCCTTGGCCCGCGCTTCGATCACCGCCGTCAGGGTTTCCTGCTCGTGGGCGGCATAGCCCTTGACGGTTTCCACCAGGTTGGGAATCAGGTCGGCGCGACGCTGATACTGGTTTTGCACCTGACCCCAGGCAGCTTTCGCCTGCTCATCGAGGGTCGGGATGTTGTTGATGCCGCAGGCGGTCAGCAACGTCGCCATCACCAGCAAGGTGGCGATCTGCAGCCTCGACCGGTAAGACTGTCTAGCATTCATCACAGTGATACTCCGTTCACATTGCCTGGAAAAAACAACCGACGACCCTCTCGGCCGGCTCTTGGGGCATAATCCGCCGCGCCACTGGATTGCATCGGGACAATGGGCTAAAAGATGCCCTGCGCAAAAAACATCCGGCTTGCGGCACCTTTTAAGGCGGCCGATTTCAGATAAGCACCCGAACAACAATAGACGCTCCCTAACTTTTGGCTGACCGGCGCGTGCATCGCCGCTTGGGCCCTTGAGAAAACTATTCATGAAGAAGCTGTGTTTGCTGGGTTTGCTCGTCAGCCTGGCCAGTCATAACGTATTGGCCGCTACGACGCCCCCGCCGCTGGAAAACAAGGACGCCTTCATCAGCAACCTGATGAAGCAGATGACCCTCGACGAAAAAATCGGCCAGTTGCGCCTGATCAGCATCGGCCCGGAAATGCCCCGGGAGCTGATCCGCAAGGAAATCGCCGCGGGCAACATCGGCGGCACGTTCAACTCGATCACCCGACCGGAAAACCGTCCGATGCAGGACGCGGCCATGCGCAGCCGGCTGAAGATCCCGATGTTCTTCGCCTACGACGTGATCCACGGTCACCGCACCATTTTCCCGATCCCCCTGGCCCTGGCTTCGAGCTGGGACATGGACGCCATCGGCCTGTCCGGGCGCATCGCCGCCAAGGAAGCCGCCGCCGACAGCCTCGACATCACCTTCGCGCCGATGGTCGACATCTCCCGCGACCCGCGCTGGGGCCGCACCTCCGAAGGTTTCGGTGAAGACACCTATCTGGTCTCGCGTATTGCCGGGGTGATGGTCAAGGCGTTCCAGGGCGCCGGCGCCAATGCTGCCGACAGCATCATGGCCAGCGTCAAGCACTTCGCCCTGTACGGCGCGGTCGAGGGCGGTCGCGACTACAACGTCGTCGACATGAGCCCGGTCAAGATGTACCAGGACTACCTGCCGCCATACCGCGCCGCCATCGACGCCGGTGCCGGCGGGGTGATGGTCGCACTGAACTCGATCAACGGCGTGCCGGCCACCGCCAACACCTGGCTGATGAACGACCTGCTGCGCAAGGAGTGGGGCTTCAAGGGTCTGGCCGTGAGCGATCACGGGGCGATTTTCGAGCTGATCAAGCACGGCGTCGCCGCCGACGGTCGCGAAGCGGCGAAGCTGGCGATCAAGGCCGGCATCCACATGAGCATGAACGACACCCTGTACGGCAAGGAACTGCCGGGGCTGCTGAAGTCCGGCGAGATCAAGCAGAGCGACATCGACAACGCCGTGCGTGCGGTGCTGGACGCCAAGTACGACATGGGCCTGTTCAAGGATCCGTACCTGCGCATCGGCAAGGCCGAGGATGATCCGGCCGACACCTACGCCGACAGCCGCTTGCACCGCGCCGAGGCCCGTGACGTGGCCCGCCGCAGCCTGGTGCTGCTGAAGAACAGCAACGAAACCCTGCCGCTGAAGAAAACCGCGAAAGTCGCCCTGGTCGGCCCGCTGGCCAAGGCGCCGATCGACATGATGGGCAGCTGGGCCGCCGCCGGGCGTCCGGCGCAGTCGGTGACCCTGTTCGATGGCATGAGCAACGTGATCGGCGACAAATCGACGCTGATCTACGCCCGTGGCGCCAACATCACCAGTGATCCGAAGATTCTCGGCTACCTGAACTTCCTCAACTTCGACGCCCCGGAAGTGGTGGATGATCCGCGTCCGGCCAAGGAGTTGATCGACGAAGCGGTAAAAGCTGCCAAGGATGCTGACGTGGTGGTCGCCGCCGTGGGTGAATCCCGTGGCATGTCCCACGAATCGTCGAGCCGTACCGACCTGAACATCCCGGAAAACCAGCGCGAACTGATCCGTGCCCTGAAAGCCACCGGCAAGCCGCTGGTGCTGGTGTTGATGAACGGCCGTCCGCTGTCGATTCTGCAGGAGAACGAGCAGGCCGACGCGATTCTGGAAACCTGGTTCAGCGGCACCGAAGGCGGCAACGCCATCGCCGACGTGCTGTTCGGCGACTACAACCCTTCGGGCAAACTGCCGATCACCTTCCCGCGTTCGGTGGGTCAGATTCCGACCTACTACAACCACCTGAGCATCGGGCGGCCGTTCACCCCGGGCAAACCGGGCAACTACACCTCGCAGTATTTCGATGACACCACCGGTCCCCTGTTCCCGTTCGGTTATGGCCTGAGCTACACCGATTTCAGCCTGAGCGACATGGCGCTGTCGTCGACCACGCTGAACAAGACCGGCAAACTCGACGCCAGCATCACTGTGAAGAACACCGGCAAGCGTGATGGCGAAACCGTGGTGCAGTTGTACATTCAGGACGTGACCGGCTCGATGATTCGTCCGCTCAAGGAACTGAAGAACTTCCAGAAAGTGATGCTCAAGGCTGGCGAACAGAAAGTCGTGCACTTCACCATCACCGAGGACGACCTGAAGTTCTACAACACCCAGCTCAAGTACGCGGCGGAGCCGGGCAAGTTCAATGTGCAGATCGGTCTGGATTCCAAGGATGTGACGCAGCAGAGTTTTGAGCTGCTCTGACGTAACCCTGACTGATCGTTCCCACGCTCCGCGTGGGAATGCCTCAGGGGACGCTCCGCGTCCAGCGACGCAGAGCGTCACGGGCTGCATTCCCACGCAGAGCGTGGGAACGATCACCAATTGCTGTAATCCTCCGAACGCCACAAAAACCTGTGGGAGCGGGCTTGCCCGCGATGAGGACATAACATTCAACATCTACGTTGGCTGTTATGACGCCATCGCGGGCAAGCCCGCTCCCACAGTGATATTGGGTGTTCACGAAACTGCGGTCAGCCCCGTCTATCCAGCAGATTCACCACCAACCGATCCACCCATCCCCACACCCGCTGCTTGACCCGCCGCCACAGCGGCCGGCGTCGCCATTCTTCCAGGCTCACTTCCTGGCTCAAGCCGAAATCCCGTTCGAAACTGGCTGTCACCGCCCGCGTCAGCCCCGGGTCCAGCGCTTCGAGATTCGCCTCAAGGTTGAACCGCAGATTCCAGTGATCGAAATTGCACGAGCCGATGCTCACCCAGCCATCGATCAGGACCATCTTCAGGTGCAGGAAACACGGCTGGTATTCGAAGATTTTTACCCCGGCTTTGAGCAGGCGCGGGTAGTAGCGATGCCCGGCGTAGCGCACCGACGGGTGATCGGTGCGTGGCCCGGTCAGCAGCAGCCGCACGTCGACACCCCGTGAGGCCGCGCGGCGCAGGGAGCGGCGGACTTTCCAGGTCGGCAGGAAATACGGCGTGGCCAGCCAGATGCGCTGCTGGCCGCTGTTCAATGCACGGATCAGCGATTGCAGAATGTCCCGGTGCTGGCGGGCGTCGGCATAGGCGACCCGGCCCATGCCCTCGCCCGTGGACGGCACCCGGGGCAGGCGCGGCAGGCCGAAATGCGAAGCCGGTTTCCAGGCGCGGCGATGGCGGTTGGCGATCCATTGCCGGTCGAACAGCAGTTGCCAGTCGAGCACCAGCGGACCGGTGATTTCCACCATCACCTCGTGCCATTCACTAACGTCTTCGGTCGGCGTCCAGAACTCGTCGGTGACACCCGTGCCGCCGACCACCGCCAGGCTCTGATCCACCAGCAGCAGCTTGCGGTGATCGCGATAGAAGTTACCAACCCAGCGCCGCCAGTTCAGGCGATTGTAGAAGCGCAGCTCGACCCCGGCGGCCGTGAGGCGCTGACGCAAGGCCAGGGTGAACGCCAGACTGCCGTAATCATCGAACAGACAACGCACCCGCACCCCGCGCTCGGCCGCCTGGACCAGCGCCTGGACCATGGCCTCGGCACAAGCGCCCGCCTCCACCAGATACAGCTCCAGCTCGACCTGCTCCTCGGCGCGGGCGATCGCCACCAGCATGCGCGGAAAGAACTGCGGGCCGTCGATCAGTAGTTCGAAGTGATTGCCTTCTCGCCAGGGAAAGATCGGCCCGGCCATGTCAGCGCGCCGTGAAAATCAGCACCGCGCCCACGGGCACGGACAGGCTGATGGCCGACAACCCGACGATCTTGCGCAGGGTTTCCACGCCCGGAGCCAGGTCGAAGTCTTCGGCGTTGAGCACCACAGGCTCCAGGGTCACCACCTGGAAGCGCCGGTCATCCAGGCGCGTGGCAAGCAGTTGGGCATTGTAGGTGTGCTGGCGACCGTGCAGGTCGACGGTCAGGGGCAGGCGCAGCTCCAGTTGCGCGCCGGAGGCGAGGTCGTTGATCGGGCGCAGATCGATTTGCGTGGTGATCAGGGCTTCGGGGAATTTCTCGATCTCGAACAGTTCCTTGCGCATGCGCTCATCGCGCAGCGGCACGCCGCTGTTGATCGATTCGAGCTCGACCTCCACCTGCGCCAGCCCGCCAGGATCGACCTTGCCGTGCAATACCAGAAAGCGCTGCACTTCGGACAGGTTGGCGTTTTTGGTGCTGACGAACGACAGCCGCGAAGACTCGCCGTCCAGGTACCAATCGGCCTGGGCCGCCAGAGAAGCGCCGCTCAACAGCAGGATGGCGAGGGTTTTAGTGACAGACCGCTTGAACATAGAAAACCGTGGGGCAAAGAAACCTGTGCTGAACCTTAACTGGCTTGTCACAAGTTGCAAACTCTCCGCTGCCAATCCTTCGACTCAATACATGTCTGAACAGCGACGAAAACCTGTGGCGAGGGGGCTTGCCCCCGCTGGGTCGCGAAGCGGCCCCAAAAACCATGCACTGCGGTTTTCCAGACACTGCGCGCTTACCGGGTTTACGACTGCTTCGCAGCCGAACGGGGGCAAGCCCCCTCGCCACAAAAGCTGCTCACTTCAGAAATGTTGTCGCTGCCGGTCAGGCCATCGCCTGCTGCACTTCACCAATGGTGGCAGCGAGGCTGTTGAGGTGCAGGCTCAAAACCCGCTCCACCGGCGCCTCATCCATCGGCCAGTGCAGCGCCATGCTGCCCACCAGGCGACCATCGGTGCGAATCGGCAAGGCCACCGCGCGGATCAGGAACGGCAGGCGCACCGGGTATTCCCAGTGGCCTTCGGTCCGCTGGCCGAAACCTTGTTGCAGCGCCTGTTCGGTGGCATTGAAGAGAGATTCGTCACTGAGCCCTGCGCGGGCAGCCAGACGTTCCACTTCCTCGCTTTGCAACTCGCCCAGGCAAGCCCGACCCATGGCTGAATGGAACAGGCTGGCGTTGTGCCCGACGATCTGGCAGTTGTGCGGATAGCGTTTGCGCAACGCCAAAGGAATCGAACTTTCCATGACCTCGACCCGCTCACCGTCGAAACAGGACAGGTCCGTCACCAGCCCGGTACGTTCGCTCAACTCCAGCAGCAGCGGCGCGGCGTTCTCCACCAGACGCCGCTTGAAGCGCTGCTGACTGTCGCCAAACAGGCACTTGGCACGCAACCGGTATTGCCGATCGCTCAAGCCGCGATAGACCCAGCCCTGCTCCTGCAAGGTCAGCAACATGCGTGACACCGTGGCCTTGGGCAAGGCGGTCAGGTAATGCAACTGCTCAAGGCCCAGCGCCTGATGCTCGCCGAGCAACTCGACGATCGCCAGGGCGCGCTCCACGGAACGTACGCTGCCGCCTTCTGCCTTGCTGTCCATGTGTTCGACTTCCCTCTGCGCGGAATGGATGGACATTTTATACAGCAAGTTACAGGCCCATCCGGCGCCCTCAAGCCAGTTGCAGACAAGCGGGCGGCCGACGCTTGACCCATTGCGTCAGCTGTTCATGGGCGTAGGCCAGTTGCAGCACGGCAAAGTCGGCCTGGGCCGGGCCGATGATCTGCAGGCCCATGGGCAGGCCCGCCGGATTGAATCCCACAGGCACGTTCATGCTCGGAAGTCCCGCCAGGGTCGGGCCGATCACCACCTCCATCCAGCGGTGATAGGTGTCCATGTCACGCCCGCCAACAACGCGCGGCCATGGGGTCTGTGCATCAAAAGGGAACACTTGGGCGGTGGGCAGCAACAGGAAATCGTAACGTTCGAACAATTCATTCAGCGCCCGGTACCACTCGCTGCGACTGACCGAGGCCTGATAGACATCCGCCGCGCTCAGGCGCATCCCACCCTCGACTTCCCATTGCGCTTCGGGCTTGAGCTGCTGGCGCTTGTGCGGATCGGCATACAACCCGCCAAGGCTGCCCTGCACCAGCCAGTGCCGATGCACCAGCCAGGTCTGCCACAGGCGCTCCATTGAAAAGTCCGGCTGGCAGGCTTCGACCTTGCAGCCCAGCGCCGCGAAGTCCTGCAACGCCGATTCGCACAGGCTCATCACGCCCGGCTCCATCGGCAGATAGCCGTTGTAATCCCCCAGCCACCCTACTCGGACATCGCTGAAGTCCTGGGCCAGCGGCTGCTGGAAAATCTCCGGACTCTGAGTCAGCGACAACGGCACTCGCGGGTCATAGCCGGCCTGAGTGCCAAGCAATCGGGCGACATCGGTCACGGTGCGGCCCATCGGCCCTTCGGTGGCCAGTTGCTGGACGAACGTCTCCGGCGCCGGTCCGTGGGGCACGCGTCCGAGCGATGGCCTGAAACCGAAGACATTGTTGAACGCCGCCGGATTGCGCAGCGAACCCATCATGTCGCTGCCGTCGGCCACCGGCAGCATGCGCAGGGCCAGCGCCACCGCCGCACCGCCGCTGCTGCCGCCAGCGACCAGCGTCGGATCGTAGGCGTTGGTGGTGGTGCCGAACACGGTGTTGTAGGACTGCGAACCGAGGCCGAATTCCGGCACGTTGGTCTTGCCGATGATGATCGCCCCGCTCTCACGAACCCGCGCCACGCTGATTGCATCCTGCGTCGGCACCTGCTCGGCGAACAGCGGCGAACCCATGGTCGTGCGCAAACCGGCGGTGGCCGCCAGGTCCTTGATCGCCTGGGGCATGCCGTGCATCCAGCCACGGGACTGGCCCTGGTCCAGCTGGCGGTCGCAGGCGTCGGCTTCGGCCAGCAATTCTTCTTCCGAACGCAGGGACACCAGCGCATTGACCTGCGGATTGAAGCGTTCGATCTGTGCCAGATAGGCCTGCATCACTTCACGGCACGAGACGTCCCTTGCATGAATGGCCCGGGACAGCGCATCGGCGTCCATTTCAACAATCGGATGGATGCTCAAGATTTCACCTCAAGGTTAAGTGCGACAGATTTCTTTGCGCGATGTGTCTCCTGCATGCAGTAGGTACCCAACAGCGTCAGCAGGCAAGTGAACAAAACATAGAAGGACGGTGCCACCGGCGTCGCCAGGACCTTGCTCAGCCAGGTGACGATCAGCGGAGCAAAACCGCCGAAGACCATGACCGCGACGTTGTAGGCCACCGAGACACCGGTGGAACGCACTTCGACGGGAAACTGCTCGGCCAGCGCGGTCGGTGCTGGGCCGAAGAAGCCGCCGATCGCGCTGCACAGCAGCAGCTGCATCACTAGCAGACGTTCAATCGAAGGCGCTGCCGCGACCCACACAAACAGCGGATAGACCATCACGAAAAACGCCAGGGTGAAGGCCATCAGCACCGGACGCCGGCCCAGGCGGTCCGATAGCGCGCCGGACAGAGGAATCACCACGGTCATCACCGCCACCGCCAGCATCTGCACCAGCAGCACCTGATCCAGCGGCAGGCCGAGGTTCTTGTGGGCGAAGGTCGGCATGTTCACCAGCACCACGTAGAACGACACAGTCGCGCCACAGGCCAACCCCATGGAAACCAGAATCGCCCGCCGATGCTCGCGAAGAACTTGCAACAAACCGGGGCCATCACCCTTGGCCTGTTTGCGCGCTTCGAGGAACTCTTCCGGCTCTTCCATGTGTTTGCGAATCCACAGGCCCACCGGGCCGATCAGCAGGCCGATCACGAACGGAACGCGCCAGCCCCAGCTGTCCAGTGCCTCGGGCGACAGCATATGGGTGAACAACGCCACCATCCCGGCCCCGGAAAACACCGCCAGACACTGCCCCACCAGTTGCCACGAACCGTACAAACCCTTGCGGTGGGCCGGTGCGCTTTCCACCAGAAACGCCGTGGCGCTGGCGTACTCGCCGCCGGTGGCAAAACCCTGGAGCATCCGCGCGACCACGATCAACAGCGGCGCGCCCATGCCGATGGCGGCGTAGTTCGGCGCGAAGGCGATCATCGCGATGGACACCGTCATCAGGCGGATGATCATCTGCATCGCCGCCTTGCGGCCCTTGCGATCGGAATACATGCCCAACAGGATGCCGCCCACCGGGCGCATGAAAAAGCCGACGCCGAAGGTCGCGAGCGCCATCAACAGCGAAGCGTATTCGTCGTCGGACGGGAAAAACTGCTTAGCGATGAGGCTCGCCAGAAAGCCGTAAACGATGAAGTCATACCATTCCAGCGCGTTGCCGATAACGGCGGCGACCACTTGCCGAGTGCGCGAAACACCTGTGCTCGAAGTGTGCATGGGGAACTCTCCAGAAACCTGTTGGGTAATGCCGGGCACGACATGGCGCGCCCGGTCCAGCGGCAGTAGAAAGAGCGGGAGGGTCAGGCCGGCTTGAGCCAGCTCTCGGTCAGCGCGCCCCAGAACGCGGCGCCGGTCAGGAGGATGTCGTCGTTAAAGTCGTAGGCCGGGTTGTGCACCATCGGCCGCGATACGCCGTTGCCGATGAACAGATAGGCGCCCGGGCAGCGTTGCAGCATCCAGGCGAAATCTTCGCTGCCCATGAGCTTGGCGGTGTTGCCGTCCACGGCATCTTCGCCCACCAGTTCGACGCCGACCTGACGGGCGAACTCGGTTTCGGCGGCATGGTTGACCAGTACCGGGTAGGCCGGGCGGTGTTCGATGCGAGAGGCGCAGCCGAAGCTGGCGGCCTGGGATTCGATGATGGCGCGCACGCGTTCGAGGGTCTGCTCGCGCACCTCAGGGGTCAGCGCCCGCAGGCTCAGACGCAAAATGGCTTGCTGAGGAATGACGTTGGCCGCTTCACCGGCCTGCAGCGCGCCGACCGTGACCACCGCAGCCTGCTGCGCATCGATGTTGCGCGCGACCACGGTTTGCAGGGCCATGACCACGCTGGACGCGGCCACCAGCGGGTCTACCGCCAGATGCGGCATCGAGCCGTGACCGCCGACGCCTTCAATGGTGACAGTCAGCAGATCCTGCGAGGCCATCATGGGACCTGCGCGAAAGCCCAGGTGCCCTTCAGGCAGGCCCGGCATGTTATGCATGCCGAACAGTGCATCACAGGGGAAACGTTCGAGCAGACCATCGGCGAGCATCGCTTCGGCGCCGCCCTGGCCTTCTTCGGCGGGCTGGAAAATCAGGGTCAGGGTGCCGTCGAACTGACGGGTCGCCGCCAGGTAGCGCGCAGCGCCCAGCAGCATGGCGGTGTGGCCGTCATGCCCGCAGGCGTGCATGCAGCCCTTGTGCTGGCTGGTGTAGGAGGCGCCGGTGTTCTCGATGATCGGCAGCGCATCCATGTCGGCGCGGATGCCGAGCTTGCGCGAACTGCTGCCGTTGCGCAGCACGCCGACCACGCCGGTCTTGCCGATGCCGGTGTGGACTTCGTAGCCCCACTCTTCAAGCGACCGGGCGACCAGCGCCGAGGTGCGGTTTTCCTCGAAGCCGAGCTCGGGGTGGGCGTGGATGTCCTGGCGGGTGGCGTGCAGATCGCTGGCCACGTCGTTGAGCCAGACAAGGATGTGCTGATGTCGGGTCATGAAGATTGTCCTCTGGCCGGGTGAATTCCCGTTCTTTTTGTTCGCGGCGATTTCGCGACACATCAAGGCAGGTCGCGCTCACCGCCAGATAACCGCGAGATGCGAATGAGGACAATCGAATGTGGTTCCACGGTGTGGAACCGTGATCATGGAGACAGGCGGCAACCCTGGCGTTCGCCAATCCACACGGCGCTGTTGCTGCGCCCCAGGCCGCTGACAGTCACGCGCTTGCTCGTGCTGTCATCGGTAAAACTGCTGAACGGCAACCACTGTTTCACGTAGCCATGGCAGTACCCGACATCGTTGTTCATCACATACCGGCACGAACAGTATTCCTTGGCGGTGTAGGCGCTGATGATGTCGGGAAATGCCCACAACGCGACCCGTTCGTGCCAGATCCAGCCGAGTAGAACCAGCAGCAGGATCAGCATCAGCGAACGAAGCGGACGACGCAGGAAGCCGGTCATGGTTGCAGCTTCCCGGCGAATGCCTGACGCGCCAGCTTGAGCAGTTCGTTGTGCGAATAGCTGCCGTCGCGATCGTCGGCGTAGCGGACGATCACCAGGTTTTCGCCCGGGATCACGTACATCGCCTGCCCCCAGTGACCGAGTGCCGCGAAGGTATCGGCAGGCGCATCGGACCACGGCTGAGTCGCTCCGTCCGCTGCGCGATTGAGCCACCAATGGCCGCCCGGCACCGCCTCATCCTGATGTGCCCGGTAGTGCGCGAACGGCTCGCGGTTGAACGCGACCCAGTCTTTGGGCAGCAATTGCCGGTCGCCCCAACGACCGTCGCGGGCCATCAACAGGCCGATGCGCGCCAAGTCGCGAGCGGTGAGGTAGGCATAGGACGAGGCGACGAAAGTGCCCGTGGCGTCGGTTTCCCAGACCGCATTGTGAATGCCCAGCGGCTCGAACAATGCGGTCCATGGATAGTCGGCGTAACGCTGCGCGCCGACGATGGATTTCAGCGCGGCGGATAAAAGATTGCTGTCGCCGCTGGAGTATCGGAACGACTTCCCCGGTGCGGCGTAGCTGTCGTGAGCGGCGGTGAACGCGGCCATGTCCGTGTGACCACGGGTGTAGAGCATTGCTACCACCGAGGATTTCAACGGGGCGTATTCGTAGTCTTCCTGCCAGTCCAGACCCGAGGCCCAGTGCAGCAGGTCGGCCATGGTCATATCGGGGTGGTTTTTCAGCGGCGGGTAATACTTGACCACCGGGTCCTGCAGCTTGAACCGGCCTTCGCCATATGCCACCCCGAGCAGCGTGGCCATCAGGCTTTTGCTGATCGACCAGGTCAGGTGCGGGGTGTCGGCGGTGGTGGCGCCGGCGTAGCGTTCGTAGATCAACTGGCCGTCGCGGATTACCAGCAAGGCGTCGGTGCGGATGCCTTTGCGGGTGGTGTCATCGCGGGATGGGAAGGCGAATTGCTCAAGCGCTTCGAGCGCCGGGCTGGCGGGGGTCGGGGCGACGGGCCATTCATCAGCGCGTGTCGTGAGGCTGAGCAACAGCAGCAGGAACAGGGACAAGCCTTTGAACATGGTGGAGGCTCATGGTGATAACCGGGTGAGCCTAGTCGAGTTTGATGACAGTTCCGGGATTTGCGTTGGCATTGAATACGCCTTCGCGGGCAAGCCTCGCTCCTACAGAATTATGTGGGCCTCACAAAATCCTGTAGGAGCGAGGCTTGCCCGCGAAGAGGCCCGTCAAAACGCCGCCAACGCCTTGACCAACCGCTTGCCCCGCGCCCCCGCCGCCAGATCCATCACCGCCTGATCGCGCGTCCACATCGCCGCCCATTCTGGCGGACCATCGGCCAGCGCCTGATTCACCTCGGCCTTGAGCGCATCGAACTGCGCAAACAATCCCCCCAACAACACATGCCCCGCCGGATTACCTGGTGGCTGCCGACTGACCTCGGCACATCCGGCGATCAGCGCGAGCAAACGCAACGGCAGGCTCTGCGGCCAGGCGCATTCCTGACCGACGCCATACAGCCACGCGGTCATCGCACTGAGCACATAGATGTCTTCCAGGGTACGAAACGGTTTGACGTAGGCATCCCAACCATCCCCCGCCAGCAACTCGCACAGCGCGTTATCCAGAAAAAGGCGGCCATGGCTGATGTCCGGCATCAACGGAATCGCCGGCAGCTTTTCCACCCGCACACCCGGCTCATCGGGATAGACCACCGCAAGACTCAGCCGTGGATCGTCGTCCGCTTGCTCGCTACGAGCGGCCACCAGCAGCCAGTCGGCGGCATCGCCTGCGGTGACGAAATCCTTGCGTCCACTTAGACGCAAACCGTTGAGGCGGGTCTGCATGTCGGCCGGTCGCAGGCTGCGTTGCTCGGTCGCGCACAAGGCGCCGAGGCTGGCTGGCGCGCTCGGCCAGAGCATCCGCAGTGCCGCCTGATAGCCCACCAGAAACGCCAGCCCCGGGGTGGCCATCAGGCGCCCGCCAGCCACCGCCAACTCGAAAGGCGTGACGTTGCCCAACTGCTGCAACAACGCCGCGAAGCCTTCGCCCAGGTCGGGGTCGGCAGGCAGGCGATCGCGGCGATTCAACAGTGTTTGCCAGGGCATAAGAGGCTCCTCGAGGGCTGTCATATAAGCATCACCAAAGCTTAATGGCGATGACACCGGGGCTACATAGCCTGACTTTGCACAACACGGCTGGATAAAGAAAGTCGATCCGCTGTAACCCACAGACGGGTAAGCAGCCCGCACGGAGAATCGCCATGACTCAGATCGCCCGCATCAGCGACACCGGCAACGAACGCCGCCTGCAAGCCGAACGCCTGGTGGGACCGCAGGCGCTGCAGGAAGCCCAGGCTCTGCGCTTCAACGTGTTCAGTGGCGAATTCAACGCCAAACTCAAGGGCGCCGAACTGGGTCTGGACATGGATGATTACGACGTTCACTGCTTCCACATCGGTGTGCGCGACCTGAACACCGGCCGCCTGGTGGCGACCACCCGCCTGCTCGATCACACCGCAGCCACCACCTTGGGCAAGTTCTACAGCGAAGAAGAATTCAGCCTGCATGGCCTGGTCCATCTGCAAGGCCCGATCCTGGAAATCGGTCGCACCTGCGTCGACCCGGCCTACCGTAACGGCGGCACCATCGCCGTGCTCTGGGGCGAACTGGCCGAAGTCCTGAACCAGGGCGGCTACAGTTATCTGATGGGTTGCGCGAGCATCCCGATGCACGACGGCGGCATCCAGGCCCACGCAATCATGCAGCGCCTGCGCGAACGCTACCTGTGCACCGAACACCTGCGCGCCGAGCCGAAAAAACCGCTGCCCGCGCTGGACATCCCTTCCAACGTCATCGCCGAAATGCCGCCGCTGCTCAAGGCCTACATGCGCCTGGGCGCGAAGATCTGCGGCGAGCCGTGCTGGGACGAAGATTTCCAGGTGGCCGACGTGTTCATCCTGCTCAAGCGCGACGAGCTTTGCCCGCGTTACGCCAAGCACTTCAAGGCGGCCGTGTGATGCGTCGGCTGCGCGTGTACGCGCGAATCGCCCGGGTATTGCTGGTGGTCACGCTCGGCCTGTGCATGGCCAGTGTGTTCGGTGTATTCGAACGCTTGGGCCTGGCCCATTCGATGGTGCGCCGGCAGCGCTGGTCGCGGTTTTTCATGGCGCGCCTGAGCAATGCCCTGCCCTTCGACATCCGCGTGCAAGGCGAACTGCCGAAGACGCCGATGCTGTGGGTCAGCAATCACGTTTCATGGACCGACATTCCGCTGCTGGGGATGCTCACACCGCTGTCGTTCCTGTCCAAAGCCGAAGTACGCACCTGGCCGGTGGCCGGCTGGTTGGCGGCCAAGGCCGGTAGCCTGTTCATCCGCCGCGGTTCGGGCGACAGCCAGTTGATCCGCAAACAGATGACCCGCCATCTGCAACAGGAACATCCCCTGCTGATGTTCCCCGAAGGCACCACCACCGACGGCCGCTCCCTGCGTACCTTCCACGGTCGCCTGCTTTCGGCGGCGATCGATTCGCAGGTGAAGCTGCAACCGGTGGCGATCCGTTATCTGCGTAACGGCGAGCCCTGCAACCTGGCGCCGTTCATTGGCGACGACGACCTGCTGTCGCACCTGATGCGCCTGTTTGCCAATGATCGTGGTGAGGTGGAGATTCATCTGCTCAAGCCGATCGCCTGCGAAGGCCGGGAGCGTGCTGCGCTGGCGTTCGAAGCGCAGCAGGCGGTGCAGAAAGCGTTGTTTGGGGCGATCCCGGAAACCCAACGAGCGCCGATGCGCCCTGCTATCGCCGCCTGATTTTTTGAATACACTCGGGACCCTGTGGGAGCGGGCTTGCTCGCGAATGCGATATGTCAGACAACATTGATGTCGACTGACACGACGCCTTCGCGAGCAAGCCCGCTCCCACATTGGCTCCGTGTTCACATTACTTAAGCGGGGTTGCGGCAAACTCCTGCAACCGCGGATAAAACAACCGGAAATCCTCGCTCAACGGCTCATACAACCCGCGCAATTCCTGCATCGCGAACGCCAGTTCCTCAGGCTTGGTCAGGCGGCGTGAAATCCCTCGCAGCACCTGTTCCAGCACCTCGAATTCCTGATACGAACCCAACCAGTCATTGGCCACCATGTGCGGCGCAATCCGCGCCAGGCGTTCGGGCAATTGCTGCTGGCTGGACAGCACCCGGTACACGTCCGAGGTGAATTGCTCCAGTGGCCGGTCGGCGTACAGCCTCCAGTCCCGGGCCAGGCAATGGTCGAAAAACACATCGAGGACGATCCCGGCATAACGCCGGCGCGTCAGGGAAAAGCGCGACAGCGAGGCGTCCACCAGCGGATGGCGGTCGGTGAACACGTCGATGCTGCGATGCAGCTGGATGGCCGTTTCGATCTCCGGTTCGAACTGCCCCTGCAGCCTCCCTTTGACGAAATCGCCATACAGACTGCCGAGCAATTGACCGGGGCGCTGGCCTCCGAGGTGAAGATGTGCGAGATAGTTCATGGGCGCAGCTTAGCACTGCGGCCTTGCACTATGACAAGTCGTGTATCGTTATAACCCGATATAACGAATTACGCAGTCTTCAGATCAAAACCATATTGGCGTATCGCGATGGAGCGATTTATATTTCGCTCCATCGCGATATAACGTTTTACCCATATCGAGCCCCCGACCATGAACCTTGACCTCGACGAAATAATAAAAGCCCTGGCGCATCCAGTACGCAGGGACATCCTGCACTGGCTCAAAGACCCGGACGTCGAATTCCCGGATCAGAGCCACAGCAATGAGCACGGCGTTTGCGCCGGGCAGATCGATCAACGTTGCGAGCTGTCGCAGTCCACCGTGTCCGCACACCTGGCGACCCTGCAACGCGCCGGCCTGATCAGCAGCCGCAAAGTCGGCCAGTGGCACTTTTTCAAACGCAACGAGGACACCATCCAGGAGTTCCTCCGCATCTTCAGCAAAGAGCTCTGACCCTTTACGTCAGTCGGCCATAAGGAATCAAACAATGCCCCTCTCGCTACTCATACTGGCCTTGAGCGCCTTCGCCATCGGCACCACCGAGTTCGTCATTATGGGTCTGCTGCCCAATGTGGCGGCGGATCTTGGCGTGTCGATCCCCGGTGCCGGCTGGCTGGTGACTGGTTACGCCCTGGGCGTGGCCATTGGCGCGCCGTTCATGGCGCTGGCCACCGCCCGGCTGCCGCGCAAGGCCGCCCTGGTGGCGTTGATGGGCATCTTCATTGTCGGCAACCTGCTCTGTGCGGTGGCCAGTGACTACAACGTCCTGATGTTCGCCCGAGTGGTGACGGCCCTGTGTCACGGCGCGTTCTTCGGTATCGGCTCGGTGGTGGCTGCAAGCCTGGTGCCGGCCAACAAGCGCGCCTCGGCCGTGGCCCTGATGTTCACCGGCCTGACGCTCGCCAACGTGCTGGGCGTGCCGCTGGGCACCGCCCTCGGCCAGCAGGCCGGCTGGCGCTCGACCTTCTGGGCAGTGACGGTGATTGGCGTGATCGCGCTGATCGGCCTGATTCGCTTCCTGCCAGCCAAGCGTGATGAAGAAAAACTCGACATGCGCGCCGAATTGCGTGCTCTGAAAGGCGCCGGCATCTGGCTGTCCCTGAGCATGACCGCGATGTTCGCCGCCTCCGTGTTCACTCTGTTCACTTACGTCGCGCCGCTGCTGGGCGAAGTGACCGGCGTCTCGCCTCGCGGCGTGACCTGGACCCTGATGCTCATCGGCCTGGGTCTGACCGTCGGCAACATCATTGGCGGCAAGCTGGCCGACAAAGGCCTGGCCGCAACGCTGATCGGCGTATTCATTGCAATGGCGGTGGTATCCACGGTGCTGACCTGGACCAGCGTCGCGCTGATCCCGACCGAAATCACCCTGTTCCTCTGGGCCACTGCCTGTTTCGCCGCCGTGCCTGCCCTGCAGGTGAACGTGGTGACCTACGGCAAGGCCGCGCCGAACCTGGTCTCGACCCTGAACATCGGCGCCTTCAACGTCGGCAACGCCCTGGGCGCCTGGGTCGGCGGCAGCGTCATCGCCCACGGCTTCGGCCTGACCAGCGTGCCCCTGGCGGCTGCGGTCCTGGCGGTAATCGCCCTGGTCCTGACCCTGATCACTTTCCGTCAGAGCGGTAATCCCGAGCTGGCTCCTGCTACCAACTGATACCTCACGAGGGTTGTATTCAATGACGACTATTTTCGATCCGATCAAGCTTGGCGACATCGAGTTGGCCAACCGCATCATCATGGCTCCACTGACCCGCTGCCGCGCCGACGAAGGTCGTGTGCCCAACGCGCTGATGGCCGAGTACTACGTGCAGCGCGCATCCGCCGGGCTGATCCTCAGCGAAGCCACCTCGGTCACCCCGATGGGCGTCGGCTACCCGGACACCCCGGGCATCTGGTCCAACGACCAGGTACGCGGCTGGACCAACGTCACCAAGGCGATCCACGGCGCGGGCGGCAAGATCTTCCTGCAACTGTGGCACGTGGGCCGTGTATCCCATGAGTCGTACCTGAACGGCGAAAAGCCGGTCGCACCGAGCGCCATTCAGCCAAAAGGTCATGTCAGCCTGGTTCGTCCGCTGGCCGACTTTCCGACGCCACGTGCCCTGGAAACCGCTGAAATCGCCGACATCGTCGATGCCTACCGCGTCGGTGCCGAGAACGCCAAGGCCGCTGGTTTCGACGGCGTGGAAATCCATGGCGCCAACGGCTACCTGCTCGACCAGTTCCTGCAAAGCAGCACCAACCAGCGCACCGACCAGTACGGCGGCTCTCTGGAAAACCGTGCACGCCTGCTGCTGGAAGTGACCGACGCTGCGATCGAAGTCTGGGGTGCCGGCCGTGTCGGCGTACACCTGGCTCCGCGCGCCGACTCCCACGACATGGGTGACGACAACCTGGTCGAGACCTTCACCTACGTGGCCCGCGAGCTGGGCAAGCGCGGCATCGCCTTCATTTGCTCGCGCGAAAAAGAAGGTGACGACAGCATCGGTACGCAAATCAAGGAAGCCTTCGGTGGCCCGTACATCGTCAACGAGCGCTTCACCAAGGACAGCGCCAACGCTTCGCTGGCGGCTGGCAAGGCTGACGCCGTGGCCTTCGGCATCCCGTTCATCGCCAACCCGGACCTGCCGGCGCGCCTGAAAGCCGACGCCCCGCTCAACGAGCCGCGTCCGGAGCTGTTCTACGGCAAGGGCCCGGTCGGCTACATCGACTACCCGACGCTGTAAGCCTCGCCCCGTAAAAGCAAAAGCCCCGACTCGAGAGAGCCGGGGCTTTTTGTTTGCTATCGAAGGTGGTGATAAACCTGTAGGAGCGAGTTTACTCGCGATGGAGGACCAGACAGCGCGGGGTGCCAGGCTGCCAGCGTTATCGTTAACGACCATCGCGAGCATGCTCGCTCCTACAGGGGGCAACACAAAATCCCTACAAAATACCGAGCCTGAAAACTACAAACGCACCGAGCGTGCGTATATAAAAGCACCCCACTGCCCTGAACCCGGTGAAGATCTGTTCATCTACTGATTCAACGATTGACACCCGCGAAGCCGATTACGCATGTTGTTTCACTTTCGCAGGCTAGGGCTCAGACTCAGCATGTCGATCGCGGTGTCGACCCAGCGCTCGGCCTCGGTGTGCAGCTCGAAGCTTTCCGGGGCCAGCAGCCACTGGTACAGCAGGCCGTCGATGTAGGCGTGGATGGCGATGGCCGCTCGGGCGGTGTCGAGGTCTTCCGGCAACTGCCCCCGATTCACGGCATTGCGCAGGGTCAGGCCGATGCGCATGTTGCAATCGAGACTGGCGGTCTGGCGCTGCTGGCGCAGGTCGCACATTTCATCGGTGAACTCGCACTTGTGAAACAGGATTTCGTTGATGCGCCGGGTCTTGGGGTCCAGCGCAACTTCGTGAAACAAATGAATGAGCAGGCGGCGCATGCAGCCCAGAGGGTCGAGTTCGTCCTCGCTCTCGGCAGCCTTGGCCAGTTCATCCAGAGGCTCATGAAGGCTGTCGAGCATGGCCTGCACCAGATCGGCCTTGTTGCTGAAATGCCAATAGATGGCGCCGCGGGTGACGCCGGCCAGGGTCGCGATGTCCGCCAGCGTGGTACGGGCCACGCCCCGCTCGTAAAAGGCTTTTTCGGCCGCTTCGAGTATCTGGTTGCGGGTTTCTTGAGCTTCCTCTTTGGTACGACGGACCATGGCAGTACAACCTCAATCAGGGTGCTTCAGCGATGTCTGAATATCAGCTGAATAAAAGTGGGGCGAGCGTTCTGGGGTCCCGTCCCCGGGCCTACAATTCGAACCTTGCGGCGGCCTCTGTAAGGGCGAGGATACACAGTCAAGGTATTTACAAACAGTCACGAATGTAAGTATATTCCTTAGCAAGCTACTTATCCACCCGGCATCCATTTTTAAACCTTCCATCTTTTCTTGTGCGTTGCCCAACGCGCCTGACCCGAGGATTTTCATGCAATTCAAGCCAGCTCTTACCGCTCTGGTCGCCGCCGTCGCCCTGGCATCGCTGCTCAGCGGATGCAAAAAGGAAGAAGCAGCGCCGGCCGCACCACCGCCTCAGGTCGGCGTCGTCACCCTGCAACCGCAATCCTTCACCCTGACCTCCGAATTGCCGGGCCGCACCAGCGCGTTCCGCATCGCTGAAGTGCGTCCGCAGGTCAACGGCATCATTCTCAAGCGCCTGTTCAAGGAAGGCGGTGATGTCAAGGAAGGCCAGCAGCTGTACCAGATCGATCCGGCTGTCTATGAAGCTACGCTCAAAAGTGCCGAAGCCAACCTGCGCTCGACCAAATCGATCTCCGACCGCTACAAGCAACTGGTCGACGAACAGGCCGTGAGCCGCCAGGAATACGACACTGCCCTGTCCAACCGCCTGCAGTCGGAAGCCTCGCTGCAATCGGCGCAGATCAATGTGCGCTACACCAAGGTCTACGCTCCACTGACCGGTCGTATCGGCCGATCTTCGGTGACTGAAGGCGCGCTGGTCAGCAACGGCCAGACCGAAGCGATGGCCGTGATCCAGCAACTGGACCCGATCTACGTCGATGTGACGCAATCCTCGGTCGAACTGTTGCAACTGCGTCGCGAACTGGAAAGTGGTCGTCTGCAAAAGGCCGGCGACAACTCCGCCAAGGTCAAGCTGACCCTGGAAGACGGCAGCCAGTACAAACTGGAAGGCAAACTGGAATTCTCCGAAGTCTCGGTCGACCAGACCACCGGCTCCGTGACCCTGCGTGCGGTGTTCCCCAACCCTGATCACACCCTGTTGCCGGGCATGTTCGTCCACGCCCAGTTGCAGGCTGGCGTGAACAGCGCAGCGATTCTGGCGCCACAGCAAGGCGTGACCCGCGACCTCAAGGGCACTCCGACCGCACTGGTCGTAGGTCCGGACAACAAGGTCGAACTGCGCCAGCTCAAGGCCAGCCGCACCGTGGGCAATCAGTGGCTGATCGAAGATGGCCTGAAAGCCGGCGATCGCCTGATCACCGAGGGCTTGCAGTTCGTCAAGCCGGGCATCGAGGTCAAGCCGACCGATGCCACCAACGTCAACGCCAAAAACCCGGCCCCCGCCAAGGCAGCTGAGCAGGCTTCCAGCGGCAAAGGGGAGTAAACCATGTCGAAATTTTTTATCGACCGTCCGATTTTCGCCTGGGTAATCGCCCTGGTGATCATGCTGGTCGGGGCACTTTCGATCCTGAAGTTGCCGATCAACCAATACCCGAGCATCGCGCCGCCGGCGATCGCCATCTCTGTGACCTACCCGGGTGCGTCCGCGCAAACCGTGCAGGACACCGTGGTCCAGGTGATCGAGCAGCAGCTCAACGGTATCGACAACCTGCGTTATGTGTCGTCTGAAAGTAACTCCGACGGCACCATGACCATCACCGCGACCTTCGAGCAAGGTACCAACTCCGATACCGCGCAGGTCCAGGTCCAGAACAAGCTGAACCTGGCCACCCCGCTGCTGCCGCAAGAAGTGCAGCAACAGGGTATCCGCGTGACCAAGGCAGTGAAGAACTTCCTGCTGGTGATCGGTGTGGTGTCGCGCGACGGCAGCATGACCAAGGACGACCTGTCCAACTACATCGTGTCCAACATGCAGGACCCGATCTCGCGGACAGCCGGTGTCGGTGACTTCCAGGTGTTCGGTTCCCAGTACGCCATGCGTATCTGGCTGGATCCGGCCAAGTTGAACAACTTCAACCTGACCCCGATCGACGTCCGGACCGCGATTGCCGCGCAGAACGTCCAGGTGTCGTCCGGCCAGCTCGGCGGCCTGCCTGCCCTGCCCGGCACTCAACTGAACGCGACGATCATCGGCAAGACCCGCCTGCAGACCGCCGAGCAATTCGAAAAAATCCTGCTCAAGGTCAACAAGGACGGTTCCCAGGTTCGTCTCAAGGATGTCGCGAAAGTCGGCCTGGGTGGCGAGAACTACAGCATCAACGCCCAGTTCAACGGCGCGCCCGCCTCGGGCCTGGCGGTCAAGCTGGCCACCGGTGCCAATGCCCTCGACACGGCGAAAGCCCTGCGCAAGACCATCGACAACCTCAAGCCGTTCTTCCCGCAAGGGATGGAAGTGGTGTTCCCGTACGACACCACGCCGGTGGTGACCGAGTCGATCAAGGGTGTGGTTGAAACCCTGGTCGAAGCCGTCGTACTGGTGTTCCTGGTGATGTTCCTGTTCCTGCAGAACTTCCGCGCCACCGTCATCACCACGATGACCGTGCCGGTGGTATTGCTGGGTACCTTCGGCATCCTCGCGGCCGCCGGTTTCAGCATCAACACCCTGACCATGTTCGGCATGGTGCTGGCCATCGGCTTGCTGGTGGACGACGCCATCGTCGTGGTGGAAAACGTCGAACGGGTGATGAGCGAAGAAGGTTTGTCACCCAAGGAAGCCACGAAAAAATCCATGGGCCAGATTCAGGGCGCCCTGGTGGGTATTGCCCTGGTGCTTTCGGCGGTACTGCTGCCGATGGCGTTTTTCGGTGGTTCCACCGGTGTGATCTATAAGCAGTTCTCGATCACGATCGTCTCGGCAATGGCCTTGTCGGTACTGGTTGCACTGATCTTCACCCCGGCATTGTGCGCCACCATGCTCAAGCCGGTTGCCAAGGGTGACCATGGCACGTCCAAGCGTGGTTTTTTCGGCTGGTTCAACCGCAACTTCGATCGCAGCGTGGAAAGCTACGAGCGTGGCGTCGGCAATATCCTGCGTCACAAGGCGCCGTATCTGCTGGTCTACGTGATCATTTTCATCGGCATGATCTGGCTGTTCATGCGCATTCCGTCCTCGTTCCTTCCGGAAGAAGACCAAGGCGTATTGTTTGCCCAGGTGCAGACGCCGGCCGGTTCGACGTCCCAGCGTACCCAAGTGGTCGTGGACCAGATGCGTGAATACCTGCTGCGTCCTGGCAAGGACGGTGGTGAAGGCGATGCGGTGAACTCGGTATTTACCGTAACAGGCTTCAACTTCGCCGGTCGTGGCCAAAGTTCGGGTATGGCATTCATCATGCTCAAGCCCTGGGAAGAACGTAACGCTGATAACAGCGTGTTCAAGGTCGCCGCCCGTGCCCAGCAGCACTTCTTCACCTTCCGTGATGCGATGGTGTTCGCCTTCGCCCCGCCGGCGGTACTGGAGTTGGGTAACGCCACCGGTTTCGACGTGTTCCTGCAGGACCGTGCAGGTCTGGGTCATGAGAAGCTGATGGAAGCGCGCAACCAGTTCCTGGGCATGGCCGCGCAAAGCAAGGTGCTGGCCCAAGTGCGTCCAAACGGACTGAACGATGAGCCGCAGTACCAATTGGAGATCGATGACGAGAAGGCCAGTGCCTTGGGCATTACCATCGCCGACATCAACAGCACCCTGTCGATTGCGCTGGGCAGTAGTTACGTCAACGACTTCATCGACCGTGGTCGGGTGAAGAAGGTGTACGTTCAAGGCCAGCCGGACTCGCGTATGAGCCCTGAGGATCTGCAGAAGTGGTATGTGCGCAACAGCACAGGAACCATGGTGCCGTTCTCGGCGTTCGCCAAAGGCGAGTGGATTTACGGCTCGCCCAAGCTGTCGCGCTACAACGGTGTGGAAGCGGTAGAAGTCCTCGGTGCCCCGGCACCCGGTTATTCCACGGGTGAGGCCATGGCCGAAGTCGAAGCCATTGCCAAGAAACTGCCGGCCGGCGTCGGTATTTCCTGGACCGGTCTGTCCTATGAAGAACGCCTGGCAGGTTCTCAGGCACCGGCACTGTTTGCCCTTTCGCTGTTGATGGTGTTCCTGTGTCTGGCGGCGCTGTACGAAAGCTGGTCGATTCCGATTGCCGTGGTACTCGTGGTGCCACTGGGGATCATCGGTGCGCTGATGGCTACCAGCCTGCGCGGCTTGTCCAACGACGTGTACTTCCTGGTGGGGCTGTTGACGACCATTGGTCTGGCGGCGAAAAACGCCATCCT
This sequence comes from Pseudomonas sp. REP124, assembly GCF_020164475.1. Taxonomy (GTDB): domain Bacteria; phylum Pseudomonadota; class Gammaproteobacteria; order Pseudomonadales; family Pseudomonadaceae; genus Aquipseudomonas. The sequence goes on along the minus strand of NZ_JAIQWX010000053.1, from coordinate 10,823 downwards.
GATCGTCGAATTCGCCAAGGAGCTGCATGAGCAAGGCAAGAGCCTGACCGATGCCGCAATCGAAGCCTGCCGCATGCGTCTGCGTCCGATCATCATGACCTCGCTGGCGTTCATCCTCGGCGTTGTACCGCTGGCGATTTCCACCGGTGCCGGCTCGGGTAGCCAACATGCGATCGGTACCGTGGTAATTGGCGGTATGATCACCGCCACCGTACTGGCGATCTTCTGGGTCCCATTGTTCTTCGTCGCCGTATCGTCCATGGGCCAGCGCAAGATTGCCGACCAGGACGATGCCATTGAACCTTCTAAAGAGGCTGGCTAATGAGCAAGTCGCTACTTTCCATCGCAGTCGCGGCCTTCGTGCTGAGCGGTTGCTCGCTGATCCCCGATTATCAGCAGCCGCAGGCGCCGGTGGCCGATCAATACCCGCAGGGCCCGGCGTACTCGCCGGCCCAGGCGCCTGCACAGGCTGCCGCGGAGCAAGGCTGGAAGCAGTTTTTCCATGATCCGGCGCTGCAGCAGCTGATCCAGGTTTCCCTGGAAAACAACCGCGACCTGCGTGTCGCGGCGCTGAACATCGACGCCTTCGCCGCGCAGTACCGCATCCAGCGCGCCGATCTGTACCCGGCCATTTCGGCCAATGGCACCGGCAGCCGCCAGCGGGTTCCGGCCAATGCTTCGCAGACCGGTGAAGCAGGCATCACCAGTTCCTACTCAGCTACCGTGGGCATCAGCGCCTACGAGCTGGACCTGTTCGGTCGGGTTCGCAGCCTGAGCGAAGAAGCCCTGCAAAAGTACTTCGCCACCGAAGAAGGCCGCCGCAGCACCCAGATCAGTCTGGTGGCCAGCGTGGCCAACGCCTACCTGACCTGGCAGGCCGACAAGGAATTGCTGAAGTTGACCCAAGACACGCTTGCCGCGTTCGAGGAGAGCTACAAGCTCACCGCCCGCAGCAACGAAGTGGGCGTCGCCTCGGCCCTGGACCTGGCACAGTCGCGTACCTCGGTGGAAAACGCCCGGGCGCAACTGGCCCGCTACACCCGTCAGGTCGCCCAGGATGAAAACAGCCTGGTGCTGCTGCTCGGCACCGGCATTCCGGCCAACCTGCAAGCGGCCAAACCGCTCAACGATGACTTGCTGAGCGAAGTACCGGCGGGCCTGCCGTCGGACCTGCTGCAGCGTCGTCCGGACATCCTGCAGGCCGAGTACAACCTCAAGGCCGCCAACGCCAACATCGGCGCGGCGCGGGCTGCGTTCTTCCCGAGCATCAGCCTGACCGCCAACGCCGGCACCCTGAGCCCGGATCTGTCCGGTCTGTTCAAGGGTGGTTCGGGCACCTGGCTGTTCCAGCCGCAGATCAACCTGCCGATCTTCAACGCCGGCAGCCTGCGCGCCAGCCTGGATTACTCGAAGATTCAGAAGGACATCGGCGTGGCGAACTACGAGAAGTCCATCCAGACGGCCTTCCAGGAAGTCGCCGACGGCCTGGCCGCCCGTGAGACCTACACCCATCAGTTGCAGGCGCAGCGTGATTTCGTCAGCGCCAACCAGGACTACTACCGCCTGGCCGAGCGTCGCTACCGCATCGGTGTCGACAGCAACCTGACCTTCCTCGATGCCCAGCGTCAGCTGTTCAGCGCCCAACAGGCATTGATCACCGACCGCCTGGCGCAACTGGTCAGCGCAGTGAACCTTTACAAGGCGCTGGGCGGTGGCTGGAATGAACAGACGGCGAAGAACGAGCCGTTGAAGGAAGAAGCGCCGAAGATGCGGTTGTTCTGATAGCGCTGTGAAAAAACAAAGCCCACCGAGTCAGGTGGGCTTTTTTATGCCTGCTGTAAAAGTTGCGTTGTCTGACCGGGCCTCTTCGCGAGCAAGCCCGCTCCCACAGTCGATCGCATTCCTTCTGAAGGAACCGGGTCAACTGTGGGAGCGGGCTTGCTCGCGAAGAGGCCGGACAAAGCACCACAAAATCCAGATCAATCTCGGTTCGATAATCGCCCAAAACCCGCTTTAAAACATTGAACCACCTAGTACATTCACATCACCATCGACCTACAAAACCAATAACAACAGGTTCGACACCATGCCCCCGCGCCCTGCCCTGTCCGGCTGATCCCCCAGGCTTCACCGAAAAATGTCGATTTGTCCGTCTGCATCCTCCCCCGGTTGCGGCACACCCCGTTTCATCCCGAAGAATTAGAGAGCCCCGAGCCCATGACGCCTTCCACCACACCGTATTTCGTTCCCGGCCTGATTGCCGTCGCCCTGGCCAGCGCCGCCCTGCCCGCCCAGGCCGAAGAGTCAGGCTTTGTCGAAGGCGCGAAGGTCAACCTGAACCTGCGCAACTTCTACATCAACCGCAACTTCACCAACCCGACCAAGGCTCAGGGCAAGGCTGAAGAGTGGACGCAAAGCTTCATCCTCGACGCCAAGTCCGGCTTTACCCAGGGCACCGTCGGCTTCGGCATGGACGTGCTGGGGCTGTATTCGGTGAAGCTCGACGGCGGCAAAGGCACCGGTGGCACGCAACTGCTGCCGCTGGATGGCGACGGGCGCCCGGCGAACAACTACGGTCGCACCAACGTCGCGTTCAAGGCCCGCTTGTCGCAGACCGAAGTGAAAGTCGGCGAATGGATGCCGGTGCTGCCGATCCTGCGCTCCGACGACGGCCGCTCCCTGCCGCAGACCTTCCGCGGCGGGCAGATCACCTCGAAGGAAATCGCCGGCCTGACGCTTTATGGTGGCCAGTTCCGCCAGAACAGCCCGCGCGACGACAGCAGCATGGACGACATGTCGATGACCGGCAAAGCGGCGTTCACCTCCGACCGTTTCAACTTCCAGGGCGGCGAATACCTGTTCAACGAAAAGCGCACCCAGATCGGTGTGTGGAACGCCGAACTGAAGGACATCTACAGCCAGCAATTCATCAACCTGACCCACAGCCAACCGATCGGCGACTGGACCCTGGGCGCCAACCTCGGGTTCTTCTACGGCAAGGATGATGGCAGCGCCCGCGCCGGCGACCTGGACAACAAGACAATGTACGGCCTGTTCTCGGCCAAATACGGCGGCAACACCTTCTACGTCGGCCTGCAAAAACTCACCGGCGACAGCCTGGATGCGGGTCAACGGCACCAGCGGCGGCACCTTGGCCAACGACAGCTACAACTCCAGCTACGACAACGCCCGGGAGAAGTCCTGGCAGGTACGCCACGACTACAACTTCGTCGCCTTGGGCGTACCGGGCCTGACCCTGATGAACCGCTATATCAGTGGCGATAACGTGCACACCGGCAGCATTACCGACGGCAAGGAATGGGGACGGGAAAGCGAACTGGGCTACACCGTGCAGAGCGGTGCGCTGAAGGACTTGAACGTGAAATGGCGCAACTCGACCATGCGCCGGGATTACAGCAACAACGAGTTCGATGAGAACCGGCTGATCATCAGCTATCCGATCAGCCTGTTGTAAACCTCAATACCGCTATCGCGAGCAGGCTCGCTCCCACAGGGGATCTTCAGTGAACACAATACCTGTGTTCACACCGATCAACTTGTGGGAGCGAGCCTGCTCGCGATGACGTCAGCAAAGGCACCACAAAATCACCGGATTCACTCCCGCGACTCTGTCCCCAACTCATCCCACACCGACTCCGCCAGGTGGAACGTGGCATTGGCCGCCGGGATCCCGCAGTAGATCGCGCTCTGCATGATCACTTCCTTGATCTCCCCACGGCTCACCCCATTGTTGGCGGCGGCACGCAGGTGCAGTTTGAGTTCGCCTTCGCGGTTCATGCCGATCAGCATGGCGATGGTGATCAGGCTGCGGGTGTGGCGCGGCAGGCCCGGGCGGGTCCAGATGTCGCCCCAGGCGTGACGGGTGATCATCTCCTGGAACTCCGAGTTGAACTCGGTCAGGGTACTCAGGCTGCGGTCGACGTGGGCATCGCTCAATACTTCGCGGCGAACCTTCAGACCTTCGTCATAGCGTTGTTTCTCGTCCACGAAATATCCCTCAAAGCGCCGTCAGGAAGGCCAGGACGCGCTCGCTGAACGCGGCGTCGGCCTGAACATTGGACAGGTGCGCGGCGTAGAACTCGGCGTACTCGGAACCGGCCACGCGCTCCTGAATGAAGTGCCCGCCAGACGGTGGCGTCACGGCGTCTTCAGTACCGGCAATCACCAGCAGCGGCGCCTTGATCGCCGATAGCTGATCGCGGAAATCGGCATCGCGCACGGCCGCGCAGTTGGCCGCATAACCCTGCGGCGACGTGGCCGCCAGCATGTCGGTAATGCGCTTGGCTACTGCAGGATTGGCCGCCGAGAAATCCGGGGTGAACCAGCGCGCGATCGACGCATCACGCAGCGCCACCATGGCTGCCGCACCGTCACGCAGGACGGTTTCGATACGCGGGTTCCACACCGAAGGATCGGCGATCTTCGCTGCAGTGTTGCAGACGATCAGCTTGTTCAGACGCGAGCCTGCATTGATGCCCAGCCACTGGCCGATCAGGCCGCCCATGGACAGCCCGCAGAAATGCGCGCGCTCGATGTGCAGGGCGTCCAGCAGCGCCAGCACGTCGTGGCCCAGCTGCTCGATGGTGTAAGGCCCCGGGGTCACCAGGGACTTGCCGTGGCCGCGGGTATCGAAACGCAGCACGCGAAAATGCTCGCTGAACGCCGCAATCTGCGCGTCCCACATGTGCAGGTCGGTACCCAGGGAGTTGGACAGCACCAGTACCGGCGCATCTACCGGACCATCGAGTTGGTAATGCAGTTCGCCATCGGCGAGTTGTACGAAAGCCACAGCAATCTCCTTCAGGCAGTCAATGCAGAATGTTCAGCCACCGCTCGCTCGACCCAGGTACGGGCCTGGCCGAGGTAATGGGCGGGGTCCAGCAGATGATCGAGTTCGGCCGAAGACAGTTCGGCGGTCACTTGCGGCTCGTCGCCGAGCACCGCGCGCAGATGGCGCTGTTCGGCCACGGCGCGTTTGCAGCATTGCTCCAGCAGATGATGCGCGGTGTCGCGCCCTACCCGCTGCGCCAGGACGATGCTCACCGCTTCGGCGAGCACCAGGCCCTGGGTCAGGTCGAGGTTGCGCGCCATGCGCTCGGCATCCACTTCCAGGCCAGCGGCCACCAGCAGCGCCTGCTTGAGGCTGCCGGATACCAGGCAGCAGATTTCCGGCAGGGTTTCCCACTCGGCGTGCCACAGGCCCAGGCTGCGCTCGTGCTCCTGGGGCATGGCGCTGAACAGGGTCGACAGCAGACCGGGAACGCGGGTCGCCGCGCCGATCAGCACCGCAGCACCCACCGGGTTGCGTTTGTGCGGCATGGTCGAGGAACCGCCCTTGCCCGGTGCCGAAGGCTCGAACACCTCACCGGCTTCGGTTTGCATCAACAGGCTGATGTCGCGACCGAGTTTGCCGAGACTGCCGGCGATCAAGCCAAGCACCGAGCCGAACTCCACCAGCCGATCACGTTGGGTGTGCCAAGGCTGATCGGGCAAGGTCAGTTGCAACTCTTCAGCGAGCGCTTGGGCGATTGGCATTGCCTTGTCACCGAGAGCCGCGAGAGTCCCGGAGGCGCCGCCGAATTGCAGCACCAGCAGGCGCGGCTTGAGTTCTTGCAGGCGTTGACGGCTGCGGGTCACCGCCCCCAGCCAGCCGGCGATCTTCATGCCGAGGGTCACCGGCGTCGCATGCTGCAGCCAGGTACGCCCGGCCAGCGGTGTCGCCGCATGGCGCTGGGCCTGTGCCGCGAGAGTTTGCCCCAGCTGCGCCAGATCGCTGTCGATCAGCTCCAGCGCCTGGCGCAGTTGCAGCACCAGACCGCTGTCCATCACGTCCTGGCTGGTCGCGCCCAAATGCACATAACGTTCGGCTTCGGCATCGTTGCCCGCGATCAGCTTGCCCAGTGCCTTGACCAGCGGAATCGCCGAGTTGCCGGCAATGGCGATCGCTTCGCCAAGGGCGGCAAAGTCGAAATGCCCGGCCTGGCAGGCAGCTTCGATGGGAGCCACGGCGCTTTGCGGAATCAGCCCGACCCGTGCTTCGGCCCGGGCCAGCGCCGCTTCGAAATCGAGCATGGCCTGGACCCGGCCCTGATCGCTGAATACGTCACGCATATCGCGGGCAGTGAAATAGGCATCGAACAATTGATTGCCCGGTCGCTGGTTCATAAACAGTCCCTGGAGGCGCGGGCCGTGAGGCCCGCGTAAAGATCAAAGGTCGTGGTGCAGGTACTTGGCCTGTTTCGGCAGACGCAGGCTGAAGAGGAAGGCAATCGCCATCATCACGGTCACGTACCAGTAGAAGGAGTTTTCCATGCCGCCGGCCTTGAGGCTCAGGGCCACGTATTCCGCCGAGCCACCGAAGATCGCGTTCGCCACCGCATACGCCAGGCCCACACCCAGTGCGCGCACTTCCGGCGGGAACATTTCGGCTTTTACCAGGCCGCTGATCGAGGTGTAAAAACTGACGATCGCCAGGGCCAGGGTGATCAGCACGAAGGCCACGAACGGACTGCTGACACTTTTAAGGCTGAGCAAAATCGGCACTGTGCACAACGTCCCGAGGGCACCGAACCAGAGCATCGAGTTACGCCGGCCGATCTTGTCGGCGAGCATGCCGAAAAGCGGCTGCATGCACATATAGAGAAAAAGCGCGCCGGTCATGATGTAACTGGCGGTCTTCGCGTGCATGCCAGCAGTGTTCACGAGGTACTTCTGCATGTAAGTGGTGAAGGTGTAGAAAATCAGTGAGCCACCGGCGGTGTAACCCAGCACGGTGATGAACGCCGCCTTGTGATCGCGAAACAGCGCGCTGATGCTGCCGGCGTCCTTGTTTTCACGCATTTCCTTGCTGGTGGTTTCTTTGAGCGAACGACGAAGAAACAGCGAAATCAGTGCTGCACAGGCCCCTACTACAAATGGAATCCGCCAGCCGTAGGCACGCAGCTCATCCTCGGAGAGGAACTGCTGCAGGATCACCACCACCAACACTGCCAGCAGCTGCCCGCCGATTAGAGTCACGTACTGGAACGAGGCGAAGAAACCGCGCTGGCCCTTGAGGGCGACTTCGCTCATGTAGGTCGCGGTGGTGCCGTACTCGCCTCCCACCGACAGGCCCTGGAGCAGACGGGCGAACAGCAGCAGCACCGGCGCCCAGACCCCGATGCTGTTGTAGGTCGGCAGGCAGGCGATGAGCAGCGAGCCGAAACACATCATCAGAATCGAGATCAACATCGAATTCTTGCGCCCGTGCTTGTCCGCGACGCGGCCGAAGATCCAGCCGCCAATCGGTCGCATCAGGAAGCCGGCGGCGAACACGCCCGCGGTATTGACCAGCTGGACCGTGGGGTTGTCGGACGGGAAGAAGGCCGGCGCGAAATAGATCGCGCAGAAGGCGTAGACGTAAAAGTCGAACCATTCGACCAGGTTGCCGGACGAGGCGCCGACAATCGCGAAGATCCGTTTGCTGCGCTCTTCGCCGGTATATAGGGCTGTAGTAGCAGTTGGGGTTGTCATTGTTTTTCACTCAATGGGGACAGTGAGAGTCTAGACATACTTTGCAACAGTCCCGTTCCACAGATGGATCTGCAACACATTTCCCTTCACCAATCCCTTGGTGGAGATTCCTTGTGGGAGCGAGCCTGCTCGCGATGGCGGTACACCAGTCACATCAATGCTGGCTGACACACCGCAATCGCGAGCAGGCTCGCTCCCACAGTAGGGAATGGGGTGTTCTTCAGTCATTGAAGAACACCTTTCAGGCATCACACGCGCTCAATCGCCAGGGCCAGGCCCTGACCGACACCCACACACATGGTCGCCAGACCTTTCTTGCCGCCGGTCTTCTCGAGCTGATGCAGCGCCGTCAGCACCAGGCGCGCACCGCTCATGCCCAGCGGATGGCCCAGGGCGATGGCGCCACCGTTCGGGTTGACCTGCGGCGCATCGTCGGCGATGCCCAGTTCACGCAGCACGGCCAGGCCCTGGCTGGCGAAGGCTTCGTTGAGTTCGATTACGTCGAAATCGCTGACAGCCACACCCAGGCGTTCGGTCAGCTTGCGTACGGCTGGCACGGGACCAATGCCCATGACGCGCGGCGCAACACCGGCGCTGGCCATGCCCAGCACTTTCGCGCGGGCGGTCAGACCGTGTTTCTTCACCGCTTCAGCCGAAGCCAGGATCAGCGCCGCCGCACCGTCGTTCACACCGGAAGCGTTACCGGCGGTGACGGTCTTGTCAGGGCCGTTGACCGGCTTGAGCTTGGTCAGGGCTTCCAGGGTGGTGTCGGCGCGAGGATGTTCGTCCTGGCTGACCACGGTTTCACCCTTTTTGTGGGCAATGCGCACTTCGACGATTTCTTCGGCGAAGAAGCCGGCGGCCTGAGCCACGGCGGTGCGTTGCTGACTGCGCAGGGCGAAAGCGTCCTGGTCGGCGCGGGAGACCTTGTAGTCATCGGCCACGTTGTCGGCGGTCTGCGGCATCGCGTCCACGCCGTACTGGGCTTTCATCAGCGGGTTGATGAAACGCCAGCCGATGGTGGTGTCTTCCAGCTTCATGTTGCGCGAGAACGAGGCATCGGCCTTGCCCATCACGAACGGTGCGCGAGACATCGACTCGACGCCGCCGGCGATCGCCAGTTCCATTTCGCCGCTGGCGATGGCGCGGAAGGCGGTACCGATCGCATCCATGCCCGAAGCGCAGAGACGGTTGAGGGTCACGCCCGGAATGGTTTCCGGCAGGCCCGCCAGCAGCAGCGCCATACGGGCCACGTTGCGGTTATCTTCACCGGCCTGGTTGGCGCAGCCGAGGAACACCTCGTCCACTGCCGTCCAGTCCACCGACGGATTGCGTTCCATCAAAGCCTTGATCGGCACGGCGGCCAGATCGTCAGCGCGAACCGCCGACAGGCCACCGCCGAAACGGCCGATGGGGGTGCGAATCGCGTCGCAGATATAAACCTCGCGCATCACGCTTCTCCAGGTGCTTGGCCGTGGGCCGCGGCGGTACGGGCTTCCAGGTCACGCAGCGCGGTCAGCTCGACGTCGGTCGGCTCGGCGGTGACTTCGACGCTGTCGGCGAAACGGATCGGCCAGCCGGTGGCGGCGGTCACTTGCTCGCGGGTCACGCCCGGATGCAGTGCGGTAACCACGAATTCATTGGTGCCGGCTTCCGGCTCCATGGTGCACAGGTCGGTGATGATCCCCACCGGACCTGCGCCCGGCAGGCCGAGACGCTTGCGCGAGTCGCCGCCTTCGCCGTGACCGACCGAGGTGATGAAGTCCAGCTTGTCGACGAACGAACGCGCCGACTGCTTGAGGATGATCAGCACGCTCTTGGCGGAACCGGCGATCTCCGGTGCACCGCCGGCGCCCGGCAGACGGACTTTCGGCGAGTGGTAATCACCGACCACGGTGGTGTTGATGTTGCCGAAACGGTCGACCTGAGCAGCGCCGAGGAAACCGACGTCGATGCGACCGCCCTGCAGCCAGTAGCGGAAAATCTCGCCCGTCGGCACCACGGTGTCGGCGGTTTCCGCCAGCTCACCGTCACCGATCGACAGTGGCAACACGCTCGGCTTGGCGCCGATCGGGCCCGATTCGTAGATCAGCACCACGTCAGGCGAGGACGTCAGGCGCGCCAGGTTGGCCGCTTTCGATGGCAGGCCGATGCCCACGAAGCATACCGAGCCGTTCTTCAGGCGACGGGCAGCGGCGACGGTCATCATTTCATTGGTGGTGTAAGTCATTACTTCGCCTCCGAAGCGGCGGCCAGTTTGGCCTTGAACTCGCTGAAGTCAGCGCTGCCATGGATGTATTCATTGATCCACGCGGTGAAGGTTTCACGGTCGCGGGCAATCGGGTCCCAGGCCTGGTAGAAACGGTTGTCACGCTCGTTGTAACCGTGGGCGTAGGACGGATGCGCGCCGCCCGGTACGTGGCAGACCGCGCTCAGGGCCCAGGTCGGCAGCACGCAGGAGTTCATCGGTGCCTTGAGGTCGTCGACTATTTCTTCAACGGTGACGATGCAACGCTTGGCAGCCAGCGCGGCTTCTTTCTGCACACCGAGAATGCCCCACAACAGCACGTTGCCCTTGCGGTCGGCTTTCTGCGCGTGGATCACGGTGACGTCCGGGCGCACCGAAGGCACGGCGGCCAGCACTTCGCCGGTGAACGGGCAGGTAACGGACTTGATCAGCGGGTTGACCTTCGGCAGGTCGGAACCGGCGTAGGCGCGCAGGACTGCGAATGGCAGGCCGGAAGCACCGGCGACGTAGGCGTTGGCCAGGTCGGCATGGCTGTGTTCTTCGATTTCCATGGCGTGCGGCCACTGCTTCTCGACGGCGTCACGCAGACGGTGCAGGGAACCAACGCCCGGGTTGCCGCCCCAGGAGAAAATCAGCTTGCGAGCACAACCGGCACCGATCAACTGGTCGTAGATCAGGTCAGGCGTCATCCGTACCAGGGTCAGGTCTTTCTTGCCCTGACGAATGATTTCGTGACCCGCCGCCGTCGGGATCAGGTGAGTGAAGCCTTCGAGCGCAACGGTATCGCCGTCGTTCACGAATTGCTTCACCGCGTCGTGCAGCGAAAGAATCTCAGCCATTGGGGCAGGCTCCCATTTGTTGTTAACCGACAGTGGAAAAAGGCGCCGATGCGCAGCGCCGCAGTCACTGAAGATTAAGCCTGTGAAAAACCTTGAACAATCCGATAATCGACTAAATGTTCGATTATCGAACACATTGTTATGTGGCTATCGATCCATTGAAAAGCTTCGCGGGCAAGCCTCGCGCCTACAGAAACGTCGTC
>NZ_JAIQWX010000052.1 GCF_020164475.1 Pseudomonas sp. REP124 | reverse complement strand
TGCGCAGTCCAACGGGGGCGAGCCCCCTCGCCACAGGTTTACGTTCGCGTTGTGCGTAGTAGGCGGTTATTACCCGCCCCACCGGATAAGGACTACCTTGAATACTCCCCGTGCAAAATCCCAAAGGAGTCCTCCCATGGCCGCGAAAAAAATTCTGATGCTGGTCGGCGATTACGTCGAAGACTATGAAGTGATGGTGCCGTTCCAGGCGCTGTTGATGGTCGGCCATACGGTGCACGCCGTGTGCCCGGACAAGACCGCCGGCCAGACCGTGCGCACGGCCATCCACGACTTCGAGGGCGACCAGACCTACAGCGAAAAACCCGGCCACCTGTTTGCCCTGAACTTCGACTTCGCCAAGGTCAGGGAAGCAGATTACGACGCCGTGCTGATCCCCGGCGGCCGTGCGCCGGAGTACCTGCGCCTGAACGACAAGGTCCTGGAACTGGTGCGCGCCTTCGACAAGGCCGGCAAACCGATCGCCGCCGTCTGCCACGGCGCGCAATTGCTCGCCGCGGCCGGCGTACTGGAAGGCCGCGAGTGCAGCGCGTATCCCGCCTGTGCGCCGGAAGTTCGCCTGGCCGGCGGTACGTTCATCGACATCCCGGTGACGGACGGTCATGTTCAGGGCAATCTGGCCACCGCGCCGGCCTGGCCTGCCCACCCGAGCTGGCTCGCCGGTTTCCTCGGTTTGCTGGGCACCAAAATCACCCTGTAACGAGGACCCGCCCATGTGCGAGCTCTACGTCAAAGCCGACCCGATTCTCTACGAATCGCGCTCCCGCTCGCTGCGCATCTGCGGTGTTGTGACCACCCTGCGCCTGGAGAATCAGTTCTGGGACATCCTCAGCGAGATCGCCGAAGTCGATGGCATGACCACCAACCAGTTGATCGCCAAGCTGTATGAAGAGGTGATGGACTATCGCGGGGAGGTGGTGAATTTTGCTTCGTTCCTGCGGGTGAGTTGTACGCGGTATCTGAGTCAGCGGCGGGTGGCAGCGAAAGAGTTGTCGGTGGTGCGGGCGGTGGTGAAGTAGAGGGTTTTGTGTCGACGCTGATGGCCTCTTCGCGGGCAAGCCCGCTCCCACAGTGGATTTGTGTACATCAATCCATTGTGGGAGCGGGCTTGCTCGCGAAGGGGCCGGAACTGGCGACAGAAACAATAGGCTGGTCTTTACTCTGAAGCGCACACCCCTCAATCGCCCAGGAGATAAAGCATGTCCGGCTGGTACGAAGTCAGCAAAAGCAGCAACGGCCAATTCCGTTTCGTGCTCAAGGCGGCCAACGCTGAGACCATTCTGAGCAGCGAGCTGTACACCACCCATGCCGCGGCCGACAAAGGCATCGCATCGGTCCAGGCCAACAGCCCCCTGGACGAACGCTACGAGAAGAAGACCACCAGGGATGGCCATCCTTACTTCAACCTCAAGGCCGGCAACCACGAGATCATCGGTAGCAGCGAGTCCTACTCCTCGGCGTCCGCCATGGAAAAAGGCATCGCCGCCGTGAAGGCCAACGGCCCGACCAAAGTGATCAAGGACAAGACTCTGCTGTCGCTCTGATCGACTGCACCTGACCCGCCGCCAACCTTGTGGCTGGCGGCGGATCCGGATTTTCAGCGCAGCGCCGCCAGCAAACCCTGCAACTGCTCGCAACCCGCCTCACCCAACGGGAACACCGGCAACCGCGGATTACCCGCTTCCAGCCCGGTCTGACGCAGACCCGCCTTGATCGTCGCCGGCAAGCCGCCCTTGAGGATGAAATCCAGCAGCGGCAGCTGGCGATAGAACAGCTCCCGCGCTTTGCCCAGATCGTTGGCCAGCACCGCGTCATACAAATCCAGATTGAGCTGCGGGATCAGGTTCGGCGCCGCCGTGCACCAGCCTTTCGCTCCGGCGGCGAAGGCTTCCAGCGCCAGCGGATTGCAGCCGTTGTAGAACGGCACCTGGCCTTCGCCCAAGCGTTGCAGTTGATGCATGCGCTGGATGTCCCCGGTGCTCTCCTTGACCATGGTCACGTTTTCCACCGCCTTGACGATGCGCAGAATCAGGTCCACGGACATGTCGGTGCCACTGGTGGCCGGGTTGTTGTAGAGCATGATAGGCACGCCGATGCTGTCGCCGATCGCGCGGTAGTGGGCGAGGATTTCCGCCTCGCTGAGTTTCCAGTACGAGGTTGGCAATACCATCACCACGTCGGCGCCGTGGGCTTCGGCGAAGCGGGCGCGACGCACGGCCTTGGCGGTGGTCAGGTCAGAGACGCTGACGATGGTCGGCACGCGCTTCGCCACGTGCTTGATGCTGAACTCGGCGACCTGATCCCATTCCACATCGCTCAAGTAAGCGCCTTCGCCGGTGCTGCCCAGCGGTGCGATGGAATGCACGCCGCCCTCGATCAGACGGTCGATGGAACGCCCGAGTGCGTCAAGGTCGACGCCTTCGCCATTGGCGGTGAACGGGGTGATGGTGTAGCCGATGATGCCGTGAATGTTTGCGCTGGACATAAGGGATTCTCCGTTGAAAAGGGGCTGGGATCAGTTCAGGCAATCGGCGTGACGACGCAGATTCTGCCGGGCGTAGTAGTTGAACGCGGCGGCGTGACGCTTGGGCCGGGCGATCCAGTCATGGGCTTCGCGGCCGAGTTCGGGAATGATCGGCTTGATGGTCCCGGCACTCATGGCCAGCAACTGCAGCTTGGCGGCGCGCTCGATCAGTTGGGCGATCACACAGGCCTCCTCGATGGTGCTGCCAGTGGACAACTGGCCGTGGTGGGAAAGCAGCACCGCGCGTTTGTCGCCCAGGGCGCCGGCAATCAGATCACCTTCCTCGTTACCCACCGGCACTCCCGGCCAGCCTTCGAGAAACGCGCAGTCTTCGTAAAGCGGGCAGAGGTCCATGTGGGAAATCTGCAGCGGTACTTCCAGCATCGATAGCGCCGCGACGTGGGTCGGGTGGGTGTGAATGATGCAGTTCACATCCGGGCGGGCGCGGTAGACCCAGCTATGAAAACGGTTGGCCGGGTTCGGCATGCCGTGGCCTTCGAGCACTTCCAGGTCTTCGTTGACCAGCAGCAGGTTGCTCGCGGTGATTTCGTCGAAACCCAGACCCAACTGTTGAGTGTAATAGGTACCTGGCTGCGGGCCGCGTGAGGTGATCTGCCCGGCAAGGCCGGAATCATGGCCGTTCTCGAACAGAATGCGGCAGGTCAGGGCCAGCTTTTGCCGGTCGGTCCACGTATTATCCGCCAGAGTGTTTTGCATCTGGCTGAGCGCTTGCTTGACCAGTTGATCTTTGGGCAGTGCTAATGTCTTGGCCATATCGGTGTCCTCTTTGGTTGGGTCATGCAGATGACACGAAAGATGCTATATGACACATTGTGTCATGAGCAAGGACAATTCGTCACCTCCTTGATGGATTAATCGCTCCAAATGTCTATCCGTTTGAAATTATTGAGAAAAAAACTTGGCGTGACTCTCGAGGCCTTGGCCGAACAATCGGGCATGACCAAGAGCTATCTGTCGAAGGTCGAACGCGGCTTGAACACGCCGTCGATCGCGGCGGCGCTGAAATTGGCCAAGGCCCTGAACGTGAAGGTCGAGGAGCTGTTTTCCGAGGACAACGTCAGCCTGGACAGCTACAGCCTGGTGCGCAGTCACGAGCGTCAGCCTCTGGGTGCCAGCGACAGCAACCCGGGTTACGCGGTGCTGGCCCATCAGGTCAGCGAGCGCAGCCTGCTGCCGTTCATCATCTATCCGCCGACGGAATTCAGCGACAAAACCTTCAAGGAACACCTGGGAGAGGAGTTTCTGTTTGTCCACGAAGGGCAGGTGGAAGTGGACTTCGTCAGCGAGCGGGTGCTGCTCAGCCGGGGCGATGCGCTGCATTTCAATTCACAGAAGCCGCATCGCATTCGTTCGGTGGGGGAGGTTCAGGCGCAGTTGCTGGTGGTGGTGCATAGCGCGGAGGAATGAGCCGTCTTCAAAAGCTTCGCGAGCAAGCCCGCTCCCACAGTTGACCGCGTCGGTCAGACGAACGCGGTGAAAATGTGGGAGCGGGCTTGCTCGCGAAGGCGTCCTCAAGGCGCCACTAAACCTCGACCGGCACCGCCAGCTTCGGGCTACCGAGCGCATGGGTCTTGGAATCAAAAAACCGCAACTCAACCCCGGTGCCGTCGAACAGCTTCGCGTAATGCCGCTTCTGATGCTGGATAAACGCCTGACTGCGCGGGTAGATCGAAATCGCCAGCACCTTCGGTTTCCCCTGGCGCAGGGCATGCACGATGTGGCTGTCCTGCTCGCCCAGGGCATGACCGAAAATGCACAAGCCATCGCCATGCCCCAGCAGTTGCTCGTAGCAGAACGACAGGTAATCCGAGCTGCGGATGGTCTTGAGCTTGTCCGCACTCGACCCTTCGTTGACGAACAGCGGCACGTCATCGAGGGTCTTGATGGTGTTGTTGATGGCGAAATTGCCCAGCAGCGTGCCCTCGGTGGACATCATCCGGCGCGCCGTGCCGTCCTGATTGCGCACCAGATGCAGGCCGCCGTGCAGGTACAGCAAACGGGTCTTGTCAGTGGCCGTGCCGCTGAGGTCGAAGGACGGTTCCGCACCCTCGAAAAGATCGCTGATCACATCCGCCTGATGCTGGATCGCCCAGTGGTTGAGCAGGTCGTAGTTGGTGGTGAATACCGTGCGATAGCTGGCCAGTTCCCGGTTGATCGTCGCCAGCGTCGAGGCTTCGATCAGGCGCCACGGAATATGCACCGCATGCACGCTGTTAATCAGCGCTTCCTTGATCGCGTAGTAACGGTTGCGCGGCGCGGCGGAGCTGACTGCCAGGGCCTTGTTGACCCGACTGGTGGCCTTCAGCTCGCTCAGCACCTGCTCGAAACTGCGGGTCTGCAGCGCATCGAACACGCTCAGCTCGGACGGGCTCAGGGGCTTTTCCTCGACGGTACGAGCGTTCTCGAACAGCGACTCATAACCAAAATCGTCCCACACCGCGCGGCTGGCGCCGTTGCCCACCAGCAAGCCGGCGAACGCAGCGCTGTCGCGCAAGGTGTTCCAGTCTTCAAGGTGGGCGTCGACATCCAGGAAATCGGTCATTGCGGTCACAGTCTCAAGGCAAAAGGTCTGATGGGCGGCGACTTTATCACGGCGAGCCGCGTGCGACCTGCCACTGCGCAAACGAAGAACGCTATGCTGCAACCTTGCCTGAGTCGCCACCACCGAGCCCCCCATGCTGCAGAAAAGCCTGATCCGCCGCCTCGACCTGATCACCCTGCAACTGTTTGTCGCCGTCCACGAGGAGGGCACCCTGACCCGTGCCGCCGCGCGCGAGGCGATTGCGGTGTCGGCGGCGAGCAAGCGCTTGATGGAGCTGGAGGAGGCGCTGGGCATCAGCCTGTTCGTGCGTCAGGCCAAGGGCATGACCCTGACGCCCGCCGGCGAAACGCTGCTGCACCATGCCCGGCAGATGCTGTTCAACGTCGAGAAAATGGGCCTGGAGCTGGGCGAGCACAGTCATGGTGTGCGCGGTTATGTGCGGATGCTGGCCAACCTTTCGGCGATTATTCAGTTCCTGCCGGAGGACCTGCGGGACTTTTCCGAGCGGCATCCGCAGGTCAAGACCGACCTTGAGGAACGGCCCAGTTCCGGGGTGATTCAAGGGGTGCTCGATGGCGTGGCCGACCTCGGCATCTGCTCCATCGACAGCGACACCAAGGGCCTGCACAGCGTGCTTTATCGTCAGGACAAACTGATGGTGCTGATGCTGCCCGACCACCCCTTGGCCAGCCGCTCGAGCCTGGCGTTCGCCGATACTCTGGACAGTGATTTCGTCGGCTTGCATGCGGCCAGCTCCATCAACATGCGCACGCATTCGGCGGCGCGTCAGGCGGGCAGAATGTTGCGGGTGCGCATTCATGTTCCCGGGTTCGACGCGATGTGCCGGATGATCCAGGCCAACATGGGCATTGGCGTGTTGCCGCAGCGGGCTTATGAGTTGTTCGGTCGGGCGCTGGGGCTGCATGCGGTGCCGTTGACCGATGACTGGTCGGATCGGGCGTTGATTCTGGTGGTGCGGGATGAGGCGTTGTTGTCGCCGGTGAGTCGGATGTTGTTTGAGCATTTGCGTGGAGAGGCCTGAAAGATCACGGTTGATTTTGCTGGCCTCATCGCGGGCAAGCCCGCTCCCACAAAGGATCTGCGGTGTGGCGAAAATCCCTGTGGGAGCGGGCTTGCCCGCGATAGCGGACTGAAGACTACAGACATTTCCCCAGGCGTTCGCATTTCGCGAACGCTCGTTGCCAACTGAAGGTTGGATTCCCCGGGCACCTGTCCTCTAGCCTTGGCACATATTCCAAGAACAAGAGGTACCCCGCGATGACTGCCCCCTTGAGTGCGATCAAAGTGATCGAAATCGGCACGCTGATCGCCGCGCCGTTCGCCGCGCGCATGCTCGCCGAGTTCGGCGCCGAGGTGATCAAGATCGAAGCCATGGGCCAGGGTGATCCCCTGCGCAAATGGCGCAAGCTGCACGAAGGCACCTCGCTGTGGTGGTACCTGCAATCGCGCAACAAGAAGTCCCTGGCACTGAACCTCAAATCCGCCGAAGGCATCGAACTGGTCAAGCAACTGGCAACCAGCGCCGACGTGCTGATCGAAAACCTGCGCCCCGGTGCGCTGGAAAAACTCGGCCTGGGCTGGGACGTGCTGCACGCCCTGAACCCCAACCTGACCCTGGTGCGTATCTCGGGCTATGGCCAGACCGGCCCCTACCGTGATCGTCCCGGCTTCGGTGCCATCGGCGAGGCCATGGGCGGCATCCGCTACACCACCGGCACCCCCGGTACACCACCGGCGCGGGTGGGCGTCAGCCTCGGCGATTCGCTGGCCTCGCTGCACGCGGTGATCGGCGCGCTGATGTCGCTGCTGCGGGTCAAGACCGGGCAGGGCGTCGGGCAGATCGTCGATGTGTCCCTGGCCGAAAGCGTGTTCAACGTCATGGAAAGCCTGGTGCCGGAATACGACATGCTCGGCCATGTCCGCGAGCGCACCGGCGGCGCCTTGCCGGGCATCGCACCGTCCAACACCTACCTCACGGCGGACGGCGCCTACGTGGTCATCGCCGGCAACAGCGATCCGATTTATCGTCGTTTGATGCACACCATCGGCCGCGCGGATCTGGCCGAAGCGCCGGAATTCGCCCACAACGACGGGCGTGCGGCCCAGAGCAATCTGCTCGACGCGGCAATCACCCACTGGACCAGCAGCTTGCCGATCGACGACGTACTGGCGGCGCTGGAAGCGGCTGAAGTGCCGGCCGGCCGCATCTATTCGGTGGCCGACATCGTCGCCGATCCGCACTATCAGGCCCGTGACATGCTGCTCAATGCCGAGCTGCCGGGCGGCGCCACGGTGAAGATGCCGGGCATCGTGCCCAAGCTCTCGGAAACCCCGGGCGGCGTGAACTGGTCCGGCCCCGGTCTGGGTCAGCACACTGACTCGGTCCTCACGCAACTGGGCCTGACGGTGGCCGACATCGAACGCCTGAGAGTCGAAGGAGTGGTGCAATGATCACTGATTACTCCGATAGCCTGATCGTTCAGGAAGTCTCCCCCCGCGACGGCTTGCAGATCGAGCCGACCTGGGTCGAAACCGTCGACAAGATCGCCCTGATCGATCAACTGTCCCTGGCCGGATTCAGCCGCATCGAAGGCGGCTCGTTCGTTTCGCCCAAGGCCATTCCGGCGCTGCGCGACGGCGAGCTGGTGTTCAAGGGCATCACCCGCCAACCGGGGGTGATCTACGTTGCGCTGATCCCCAATCTCAAGGGTGCGCAGCGGGCATTGGCCTGCAGCGCCGACGAGCTGAATCTGGTGATGTCCGCCAGCCAGACCCACAACATGGCCAACATGCGCATGCGGTGTGAGGATTCGCTGGCCGCCTTCGGTGAAATCGTCCAGTTCGTGCAGGGTGAACCGGTGCGACTAAACGCCAGCATCGCCACCACGTTCGGCTGTCCGTTCGAAGGCCGGATCGATGAGGACCGGGTGTTGCAGATCGTCGAGGCCTATCAGGAACTTGGCATCGCTGGCATCACCCTGGCCGACACCACCGGTATGGCCAACCCGCGGCAGGTGGATCGTCTGGTGCGGCGAGTGTTGCAACGGGTATCGCCAGCGGACCTGACCCTGCATTTCCATAACACCCGCGGCCTTGGCCTGTGCAACGTGCTGGCCGCTTATGAGGCTGGCGCCCGACGGTTCGACGCCGCCCTGGGTGGGCTCGGCGGTTGCCCGTTCGCGCCCGGGGCTTCGGGCAATATCTGCACCGAAGATCTGGTCAACCTGTGCGATGAAGTGGGCATTCACACCGGCATCGATCTGCCGCTGCTGTTGAAGTTGTCCCGAGGACTGCCAGCGCTGCTCGGCCACGAAGTGCCCGGCCAGCTGGCCAAGGCGGGGCGTAATTGCGATCTGCATCCCGTGCCTTCCTGAACCCCTGTACCTGTAGGAGCGAGCACGCTCGCGATGGTCGTGAACGATAACGCTGGCGGCCTGACACCCAGCGGCGATCTCAGGTTCATCGCGAGCATGCTCGCTCCTACAGGGAACGCCCAAAAACGAACATTTACCAGACAACAAAAACAATCCGGACACCCCACGGGAAGTCCACCTGGAGAAACGCTATGAGCCTCAATGCAATGGAGGCCGGGGCGAACCCGGCCGTCAGCCACGACGAAGAAAAAGCCCTGGTCAGCAAGGTCGCCTGGCGGTTGATGCCGCTGATCATGGTCTGCTACCTGTTCGCCTTCTTCGACCGCATCAACATCAGCTTCGCCAAGTTCCAGCTGCAGGCCGACCTGAGCCTGAGCGACACCGCCTATGGCCTTGGCGCCGGGCTGTTCGTGGTCGGCTACGTGATCTTCGAAGTGCCCAGCAACATGATGCTGTACAAGGTCGGCGCGCGCCGCTGGATCGCCCGGATCATGATGTCCTGGGGCCTGGCCACCGCGTTGATGGTGTTCGTCAACAGCGAATGGCAGTTCTACGTGCTGCGCTTCGTGATCGGCGCGATGGAAGCCGGTTTTGCGCCGGGCGTTCTGTACTACCTGACATTGTGGTTCCCGCAGCACTATCGCGGCCGTATCACCTCGATGCTGTTCCTGGCGTCGGCCTTCGCAGGCCTGGTCGGTGCACCGTTCTCCGGATTGGTGCTGGAGCACCTCGATGGCGTGATGGACATGCGTGGCTGGCACTGGCTGTTCCTGCTTGGCGGCGTACCCTGCATCGGCCTCGGTTTGCTGGTGCTGACCCTGCTCAAGGACCGCATCGAAGACGCCCATTGGCTGACCCCTTCGGAGAAGACCCTGCTGTCGAGCCGCATAGCCCAGCATGAACCGAACAAATCCCACGGCTCGCTACTCGCGGCGCTGAAGATCCCGGGCTTCCTGACGTTGGGCCTGATCTACTTCCTGATTCAGGTGGCGTCCTACGGTCTTAACTTCTGGGCACCGCAACTGATCCGCAGCGCCGGTACCGAAAGCCCGGTGATGATTGGTCTGCTGACTGCCATCCCGTACATCTGTGGCGCCATCAGCATGGTAGTGATCGGACGCTTGTCCGATGCGACCGGCGAGCGCCGCAAGTTTGTCGCAGGCCTGGTGGCGCTTGGCGCGTTGGGCTTCTTCAGCGCGGGGATTTTCGCCAGTCACACCACGTTCCTGATCGTTGCACTGGGCTTGCTCGGTGCCGGGATCATCGCCTCAATCCCCAGCTTCTGGACCCTTCCGCCAAAACTGCTGGCCGGCGCCGGTGCAGGCGCTGCGGGCGGGATCGCGGTGATCAACACCCTGGGCCAGTTCGGCGGCATCGTCAGCCCGGTGATGGTCGGCCGGATCAAGGACATGACCGGCAGCACCACCCCGGCGCTGTACGTCATCGGCGTCTGCGCCCTGATCGCCGTGGCACTACTGATGTGGGGCCTGCCGCAGAAGTTGCGCACCCTCGACAAAGCGTAAAACAATCGCAGCCCCCGGCAGTTCCCACAGAGACCACGCATCCCTGTAGGCGCTGCCGAAGGCTGCGATCTTTTGCTTTTCAAGAGGTCGCAGTCACGATTTTCCCCAGTCCGTCGCCAAATTGAATCAACACCACCCCTGCAATCAGCAACACCGCCCCAAACACCTTGGGCAACGTCACCTGCCGCTCCAGCAAGCCGAACCAGCCAAAGTGGTCGAGCAGCATCGACGCCACCACTTGCCCGGCCAACGCCAGCGCCATGAACCCTGAAGCGCCGAGTTTGGGCAGCAGCACCAGCGCCAGCGAAATGAAACACACTCCAAAGGCACCACCCGCCCACATCCACAGCGGTGCATGGCTGATGAACGCCAGTGACGGCAGCGGCAGACGCATCGCCAGCATGATCGGTAACAGCACCGCGATGCTGACCACCAGCGAGGCGAGGGTGGCCCACAACGGATGGCCCAGGCCGCGGCCCAGATTGAAATTGATCGCACTCTGAAACGGCACCACCGCCCCGGCGAAGGCGGCCAGCAGCAACAGGCCGGCCCAATGCAAGGTACTCATGTTCGTTCTCCAAAAGGTTTTGCTGGACTCTAAGGTATTCGTCGCGCAGATTTAAATTCCGTTTTGCTATTCAGAACATGCATCAGATGAATGATTTGCGCCGCATCGACCTCAACTTGTTGGTGATCCTCGACGCCTTGCTCAGCGAGCAACACGTGACCCGTGCGGCAGAGCGCCTGCACCTGAGCCAGCCCGCCGTCAGCCATGCCCTGGCGCGGTTGCGCGATCTGCTCGGTGATCCGCTGCTGGTGCGCGCCGGGGCGGGGCTGGTGCCGACCGCTAGGGCTCTGGAACTAACTGCGCCACTGGCCGAGACCCTGGCCCAGGTGCAATCGCTACTGGCGCCGAACGCCTTTGATCCGGCCACTGCCAAGCGCAGGTTTCGCCTGGCGATGTCCGACTACGGCGCCGCGATCGTACTGCCCGAACTGGCGCGCACTTTGCGCCGCGAAGCGCCGGGCATCGATCTGCAAATCAGCCACGCCAGCCGCGAAGGCATGCTCGAAGGTGTGCTCAACGGGGACATCGATGTCGCCGCTGGCGTGTTTCCCGAAATGCCTCACGAGTTGCGCAGCACGCCGTTGTTCGAGGAGCACTACGCCTGCCTGGTGGATCCCAGCCACCTGCCCGGCAGTGGCACCCTCGACATGCCCACCTATTTGCGCTGTCCCCACGTCCTGCTGGAAATGCGCGGCAGCGGCACCCCGGAAATCGAACGCGCCCTGACCGCTCTGCGCGAGCGCCGCCGCGTCGCCATCAGCCTCCCGCACTGGAACGTCGCCCCGGCGCTGATCGGCGGCACCGACCTGATCCTCACCGTTGCCTCCCGAGCGCTGCGGGATTTCGCCGAACCCTCCTTGATCGTCGTGCCGCCACCGTTCCATATTCCCTCGTTTACCTTTGTGCTGGCCTGGCACAAACGCCGAGCAGGGGATCAAGCACTGAACTGGCTCAACACCCAAATCAGGCTCTCTGCTGGAGCTACCGAGGGCTGCGATCTTTAGGCTTTCATACCCTCGTCATTCACAGAATTGTTCGACAATCAGTCAATCAACGCACAATTACCTGATATAGACTGGCCACCATTCACCAGACAGTTCAAAAGGACTTCCCATGACCCCCTCGCTCTTGATGGCCGTACTCGCATCGGGCTTCATCTATGGCATCACCCCAGGGCCGGGTGTGCTGGCAGTGTTCGGGATCGGCGCGGCCCATGGACGGCGGGCGGGGGCGGGGTTTCTGTGCGGGCATCTGCTGGGTGATGTGGTGTGGTGCAGCACCGCGCTGGTAGCGATTGTCGGGGCGCGGGAAATCGGTAGCACCGCGTTCGATGTGCTGGGAGTACTCAGCGGGCTTTATCTGTTCTGGCTTGGCTGGCGAGCGGTGCGGGCGCGTCGCAACAGCACCGAAGAGCCCCAGGGCGCGGCACGCCAGCCGTTCTGGCACGGCATCCTGTTCGGCCTGACCAATCCCAAGGCCTACCCGGTAGCGGTGGCGACCTTCACCGCCTTGCTGTCCAGCCGCGCCGAATTGCTGACCTGGTCGATGTTGCCCTGGCTGATCTTCCTGAGCTTCGTCGGCGGCCTTTTCGCCTACGCTATCCTCATCGGGGTGGTGGGAGCCCGCCGGGTGCGCACTTTGTACCAACGTCATGAATTGATGATCACCCGCTTGTGCGGCGTGATGTTCATCGGATTTGCCATCAATGCTCTGGCGCATGCCTTGCCGGGACTGGTGACGAACAGGGCTTGAAACCGATGCAAGGCTGCATCGGCTATAGGGGTGTGGGTCAGGGATGGTTTCTTATTGCGGCATAGTTCGGAAACGCGTTCGGCATCATGACCACCAGAAATTCCGCTCCGTTGGCGAGCTACATCGACCTCTTGCTGGACGCCGTTTGCGCAGTCGATAAACAGGGCCGTTTCGTGTTTGTCAGCGCGGCTTGCGAGCGCATCCTCGGCTACACGCCTGACGAGCTGATCGGCCGGATGATGATCGATCTGGTGCACCCGGCCGACCGCCAGCGCACCCTCGACGCCGCGCGAGACATCATTGGAGGCGAACCCAAACTCAATTTCGAGAACCGCTACCTGCGCAAGGATGGCCGGGTGGTGCACATCCTGTGGTCGGCGCGCTGGTCGGAGGTCGATCAGTTGCGCATCGCCGTGGCCCGCGACATCACCGAGCGCAAGCAGGCCGAATCGCGGCAGGCGGCGCTGTATGCGATATCGGAAGCTGCGCACGCGGCGGAAGACCTGCTGGCGCTGTTCAAGCGAATTCATCTGATCATCGGCGAGTGGTTGCCGGCGATGAACTTCTCCGTGGCGCTGTATGACGAACATTGCGCGCAACTGAATTTCCCCTATCACGTCGACGACCACGAGCCGCAACCCGAGCAGCCCGGCACCATCACCGGACGCCTTTGCTCCGAGGTGATCAACACGGGAATGCCGATCCTCCTGACGCCGGACCAGGACACCCCACCGGTGGGCTTCGAAGCGCTGGTGGCCGGGCAGAACTCACCCTGCTGGCTGGGAGTGCCGCTCAATTCGCAAAACGGCACCATTGGCGCGCTGATCGTCAAAAGCATCCCCGGCGGCGAGCGCTACACCGAGCAGGACAAGGAACTCTTGCAGTACGTGTGCGCGCAGGTGGCGACGGCGATCGAGCGCAAACAGTTGCATGCGCGCCTGCAACGCATGGCCCAGTACGACCAGCTCACCCAGTTGCCCAACCGCGAATTGCTGCGAGACCGACTCAAGATTGCATTGGCCTCGGCGCGGGAAGACAACGGGCGCATGGCGCTGCTGTATGTCGACCTTGACCGGTTCAAGCAGGTCAACGACACCCATGGTCACGCAGTGGGCGACATGCTGCTGCAGACCGTCGCCAATCGGCTCAAGGGCTGCGTACGGGAAACCGACACCGTGGCGCGCATCGGCGGGGATGAATTCGTGGTGTTGCTGCACAGCATCCACGCCTCGGGCGATGCCGATTGCGTGGCTGGCAAGATCCGCCAGGTCCTGGTTCAGCCGCTGCGCCTGGACGGGCACAGCCTGCACATTCAGCCCAGCATCGGCGTGGCGCAATACCCGGAAAACGGCACCGAAGAAAAGCAACTGTTCCGGCATGCCGACGAGGCGATGTACACCGCCAAGCGTGCGCATCACCTGCGCCTGGTCTGATCCCAGGCTGCCGTTCGTCAGTGCGTAGGCGCAATTTTCTAAACCTTTTGGGACGCGCAAATTCAGAGTCTATGCGGGCTACAGCTCGCGGCGATTATCACCAAGAGGTAGAGAATCATGCCTAACTCAAGAAACTCCAACCAGGAACACATGGCCAACGATCGAACCAAAGCCAATGAAGCCAATCGTAAAGGTGGGAAAACCACCACCACGACTGTCGACAAAGAGCCAAAGCCAGATATGAGCCGTAAAGGCGGACAGGGCGGGCAGAAATCCCGTTAATGGACGCAGGTGGTTTTGATTGAGAAACGGGGGCGAAAGCTCCCGTTTGAATTGTTAAAGGAGGGCGCGACCATGAACCGTATGGCCACCCGTTTTCGCAGCAGTTTTTTCGTCACCTTGATGGGCCTGAGCGCCGGCAGTGCCTTCGCCCAGACACCCACTGAATTCATCAACGATGCCTCGGCGCAAAGCGTCGCCGAAATCGAAGCCAGTCGTCTGGCGCATCAGAAATCCGAATCAAAAGAGGTCAAGGATTACACCATCGTGGTGATCAACGACCGCACCACCGCCAACCAGCACCTGGCAAAAATCGCCAGGCAACTGGACCTGCCGGTGGCCCCTCGTGAGGAGGTGGTGGACAAGGCCAAGACCTTGATGCCTCAAGTCATGGACGGCAGCAACTTCGATGAGGCCTACGCGGCCAGTCAGGTCAGCACCACCGAAAAAGCCATCGAGCAGCTCGAGCAAACCGCGCAAACCACCGACGTGCCGGAGCTCAAGGCGTACGCCGAAGAAACCCTGCCCAAACTGCAAAATCACTTGCAAATGGCCAGGGCCCTGCAAGCCAGTCGCTAGGGCATTGCGTGCGCGGGCTCATCCGCGCACGATCCCTCAACAGTCATTGAGATTGTGTTTGCCCTTTTCCTCGACGACGGTGCCGTCGATGGAAACGGTCTGGCCTTCACCCAGGCTGCGATAGTGTTTGCGCAGCGCCTCCAGTTCCTTCAGGTCCAGCGCTTCCAGCCCCAGCATCGCGTTCTGCGCTTCTTTCGTCACGCGCAGCAACTCGTCGACCTTCAGATGCAGAATGTCGGTATCGCGGTTCTGCGTGTTCTGGATCAGGAACACCATCAGGAAAGTGATGATCGTGGTCGAGGTGTTGATGATCAGTTGCCAGGTGTCATTGAACCCGAAAATCGGCCCGCTCAACCCCCACAGGAAAATCAGAGTGATTGCCCCCAGGAACGTCCCGGGGCTACCGGTCCAGAGGGCGAGTTTCTGCGCGACTTTTGCGAATTTCATGGCCGTTTTTCCTTATTGGGGTGAACCTGAAATTCAGACATCGGCGGCGAGATGAAAATTCTGCTTTTGATTTGAAGAGCCAAAAGGATCGCAGCCTTCGGCAGTTCCTACAGGAGGGACGCAATCCCATGTAGGAGGTGCCGAAGGCTGCGATCTTTAGTTTTTTTCGAATGTCGGAGCGCCCGGATTTCAGCTCCTTTTCCTCGCGCGCCTGGCACTCAGGTACTCAAATACAAACGAAGCAAAGCCGAACAACCCGATCATCGAAATGATCATGATCCCCAACTCCGAACTGTCCATGCCGACCTCTTAATGAAGGGTGAGCCGGGAGGATAGGGCATCTGTTGGTGGGTGGAATGTGGCGCTACGGGATCTTTACGGGTAGGGGCGGATTTATATGAAAACCATACGGATACGGGTTCAGCCGATTTCCACTAAGGCCCAGATGCAGTTGGCGTACCTTGGATTAGCTGAATGCATATTTACGTCGTTGGCTAAAGGAATCGATGTACCGGTCTCGGCCAGAATTTCGAAATGGCTTTCTATAGCCTCGCGGGCCATGATGATTGCCTGTTCCAGATTTTCACCAGCAGAAAAACAGCCTGGAACATCCGGGACTTCCACACCCCACGCATGCTTGTCGTCGCCTGCTGAAATCGCAATCGGATAAAGCATTTTACATCCTCCTTGAAGAGCTCTCGGGTTGTGAAACAAATGAAACCAAGCAGTCACCCTGAGTTTGTTACTAGCAACTAGCCTTCCTTGAGGATACTGATCGTTGGATGTGCACAGCCATATCGAAACGCAGTAAGCGTACTGCCCTACGCAACTCTCGGATTTCGCCTACAAACACGGGCAGAACCACCCGATATCTTCATCACTGTTCCACTCCAAAAGCAAAATCTCAGAAGCGAAAACGCCGCCATCCTTTTCTGGATAAGCGGCGCTTTTGCGCGTACAGGACAGGACCACGTGATGAATTACAACGGCTACGCGGCCCGAATTGATTACAGCGATGAAGACGGTCTATTCGTCGGCCACATTGCGGGCATCAAGGACGTTGTGGGGTTTCACGGCGAATCAGTCACAGAGCTTCGAATGGCTTTTGAAGGGGCCGTCACGGATTATCTGGAGACGTGCGCGAAACTGAGGCGTGAGCCACGAAAGTAAACCTGGACAGGTAATGCGTCACCTTGAATCCGAGACACAAAAAAACCGGCCATCAAGGCCGGTTTTTTCTTTACCTGCATCCCCCGTCAAAAAACAACGTAAGACAAAAATTCGGTTGGAGCGGGTGAAGGAAACATGACCAACGCACCCAACCTATTAGCTAGTAATGGATTTGTCTGCCCTCGGTAGGAGGGCAGGGCCGCATTATGTTCCAGGGTGGTTGACCCATCAAGGGTATGACTTGCGATCCTGCGACCGGTGCCGAGCGTTATCGTTTTGCTTGAGGTAGCGGGAGCAACACAGCTATCTCGCAAGAAAATTATAGTGGTGTGGTAGCCGCCGCTGCGTTCAGGAGAGCCTCGATTTCTTCGCATGCAGCCATCAGTTCATCGAATTCCAGAGGGGCGCTGTCGAACATTCCACCCTCAAGCATCTTGTCGTAGTCTTGCGCCAGATTCTTTCGAGCACTTCCTACTGGCACCAGCCGAAGATTGCCGCTCACCGCATGTCGATAGTCAATCATGGCGCCGTCTGCAGATTTTTCCACGAAGAACCAGGACTTGTGATCTGCGACGAGTGCAGCAATGTCTCGACGTGAAATGACTTCCTTGAACTGGTGATTTTGCACGATGGCATTCAGGTCGTGCCAATGCCTGGCGAATCGCTCGCCCTTCAGCCGCTCTTGTACGCAGTACACGTGCGCTGCAGTAGCTTTCTCCCAAAAGGTACGAGCTACATCCATCACGATCGGGTTAGCTTCAGGAAAAATAATGCCTTCGAGATTGGCTTGGGCCATGTCGCAAACAACATGATTTCGGCTGTGGGGCTCCCCTGTAGATCGGGCACCGAATTCAAGCATTACCCTGGGCGTCACGTAATCATGAACCGGTGTTTTGGCAGGATAGTGCAAGTACAGTTTGTCACCATCCTGAATAAGTTCTGCCTCTAAACCCTCTGCCGCTAGCGCCTCGGTCAGCATGGGATAAACGGACTGTTCAACCCAGCCTGGGAGTAGATCGCGGGCCTTGCTGCTCCACTTTCTGGCTTGACTGTTACTGGGAGGTATCTCGCTATCTGCCTCGGTCAATATCTGCCGAATATCGTAGGTAAGATCGATGTCTTCCGAGAATCGGTCAATCAGACGGTAGACCTTGGAGAGGGAAGTGCCGCCCTTGAACGTCAGATGATCTCCCGCAGAATTCGAGAAGATTTTCCCCAGAGTCCATACCACCCATAAGTCCTTCTCCAACAAGAAAGCAGGACGACCAAGGTCAGACGCTGCCTGGAGAAGCACTTCCCTTTGATCGGCTGAGGAGAGCGAGAAGAAATGATCAGGCATGAAGAGCCTCCCTCCCGATCATCGCGCCCATCCAGGAAGGGAGAACTGCCCGAAGGCTCATCAAGCGCGACCACTCACTTTCCGAAAGACGACGATGTAATGTTTGGATCGAGTCTTCGGATTGTGTCTCGCCGAGCCAGGCCAGGGCGCGAACGGCCTCGCCAGCGGCTGAGGGTGCAACCATCCACTTCGGCGCATGTTTGATTTGAATCTCTGCCTTCCCAATCTTCAATGTACGTGCACGACCACTGGTGAGAAAAACCTGACGAACGGGAACCTGCTGCGTCAACCCCAAGTTGTTGGCTGCTCTGGCCCCGCTCGAAGTCACCGTCTCACTGGTTTTCTCCGCCAGAGCCTGGACAACTTTTTCCGGCTCCGGTGCACGAGTACCGAACCGGCTCTTCACCGGCGCGACATACATGCCGCGGCATATGCGCATCAGCTTTCCAGACTTGGCCAGACGCGAAAACGCTTGGTCCACAGCGGCGCGACTACCGAGGCTCAGAAACTCTCTCGGCGACAGGACTTCGCCTTCGGGTAAGGACTGACTGCGCTGGATGATGAATTCGGGAAGTTTCGACATGACGGCACCGCTGTTGGATTTAATGCAATGTCAGAACCATAGCACTGTTTCTGACATTTGTTCAAATTTTAACCAGGAACTATGGTGTCGCTCTTGAGCGGATTTTTCTAAGGCAGAAACGAATGTGTTGTCACCTGCCATCTTGATGGCATTGAGTTTCTGTTTGCGTTCGATGCGGGGATTGATGTGTTTGGCGACCATCGTCCGGGTCTGATCGCGCAATTCGCGGGTACCTTTCAACGACAATGGGGGAAAGGCGTCCATGGAGAGACGGCTGCGTTTCCCCAGCCATGAGCACGAGAGTGTCAGAGCTTCGAGCCGCCATCAGAAACGAACAGAGACAGGCCGTTGGAATCACTGAGCATGTAGTTTTTGCCAGTGGCTTTAGTCTGTCGGACTTTAGAATTTGGTGAGCATGCCCAACCCTCAGAATTAGAGTTGGATGCAATAGTCTTCGAAGGGGGGAGCGAAACCCGGAATAGCCGGAGCTATGGTCCACTGTGTGAGCTAAAAAAGTTAGTTGTCAGTGGATTTCGCTGGATGTCACTGGAATGAAGGCTCGGAAAAATCCGTTTCAGCTCAGTGAACTAATTGCGTTCCGTGGATTTGTACAGACATCCATGGAAAGGAGATGTGGAGCGGGTGAAGGGAATCGAACCCTTATTGGACAGAAACGCCTGAAAGCGTGTAGCCGTGTAGTCTTCAAGTCGTCCGATCCTCGGTATATGCTGAGTATTCTCTGATATCACCATGGTGCACCATGGTGCATGAAGCATTCGTAACCTTCTAGCGATGCTCGATGCGGTCTACCCTCGAACCTTGTGCCGTTCAACCATCGGCTAGCGGGGGGGGGGCATACCCCTCTGCCGATTGGGTACGCTCGCCATCAAATAGCCTTCTCCAAAGGCTGGATCTCACATTCGTTGACATGGCTAGGGAGATCCTGCCAAACGCTTGGTAGGTCGGCGATATCAAGCAGGTAGCGCCCTTGTCAGCACGTACTAAATTAGCCTACGGAAACGCCATACGTTTGCCTTGGAGAGTTGCTATCGCGATGCTTTTGCATGTCGAAGTCATCGCAAGGTTAAGGGATTTTTCCTGGCTGAAGATTTGCTCACACGACCCCGGGACAGGTGGACACCAGAGTTTACGCCCTCACTTATCTTCTTGCTGAAATGAAAAATTCCAAAAGGGCGGCTCGTCTCCGAGGCAAACGTTCATTCTGGAGTTCACAAAAATCTTGACACCATGATGGTTTACGCTAAGTGATTTTATCCAGCTTCATGAGCGTGTTGCATGTCTTGGTTAGCTCAAATTCAAAACTACCGGTTCTATGCTGAACGAAGTTCACATTGACGTGTTTATAGTCAGCAGTATTTATTATTTTTTCAACCCTCTTTATAAACTCTAAGTTTGCCTTGATTCCAAAGGTTATCGATTTCAATGCTTCAGCAGGGAATTCATGTCCTCCAGTTCTACTACTAACTAGTCGGTATTCCTCTTCGTACTTCCATTTTTCCGATTTGACAAAAAGATTGGCGTGCATTAACTCTGATAGTTGTTTGGTGTAAAAGCTATCACCTAAATCGTTCTCGTATTGGTTGTCGCTCTCCCAAGGCTTTACAAATTCACCAAGCCTATTTGCTAAGTCCAAAAATAAATCCTGATAGGGTGGAAGTTTTGAATATTTCATATCTTCACGTATAAATATATTTTTGTCTAGTATTAAGCTTGTGTCGAATTCAATAGCTATGCCTGTATGAGATCCTCCGTAATGTGACCATAATAGTGCATCTGTTGGGGTTTTAGATAGTGAGTAAATTCCCAATGTAGACATGTACCACTGCAAGGCCCCATTAAGCCCAATTTCTTTTCCGTGCTTATCCATAAATGAATGCTGGTTCAAAATATGGATCAAAAAAGATTTTCTTAAATATTCTTCGCTATGGTGTGGTGGATACAGGTCTACAACTTTTTGATATTCGGCATCAATATTTATTTGTGAGTCTAAAGGGTCGTTAAGTTGGGCCGCAAGTGGAAAGTATATTGTGCGATTTGAAAGTATCTCCAAGGTTCTGCTAGATGGATCTCTATATTTGTATGCTTTCAAGGCTGGTGTCTCGCTCGTGCTTAGGTTTTGTAAATTTATTTATATATGTGTTTGCTTGCTTGGTCAATATTCTAGTTGATTATCTTGGTCGTTGTCATGGGCGAATCTGCGAGCCCGGCGGCGGTGAATGATTTGCACCAGACAACCTGACGAGATTTGAGTATGTTAGTGGGACAAAGGCATAACTCCTCCGTGTGTAAAATTTGGCTGAAGGGTTCACGAGCTGCCTGATAGCGTGGCAGCGGTCAGCCAACGTTTGGTTGCTCCTAAAACATGGTTGGGGAAGAGGGGGATTAACGTATAGGAGATATTTTGTGATTCGTTTGATCTAGAGCAGCAGATGAATGCGCAGTTGGCGACCGCCAAGAGTCTGAATGGGCTTAGGCAATCAACTCAGGACGAGCGCGCTGTCGCCGAATAGAGTGATCGCGACGTCCAACCGCCTCGGCGCCGCCAGCCGGCTACGCCACTCCAGCCCTGTTCGCAGCTCCATTCATTTGCGTTCCAAGGTCGCCCCCCATCCAATACACCTCCAGTCTCGTGGATCTGCCTCCATATCAGTCGAAATCTCTAAAGCCTCCGTCACAGTACCAATCGCTACCGGCGAGGGCTTGAAACATTGCAGTTTCCCACGAGTTGGCATGCTGGCGACGCTTCCCCTGCGCAGATACCGTTAAGAGATCACGGACGCCATCTACGCCATCACTTTCCCATAGGATGCTCAAAATTTCCCGGAGGCTCGCTAACTCGTTGCTGGATTCCACCGAAAATCTCACGTCCAATCCGTAGCTTTCAAAATGAGTGATAACTCGTTGCTTATCTACTGCAGGCCAGTCATGAGGTGGGATGGCTTTAAACTCCAATACTGGAGGCGTTGTAGGCGAGAGATCCGCAAACAACCATTGCTCACGCTCAAGCTCTTCACGATCAAAGTACGGATGCAGTGTTTGCTTGGATTGTTCGGTAGCAATAGATGCTTGTTTGCCATGATTACAATCTTTGCACGCAGGCACTAGGTTGAGAGGGGTTACCGAAAGCAGAGGGAATTTTGCCTTCGGAAGGTAATGATCCAAGGTGCTTGCCACACCCAGGCCGCAGAAAGGACATCGTCTTCTTGGCGCCGTCGCCATGATCAAATCGTAGACATTTCTTGCAGGTTTCGACTGAGGAGCCATGTGATCTGAGTACGTACTCTTCAGCTCTTTTTTTGTTACTTGTCCAATTACTATGTCTTCATCTTTAACATTGCAAGCTGCTATAGTGTATAAACTTTGTGAATGACCTTGTATGGAGTACTCAATAGCAGCGTTGGTGATGTCAGGTAGTAATGACATTAGCCTGGCGCGTAGATCCATGTTCGATACGCTGTTCACGCAGGTGACAAATAGATCTTCTGCATTGACCGTGGGGGGAGAGATACGTCTCAAATCTGTTCTCCCTTTGCTTTATCCCTGGCGGTTGTCATTGCTCTGAGAAGAGCTCGACCCTCAAGACCTATCTCGCCCCCGTACTCCGCATCAATCTCCTCATAACTTTTTCCACCCTGTACCGATTTTTCCAATAAGTCGTGGAATCCTGACTTAGAGACCTCTAGTCCGAAGACATGGCGCGTCAGCGTCCCTACGTTCTCGGCGAAGGTTTCAATGTCAGGTCTGTCTACCGTTGCAACCAGCCTGCTTCGATTTATGATTGATACACAGGATTTGGGCACTTCTTGGAGTACCACGGGCGAGTGTGTGGCAATTATCGCAACTGCGTTTCGGTTGGTGAGTAGGTCAGACAATGCTCGGGTAAAGGCAGACAGAAGTGGCGGATGGAGGTGGCTTTCAGGCTCGTCGATCAATACCAGAGTTTTTTCCTCAACCGTTTCAATCAGTTGAGTGATTGTGAGCAGTACAATCGCGTGCCCGGAACTCATTCTGTTTAGGAATCTAGAGCTGGTTTCAATGAAACTGGTTTTTTGTTCTGATGGGTCTTTTTCATAATGATCTATCAACTGCGAGAGATTCATTTCTTCAAAATTATGATCTGACTCTAATTTTTTTATCGCAGTTATCCATCGTTCTTTTTTTGCCTGCAGTGAAAGGCATGAGCTCAGGCTGAGGGCTAAATCTTTGCATAGTTTCGGCTTGTCTTTAAGCCCCCAAGCTGGTCGTTCCTCTTCTTCTATACGAGACTTCAATCCGATGTATTTATAGCGCATTCCGGCAGATGAATCGGATTGATCAGGTGGTGGCTCGAAAGGGTCAAACGCGCTAAAAGATACAGAAACTATCCCCGCGAAGTATTGGTCATCTAAGCGTGCTTTTGAACTAAAAATATGGCTTTTGTAGAAATACCCCAGGTCAGGCTGTTTGTTTTCACCAGTAAACAGTGAGTCGACCATGGCGTTGAGTATTGTTGTTTTACCTATCCCATTACGCCCGATTAAAACGTGGAGGTTGGATGAGGGTTTTGAGTCAGGATTAACTATAAACTCAAGTCCGAGTTGTGAGAATGTATCGGATCCCTTTCTTTCAAAGCAAAAATGGTATTCAGTAAGCGGCGCTTCGCCCTTAATGATTTTAGCGTACTGATTGTCTATAGTCGTCCGATTCGTAACGCGAAGTAATGAGGTGCCAAACACTCTCTCTTTCTCAGCTATCTCTCGTTTTACAGAGTCATAAGCAACGTCACCCAGGGCCGTGAGAATTTCTAAGGCGAGCGGGCCGGGGCAGAGGTTTACCAGTTTTTTATAATAATCTGCATCTTGTCCAAGGCTGAAAAAATTGGATTCTAAATGCGTAAATTCCTGAGGTATAGCTTCTTCAGTCCACCCCTCCGTCTGGCCCCGAAAGCCAATTTTTAGATCGCCTATCTTCAGTTCAATTCCCTGGTCGTTGTATAAGATCAAACTGAAGGTGCTCTTGAATCCAAAGTCGTCCCAGTTGTCAGACCGAAGAAGTCCTACGTTGCGGGTTGGGCCGCTATACCCTGAGCGATATTTAATGTTATGAAAGTTCATGGCCATCTAAATTCTTCTGTGTTTAAAGGTTCGATAAGCGAATAAGGCGTTCGCGCAGTCAGGTTTAACCTACTCTGACTGCTCCACCTCCGACTCGGCTTGGAATACCTCAATCAGCTTCTGGTTGTAGTCGTCCAGATAGCTCTGCAGTCCTTCCCGATCAATGAGCCTAACGCCGGCTGTGGTAGCCAGTTCTTTGGCGGATTTGGTGTAGTACGAATTGGTGACGACCATGGCTTCATCGCAGCCATAGAACGCCTTTGCCGAGATCGCCTGCTGGACAGCAGCATTGCCCACCGAGCCCGTGTAGTTCTTGGCCTGGATGACCATTTTCTTGCCGAATCGGCTTACGAAAAGGTCAGCACCTTGGTCGGCGGTCTTCTTGGTCTCTTTCACGTCAAAGCCAATGGTTTGGAAGATCTCAACCAAGAACGCCTCGAACTGAAATCCGTCCATCGCATCCACGAGGTACATGGTGATAAACCGGTTCGGATTGAAGTGCTCAAGCTGGCTCCCGAGACGTTCAACCAATATGTCGAAGTAGATGGCCTCGCACAGGCTGAGCCCACTACGGAATGCTTGCAACGTCATCAGCGCTGTGGCTGCCGACGCATTTGTTTGGGCGTTGAATTGCACACCCGGATAGGAAACGTCGTTCTCCCAGAGGTAGTAGTAGAAGAGAGCCAGGTCAGAGCGGAATGTCGTTCCTGCCTCGTCGATCCACGACCGGAGGGTTTCATTGAGGTCAGCCCTGATGTGTCGGCTGAGCTCCCTTGAGAAGCCCGCATAGGTTGAGCTGAATGCGGTAGTCAGCAGCAGCTTATCAAGCAGCGACGGCAAGCCCTCAAGCTCATCGAAGCCCTTCCTGATCAGTACTTCTCTGAATAGCTCACGCTCCGTGTATGCTCCATCCATCCTAGGGCCAGGCACGCCGACATCAGTAGCTCCAGACGTAGTTTCTCTGGTGGTGTGAATGAAGTTCGTGAAGTAGGGCTGCTTGAGCTGCGCGTACTTTCTCAACACGTTGTTGAGCAGGTCATTCAGCTGTGCCTGCTCTTTTTTCTTGCCCAGAAAATCCATGATGAGCCCTTTAGACTGGTACTGGAAATCCGGGTAGAAGGACGGGTCGAGAGGCGTTAGATGCTGTGCACGTAGCTCTGCTGTCGGGGGAATCTGAGAGCTGTTGCACCACGGGCATGCGGTTTCAAACGTGGTTCTGTTGCATCCGTTGCATTGATAAATCATGGGAGTCCGTTCTATGCAGAATGAGATATGACAACGAAGGGAAGGGCTGCATTCATGCGCTATCGCCAGCCCGTGAACTGCCCAATGCCTACGTCGCGCGATGCAGAACGATAGCTCAGTGCCATGTCGGCGTCCACGCTGTCTCAGCCTTGCAATTACTCATCGAGAAAGCCCTTCTCGACATGTCTTTCGCGGTGCATCTCACGAAGCGCTAAAGCCAGTTTGTACGAGTCCAGTTGATCACTCCCATCGTCGTGCGGGTAGTCTTCCGGACGCATCTCCCTGAGCTGCATGAGCTCATCCCGGTTGGCTTGCGCGCGGCGGATTCATCTAGCTTCGACAGTCTCAGCGAGCTCCCTGAAGCCATCCGACGCTTGACCATTTTCCCAGAACCACTGCTCCAAATCCTGCTACATCTTAAAGTGTCGGATGTCGAATGCCCCTCGCTGGTTATCGATGTCGACGAGTACCTAGAAGCATCGTATTGATGGAGGATGAACTGTTGGAGCAGATGGGCGGTGCCGTACTTGCCTGCGAGTAGGGTCTCGCGCTAGGTAACGTACGGTGACTCGGTCATTCCATCGGTCTGTTTGAAGCCAAAGACCTTAGTCTAGCTAGACGTTGTAGGTGTTGATCCAGCGTTGTAGTCAAAGCAGATCTTCACTGGGCTTACATAAGGCCAGATGCAAAGCAAGCTGCAGGGGGGGCGATCCATTGCCTTTACTCACCATATTTATGGATGTTAGGTCGAGGTCGTGGATGCATGGGAGGCTTGCCGGCTAACGCGGCGGGGGCACAGAAAGGCGAATTATCAAAGGTGCAAAAAAGGCTTCGAGGACAGGGAGTACGAGGCTGTGAGGTGTTTGTGAGATGGAGCGGGTAGAGGGAAGAACCCGTGGCCAGAAATCACGAAAAGCGTGTAGCCTTGTTGCTCACCATTCTCCCCGAACCCAACAGCTACTGGCAATTCCCGCAGAAATCTCGCGGTGCACCATGGTGCACGACCCACTCGGCGCTTTGCCCTTGCTGAACTCGGCCCGGTGCTGATCCCTCCAGTCAGCAGCCCGCTGGTCGGCGTACGGGTTCGGATGCCAAATCTTGTATCGGCATCCCTGTAACCCTCCGAACTCCCAGAAAGTCGTATCCGACTGTCGTCGCTCACTGTAAAGCCGTCCACATGGTAGATCACGCTAGGTCAGTTGCGGTCGTAAACCGCGCGCAGCCCGGCATCTTCTCGTATGAGTGGCACAATGCTAGCATCAGGGGGCGCATTTCTAGGGTGATGTACGCGTCCGGCATTTTCAGGATTTCGGGGTCATTCACTCTTCAAGGGACTTTCAGAGCGAGGGAAAGGGTTTGAGTTTGGACAGCAGCATGTTTGAGATCGCCTATGCCGCCGCTACACAGCGCCTGTGCTTATTCACCGGAACAGGATTCTCTAAGGCGATATCAGATCAAGAAGCGCCGGGATGGCAGGACTTGCTGGAGCAGGTATGCGATGGCCTACCTGATAGTGCTGACCTGAAAGCCACGTTGTTCCCCGCCATGGGTGATAAGCCTCTGAGCCTTGAAGAAGCAGCTCAAGTGATTGAGCTGAGGCTGAGCCGGCATGGCAAAAATATCAACACCGAAATTAAGAGCATCATCGAATCTCTCTGCATCAAGGGCGATGTCGATGAGATAAAGGAATTCTATAAAAAATATGCGTTTCGGGTAGTTACAACGAATTACGATAAGCTTTCTGAATCGTTGGCTGGGAACGACAGGGTTCAAAGCATCGCCCCTGGTAGGCCAATTCCTCGCTCCTCTGCAGCAATAAAAGTTTACCATGTTCACGGATCGATTGATTCTCCGGAAAACATGGTGGTGACGTCCGATGACTATTTTCGTTTCATGGGTAGTGACTCATATTTCTCAAGAAAATTGAGTACTATCTTGCACGAGAACACTGTTGTGATTATTGGCTATTCGCTGGGTGACACCAATCTCAAGCGAATAATCAAT
Organism: Pseudomonas sp. REP124; assembly: GCF_020164475.1. GTDB lineage: Bacteria > Pseudomonadota > Gammaproteobacteria > Pseudomonadales > Pseudomonadaceae > Aquipseudomonas. Next base: position 11,777 of record NZ_JAIQWX010000052.1, on the reverse strand, counting down.
GACTATAAGGCTTTCGCAAATAACCATGTTATAGGATCTAATCTATTCTTCGTATCACGAAGAAAGGTTGATCAGATTGTCAAGGATTTCTATTTTCATAGCTTCGGCATCCGGGTCGTTGATGATCTGGGGGTGAAGGAGTTTTTCACCCAACTTAATCGCAGTGCCGAGGAGGCCTCGGCTATTGCTGAGCAATCTTTAAAGTCGATATCGAATGTCGTCGAAGGTGGAAGACGCTTTACCGACACCTATATAAAACTGGAGGATTCTTTCTTCCGTGTTATCGCTTCGTTGCCGGCGAAGGGGTTTAGCCTGAAAGAACCACGTGTGGTGGAAGTCATTGGTGATTTCTTGGAGCGGAAGCGAGAATTCACTTTGGAAGCAGGTGCATGGGAGCAGTATGATCACCTTGCAAGTTGGCTTATTCACTTAGGCAGTGTTTTCGACGTAGGGAATAGCTCAATCAGTGACATCTACTTGGAGGCAGTGAGGCGTTCGATGAAGACTATGAGCAAGGAGAAGAAGCTTGGCTACTCCTGGCAAGCCTACAAACTATGGCTTAGCGGCTGGGCCTCCATTAGCGCGGCTAACCGAGCAATGATCCGAGAGTTCATCACCAGGGAAGCAGTTGGGACTGAAGGTCAGTTGATCGTGGATTCCATCGACTGAGCTGCATAGACCGGGTCATGAGATGGGGATCGTCTGGATGAGGCGATTCCCGTTGGCTTTGTCTGGATTCAGATATCTGTGGTTAGACTACCTCGAAGGTTTCATGAGGTTCTAGGTAAGATCCAGCGTGCACGTGAGGCCATGGCTCGTGAAGGCAAATAGCACATTCGTCGAGAGTAAAAACCTGTGTAGAAAAAGGGAATGGATATTCTTCCCTAGATGGCGGATGAGCCGCAACCTGCCGAATTTCAAATTTACACGCTAAGATTAGAAGCGTAAGAGCGAAATTGTCATCAGATATAGGAAGTCGGATAAGATAGAAATGAAGCTATTAGAATTCTTGAAAAGTGCGTCGCCAGAAGCAAATCGACTGGTGATTTATGCGTCTATCGCCCTAGTGATAAAACAGTTCTTGAATATTATACCGGCACCCTTGTCTGGTATGTATCAGTTTGGGTTGATTGTCGAAGCGATTTTAGCTTCTGTCATTGCTAGCTATTTATTTTACTTGCTTGCAGTTCATGCAAAAGAGATTTCGGATCGAAGCGTAATTCAGCCATACCTGGATGATCATTTTAAAGGAATAGTTAGAGAGTGCGAAAGTACTTTAAATAGCATGTCGCAAAAAACAGGCTTGACGCTAAATTTTGCTACATTGGAACTAGAAGAAATTCGTGCCGCTTTCAGTGTGATCCATAGTTTAGATCAAGCTCCAATAATTTTCGGGGAGCGTAAAGGCACATGGACTCAATATCTTAATCATTATATGGAGCGGACTTCTAATCATACAAAAAGGCTGCTTGTGCAACTACCCCATCTAAGGCCAGATGAAATTAAAGATGTAGTTAGTATTGATGAGTGCAAATATTTTTGGCTGCTAAGCTCAATAATCAATATGGACAAAATTCCGAAGTATAAATTAAATCAAAGTCTAGACTTTTTCTCGGAAGAATTCTTTAACTACTGTCAGTGCTGTAAGAATATATCCAAGAGGGTTTAATTTATCTCTATTTTAGGTGGTTTTTATAAATTGGTATTTATCTCATAAATCAATATGCAGTTTTTAGTAACGCATCATATTTAGGCAGGACGCGTGGTGGTAATAAGGGTGTCTAAGGGTAAAATGCAATATGTTCAGCCCCAAATTGTCATGATGCATTCTTGACGCCCAAGGAGGGGTGTGCGTTCTAGAGGCGCATCCTTGATTTAGCTCGCACGACGCCACGAATTTAAGCCGAACTCCAAGCGAAGAAGGGGTCAATTCGAAAGCCTCCCCCCCTACCGAGTGAATCGGAATACTGTCGCCAAGGTGGCGATCACGAACCACTGCGCAGGACGCCCAGGTGGAGCATGCCACCCCGCGCAGCGCTAATAATTTGATCCACTAAAGGTTCGGCAGAGGGAACTCCAGAATTGGAGTTTTACTAGATATCGTGAGTGTGTGCCTGGCTCTGGAAATGGCGACATAGAAGGACTTGGCGGCTGCAGATTTTTGCCTTGTGTAGTGGATCGCGTCGGGAATCAATACGTGGTCGAACTCCAGCCCTTTGAGGAGCAGCGGAGTTGAAATTGTCCTGGCCACCGGTGCTCTTCCTGTCCTGATTAGGCGCTGCCTTACTGCTTCCGACGCAGCGACAAGGCTCTGATGCCTGCCATCCATGATTTCACTTAATGCTCGCCTGGTATCACCGATGAGCTCCCCTCGGAATGTTCTCGATAGGGGGTGGCTCCTTTCCAGCTTCAACACCTCCAGAGCACTTTCAACTGACCCATTAATCGACAGTACCGCCCAGGCTGCGGATATTTCGATATCGAGAATGGCGTCGGATGGATGACCTGGCGCTGCCGGAGCGCGAGTGATCGCATCATCAATCAGTGACCTCAACCCATCGGCGCGTGCTTGTGGCGCGGACACTGACATATCCCAGATCTCTGCAAAATCCATCAAACGCTTCGCCGCTATTTCTTCAATGGATTGAAAAGCACCTCTGGTGCTCTTGGCTAAGTCATTGCAGGTGTTTCTCCAGCAATTTATCGCTGCAGTCGAACCGGTTCTGGAGTTGAACTCATCAAAGAACAATGACATATCAAATGCGTTGTTGCTCTGGATGTAGTTAATGGGCCCCTCTCGCAGATCGATTGGCTCCCCTGTCATCAGCTTTTGCCGAGTTTCCGCAATCCACTTACCTAGCGCGGTATTTGCTGTGGCCCAGCGGTGGGGTATTTGAAGTTCATAAGCGTGGGTGAAGTAACTTGCGACAGAGTCGCTCCAGCCGATTTTGGTTTCGACGAATTCAAAGATTCCCTGCATGGGATCCCCGAAAATAACGGTCGGAACGATGCAGGATAGCCAGCCAGCAATCCAATGCTGGTACTGCTCGCAGTCTTGATATTCGTCTATCAGCACGCGGTCGTAGGAGGCCTTGATGACCTCCTGGACGACAGGGCTTTGCAGGATTGAAGCCGCACCAAGGTATACGTCATCCCAATTGGGCTTGTTGGGGTGAAGTGCAAGCCTTCCTGAGCGACCGGGGAACGCCTGGACATACTGGCGAGCCCACGATGCGATGGTATCTACGACGACCTTGTCGTTGGGCACGTGCATTCGCTGGAGGCGAGCCCGGATTGCGTGAACCCCTGCATGTGTGTGAGTCAGTACCAAGGTTCGCCGCCCTAGTGCGGCCACCTTGGCGATCAGCTCCGTTTTCCCATGGCCTGCTGGAGCCACGACGGCCCGACGGCTGAGCGTGAGAATGGACTCAGGCGTTACCATAAAGCCAGCTCTCTACGGTGCGGAGGCATATGCCTATGGGCGACACATGTGGGTTGTCGATAATTTGCATCACTAGAGCGGATATAGCGCGACCGCGCTCAGCATTTTTGAACCAGCTTTTTTCGGCGGCTAGATCGCTTAGGCGTAGCCGGAGGTCTGGGCTGGAACCAACCAGATCCCAATCACAGAAACAGGCATCGACATCAAGGCCTTTGAAGGTCTTTTCTAAGTGATCCACTAACGTGGGCTCACTGATGAAGCCAACCACCAGGTCGAGCAGGCCGTCAATTTGGGCATCAGTGGCTGATTGGAACACCGCCCGCTCCGTGTTCAGACCACCCCCATACTCGATGACGCGCACGCGTTGAGCTTGTAGTTTGGCAGCAAAGTGGGCGTCCAGTTTTCGATCTGAATCTCTGAACAGACCCACTTCGTATCCGAGCGCCCGGAGCGCCAGCGCCAGGGGGGGGGCCGCTGATCCGCCGCCATCAACAATGGCCGCGCCGAGTTGCTCGATCGGAACACCATCGTGCCTGTCGGGGTAGCGCTCCCTCAATCCAAGCATCATTCCCAGTTCTGTTGCACCTTCACAGAGCAAAATTTTTCGGGCGAATAGAGCCCGTGGAGCCCCCTTCAAAACTCGGGAAACATCTCCGCTTGCCTGGGCATGTTTGATGTCTGCAACTGCTTCGGGCGAGCGGGAAACGATGAACAGGGAAGGTGGAGGCAGCTCAGCCAGGACGACATCGGAATGAGTGGTCATGAGAATTTGGCCTTTAGCCAGATGCGCTTTCTCTGCCTCCTGTTGCCATTTTTTGAGCTGCGCCATTGCGCCAAGGACGCGGTGTGGCTCTAGGCCTTGCTCCAACTCATCAACGAGCACAATGGCGCCTTCGCTGATGGCTGAACGTTGAACAGCCAATGTCGCCAAACGCCTGGTTCCAAGGCCTGCCAATCGCAATGGTACCGAGCCGTCATGCAACGCGATCGAGCTGGAATTGAATCCACCTCGCCCAAGCTCAAGGTCGGGGCAGTAGGCTTGGTTGATGTAGGCGCCGAGTGAGCGGGCAGCCGTTTCGGCAGAGGCGGCAGCTTGGGCTAACTCTGGGATGGAGCCCAGGTTGGCACTTTGACGGGCAGAACGATAAGCATGAGCCAACATCTGCGCGGTCTCATCGTTGGCCTCAGTCATCTTGGAGAGCACTGAGCCTTGGGCCCAGGTCAGATGGCGTGCCTCGTCACCGGCCAGCCGGACAAGGCAGAACATGGCCCTGTCCCTGTTCGAAAGGATTCTTGGAGCTGGATAGCGATCGCAGACCAAAGACCAAACGGGTTCCATGGTCGCATCGACCGAAAGTCTTACTGTCAGGGCTGGGGTGTCGGCGTCCTCGGGTTCATCGTTGAGCTCGCCCGAAGGGGAGAGGCCACGAAGATACAGGCCGAAGCGACCATCTGAGAGCAGGGCGCGGGACAATTCGCCGATAGTGACTTCCACTTCGATGTCTTCAGCGGTGTTCGCGTGGTGGAAGTCGGCCTCGTTGAAGGTCATCCACCGTGGGGATAATGCCGCCTCTACCGCGTCCAGCACGGTCGTTTTCGCGCTGTCACCGACGCCGATCAGGCAACAAATGGATTGTCCCATCAGCTTCCATTCGAGATGCTTGATGCCCCTGAAATTCTTTACAGTCAACTGCTCAACGCGCATCCATCACCCGAGAAGTGGCCAATTGCGATCAAGGGTAGCTGAGCTCAAACATAATTCAATGTTTAGCTTGTTACTTTTTCAGATTCGTGTCGGCGCGTTGAAGAACGTTTGGGTTTGAAGGGTCAGGAAAGAGGTACCTGCAGCGCTACCCGAAATATTTTATTTATGTGTCGGGTAGCTATTTTGCATTTTCAAACTGAGATGGTTTCAGCCGAACTGGTGAAGAAGTGTGGTTATCTCTTTCTCTTTTCTTTTGCGCTTCGCATCTTCAATTTTCTGATCTAAGATAAGTTCTATTGCTGTTCTAAGGATCGGGAACTGCTTCATGCATTCCTCTTCAGAGCCTGAATGAATTCCAAGGCTGAGCACGCTATATATCTTTTTATTGTTTACTAGATACTCTGGTAGGTAATCTGATAACGCTTTAATTTTTTCTCCAACCGACGCTCTGCTAAAATCTACACTGTTTGTCTTCTTCCAGGTCTCGGACTGCTGGGCTTCCAAATGTGCTTTTTCCAGCAAATATTCAAGTAGTCGCCTTAAGTAAATCAAGCTTCCGGCGCCCACACCATGTGTGAAAAGCCCGATCGCTTTAACCAGCTCGCGGCATCGATCTTCCCCTAAGATTTTTCGGTAGCGCTTAACACTTGGAGCTGCTACGTCATAAGTGGATGGATATTGACCGATTTTTTGTACGCCTTGATTTTCATCAAATTGAAAGCTGTAGCTTATCGCGTGATTGTTGTCGCGACTGCATTTGAATCTGAATTCGATGAATGGAAAATACTCCCACCATGAGTCTAAGGTTGTGCGGCCTTGATTGTAGCCGTTGTCCTGGCGTTTGAAGGTGCTGTCTTTTGAACAATAAGGACAAAATGAGTCGATGACTGCGTCCCGTTGTGTGAATATTAAGAAGTCGTTGAAGTTTTCCTCGGTAACTTTGTAGAAGGCGTACAGCGGAAGGTCAACGCAGAAGCTTTGGAGTGACGGAAAGGAGGGGGCAGGCGGCGCCGTTTGAATATCAGTCATTCGCATTCCTCAAATACACAGTCCATCTTGAAGATGGGAGTTTGATTTTTTGGTGGTAAGTGAGGGCTGAACGACCTCAGAGTAGATTAGAGGCCAAGACAGGGCCGAAAACAACTAGGCAACGAGGCAGATTTACAGGCGTGAGTCCGCCTTGGACGAAAGGGGGGCAAGCAGGCTAGGCAACACTACCCCCGTGGCATGCCACAGTACAGAGCGGCATGGGTGCGGCTCGCCGCGCTCATGGATACGAGCAGGTCAACTGGATGTGTAGTAGCTTCCTGCAGCGAGCTCAACGAGAGTGACATTGCTAGAGTGCGATGTAGACGATGGTGCGCGGGGTCGTTGCTTGTTTCATCGGATTGGCGTCGAAGACTTCCTGAGTAACCTCGGCATGCAGGGCCTCAATGATTGGAGGGGCTCGCAAGATCCGGATACAGCGAGTTCCCTCTCGCTCTATACCCGGTTCATAATTGATCCTTCAGACCAGCCTCAAAGGTGGCTCAGGCGGTGTGAGCATGAAGCGGCTTTCAACCATCTCACGGGTAAGCCCACAGGCCTTGAGAGCCTTTCTCCAGCTAGCGTGATCCAGCAAATCCAGTGCGCGCTGCACCAGTCGAGGTGATTCCATCTCGATCTGATCATCGAGATCTTCCCGCCGTGTGAAGCCCTTGCGATTCAGATAGGTGAAGCCTGACTTGGCCTGTTCTTGGCTGATGAGATCCAGGGCCTGAGCCCGATAGATCAGTGCCTTGAAACTAACCTTCCACCTCAGCTTGAGCTCACCCAAGGCTTGCCAGTTGAGATACCTGCCTCGCATTGCAGGGAATTCTCCTGCAAAGCTGGCCCTGGGCATCAAAAGGGCACTTGCGAATTGGTTGGCCTGATCTTCCGTGTGCCGGCAGCCCGTTTCCACACCTTGGTGCATCACCAGGTGACCGAGCTCATGGGCGATGTCGAAACGTTGTCTGCACGGGTTCTGCTTCGCGGTATTGCGAACAATCAGTGGGCGCTTGTTGTGTAGGGAAAACGCGTCGATGCGGTCATCCGCTTCAGCGATATTGACGACCAGCACTCCAATCTTCTCGACCAGTCTGGTGACGTTCGAGAGAGGCCCAAGCCCCAACGATTGCTCTCTACGAAAACGCTCTGCAATCTGTTCGATAGTATCGACGCTTGTCACTGGTTCATCGTGTGTCCGAAAGCTGATATCCGGGAACGCGACTTCTTTGTCGAGCTCATCGATCAGCAGTTCGAAAAGCTCAACCTGAGCTGCAATCGATTTCTTTACCGTCACCGTTGAGGCGCGCACGCTTCGGAAATGGCATTGCTCAAGTTCAACGGAGCTGCGTCTAGGCGCAAAGAAAAACTCCTGAGTGACGCCCAGAGCCGTGCTCAGCATTTCCAGCTGTACGGCGGAGGGAAATCCATTCACCTCCAGTTTGTGAGCATACTGCCGGGTAACCCCAAGCAGGTCACCGATGTCTGCAAGCGACCAACCGGACGCGCAGCGCGCAAGGCGCAGCTTGTCCGGAGAGAATTCGTCGCCTAATGCCAGTTGCTGTGTTCTATCGTCCATCTACGCTGCCAGGTTCGTCGGGTTTTTTCGTGTCGGCGTCTTTGTTTCTGCGAACCACCAAAGGTTCCTCGATCTCGACTTGAGCAGGGAGATCGCTTGTTCTGACCGGCACGCTGGCCTTGTATTCATGTGCCCAGTGGCAAAGGATATTTTGGTTGATATCGAAGCCCACGATCGTGGCTTTGAACTCAGCGAATTCGAGGTCGTTGTTCCCATCGACAAACAGTCTCCAGGTGGAAACCTCGGGGCTGGCCTCGAAGAGACTCAGTTGGTGCAGCTCGACCAGATTGGCCTTGAGCCGATGCAGTTTCTTAGGAGCATCAGGATCGTCGGTGACGATCTGTAGCAATACACCGTTGATGCTGATCGTGAAGTCCATGGTGCCGTTTCGCAGCTCAAGCCATGGCAGGGTCACATCGGCACCCAACGCCTTACAGAGCCCTTGGAGACGCCCGTAGAGCAGAGTCGCGCGGGTGTATGCGGTATCGTTTGGTGTAGATGCATCAGCCAGCGCCTGATACGCAACTGAGATCACTTCCTGGCAGACCAGATCCAGGTATTCGGGGAGCAACTCGGGTGCGAAATGACTTGGGTGCTGGGTTTCGTGCATCGATACGACCTCGAAAACTGTGCAAATAAGGGATACTGTCAACCGGCATTTTTGTGCAGAAATCTTGGTTTGTCAACTGGATGATCTGCAGGCTCTTCGCACTCAAAAGCGTCTCAGTCAGCGGATACCGAGCCAAAGCGTTTATTGATCGGTCGTGTCTATGCGAGCTCTGTGAGCAGCCGACACAACGCATGGTTGGAGTAATGCTCAGCAGTTCCTGACATCACTCAACCAGCGGCACAATCCGCTGCAAAGTCCCAGGACTCGGAAGCCTCGGAGAGCCCTCAATCTCATACACGCAGTGCTCAATCACTCGAACTCCTTGCGCCTGCAGGTTCCTGACGAAGGCAGCCCCCGACCTTTCCCCACCAGCACCGCCTTGAGCGGAGGTGAACACCAGTACCGGAGGGAGCTCGACCCCCAGTCCTTCGTTCGGGCTCAGTGCAAATCCTGCATCCCATGAGTAACCCGCGAACTCGTCCGCTTTGATCATCCGATACGTCTGTGACTGAGCCACAAAAAGCTCATTCGACCTGACGTTCACAATGCGAATCAGGGCGTCATCCTTACGTCGAAGACCACGTGGAGAGAGCCGAATGAGATCGCCCTTTTTAGGCACTTTCGTAACTGCTGGAACTGAGCTGTACCGCCGGTTCAGCAGGTGGGCAATCTCAGGGCAATCACAGATCACCGCGATGCGCTGAACGTCCTCTGCATCGATCCGTACCTCGATCTCGGAGAGTTTCCGAAGGCATTGCTGGATTGGCAAAGCACCTTGCTGGCGAATGCGGACATCCACGGTGGCGAAGTAGCGAGACATCTGGTCAACAGCTGCATTGGCCGGCAGAGTGGCATCGACCAGCGCAACCAAATTCACCACATTCTCCAGCTCTGCCAGCAGCTGAAAAATCTCGAACAAGGGCAACTGATTGAACTGATGTACGACGATTGCTTGGGCATGCGCGCCATCTGTAATTTCGTAGAACGGGACAGGGGCATGACCTAACTCATTTTCATAGGCCGCGCACCTGGCCTTCGCGATCGTCACCGAGGTCGGAACGGTATTCGTCAAAAGCTCCGAGACCGCACAGTACTGCTGGGTGAATTCGACGGCTGCTTTGACATCGTCATATCGAACGAGCAGTACGCGTGAATTCAGTGCCAAGGTCACTTCGTCGAGCATGTCGAAAGCGAACATGTCGGGGGTGAACGCGCTCAAGCGGCTGAAGGCGTGTTCAATCTCACGCTCGCTATAGGTTGGGTGAAAGGGCGTGCAGATTCTGGTCAGATGATGGCGTACTGCGCTCTGCAGAATATGGTTCGATTTGAGCTGAACGTGGCCCTCCGTCGCCACAACCCAGCCGTGGCCCTCACACTCGCGAATCGCCTCAAGCACATCATCCGAGCCCGCGATGACGCTGCCGTTAGCATCACCACCGCCATCTACCTCAACCGCATTTACCTCAACCACGTCAGCCCCACACCCATAAACAGACGCGACCTCAACAAGGGTGTTCCCCGCCGTTGACTGGGCTTCCAGATGCCTTAGCAGTGCCCAGGCCTTCCTCAACCCAGGCGTCTGATCGAAGCCTGGATGATCCAGAACTGAGTCGTCATTGGTCTCAAGAAACGGCAGTGCCAGTGGGGGATGAATAAGGAGGAAGCAGGCGTTTAGTGGCAGACAAATCACCATCTGCTCCGCACTGGCTTGATCGAATCCCTGGATCATGAGTCCAGACACCGACTCCTGGAAGGCCTGGTACTCCTGCCATGCGAACTGCAACTGGGCCGTCTGAGCATCGCCCAGGTGCTTCCCAAGAATGAACCGACTCTCATGGTCAAGCAGCTGCCGCACACTGCGCTGTTCCAGCAAAGCAGCTTGTTCCAAAACGCTCGCGAGACCGGACGGCGGTGAGTATTGGGGGAGCGCTTTCTGTGTACTAACGAAGCCCGTCAGTGCCCTGCATTCGTCATATCCCACGCAAAGAGCGGGGTACAGGTAGGTAATGACCAGCCCCCTCCCACGCTTAGCGATGGACGCGCGATAGGTCATGCCGGGGAATATGGGTTTCGACACTAGCTCCGGATCGAGTCGCGCCTTGAAGGATGTCCCGGTGGCCAGCGATAGGAGATGGAATTGTCGCTCGCCACCCAGAGTGAGCGTGAATTTCCGGACGAAGTAGTACTTTGCCATTGGCCTGATGCACCGTTGGGTAGAAAGACAGGGAAATGAAGCTGGACGGAAGCTGCTGTAGAGCCGCGAAGCGGGGCCTGCCAAGGGCCCAGTCAGAACGTGAGGATCTTCCCTGACCGAATGATCTCTTCCCGGAAAGCCGCACGCTGCAAGCCATGCTCGGCATCTCGCAGCTGGGTTCTGAGCAGCTGGATCTCGGTTCGTAAGCTGGCCAGTGATTTGTCGTACTGCGAATGGGCTTTGGTGGAGGGTTGAGATCGCACATGCTCCAGCAGCAGCTCAGCAAGCTGGGACAGCTCTGGCCCGCCACGCCCCTCGTAGAAGACCTGCCTGGTAAGCCCCACCGTCCCGGCCAGCCATGCAAGGTTTATCTTGCCGGCCCGCATCGGCACGCTCTTACCTGACTCGATGATCTCCAGGGCTACCTGGCGCAGCCTCTTCGCCGACTCCAGTTCCGGTTTCATGGCGCGTAGCACCTCATGCGGCGAACCGCCTCCAGAACCGCCTCCAGAACCGCCACCAGAAGCACCTGCAGAAGCATCTGCACCAGAAGCACTCCCGGCTGACCTAGCCCCAGCTCCCAACCCAACTTCAGCCTCAGCATTGGAGATACGATCATTCAGTTCACGCACGGGCATTCTTCCATTCGACATAGGGGGCAATGAGTGTTGAGTCGGCTATCGGTTTCGGGATGCCGCTGACATCTGAGAGGTCGGTCAGGGTGTCGTTTATGATCCGAATGGCCCGCTTGTGATCGAGGATCCTGTCCACCAACTGGCAGGTCACTTCATACTCGCGCCGGTACTCAGCCACTCCGCTGGTCTTGGTCGCAGCGTCCTGAGATCGGGCAGCCTGCACGGGGCGTTTCGACAAATCGTCCACGATGTTGCGAAGCTTGGCGTTCTCCTCCTCCAACTGGGTGTTTCGGATCATGACCGGATGCAGTGGATCTATGTCCGTGTTGTATGGGGTGGGTGGGGGACTTCCATCGCCAAGGAGCCCTGGGTAAGCGTCGAGGCACTTCCTGTATGACTTTCCACGCTTCAAGAGCAGGCTGCGGTCGACGCCGCAGATACGAGCGACTTCATCTGCCAAATGACTGATGTTTTTGAAGGGCTCAGCCTGTTGTTGAAGCACCTGCAATGCGGCATGGATTCGAGCAATCGTTGCCTTGAGTTGTGCTTCACCTCGTCGCTCTTTAGGTGTTCGAGCAGTCGGAGC
>NZ_JAIQWX010000051.1 GCF_020164475.1 Pseudomonas sp. REP124 | reverse complement strand
CGAAAAATGGTGCGCGAAAAAAGGACAGCCCAACGACTGTCCTCGTACATCAGTGAAACTTCGGCAGCACGTGTTCTGCAATCTCCTCGATGATCTCCCCGACTGGGCGCTCGCTGCGGCGTAGATGCAATCCAACATGCTGCACACCCGCTTCACGCAAAGCCTGAAGTTCGTCGATCAGCGCCAGGCGCCCGGTGCTTCCACCGAAATGAATACGCCGCATCGGCGCATGTGGATTGGCCGCCAGATCCAGATGCACGAAGCTGATGTAAGGCTTGTCACCGCCCACCTCACGCCACAGCCCGACCCGACGACGATGTTCATCCGGAGTACCCGGATAAGCCAGCCAACCATCCATGTGCTGACCAATCCAGGCTGGAGATTGCTGCCCAAGACCCGCCACCAGCAAAGGCGCCGACTGCTCGCGCTCCGGAAGCAGACGCGCACCTGCCGGCAAACGGCCTTCCCCCTGACTGCGCAACAACTCAACCGTCTCGCGGAAAACTTCGCCACGCTGATCGTAATCCACGCCAAACAATGGATATTCCATCGGCCGATCACCGCTGGCCACGCCCAGCAGCAGGCGTCCATCACTCAACTCATCGACACTGTTGGCCGACTTGAGCGTCAACCAGGACTGCCGCAACGGAAGCACGACCGCCGCCGTCCCCAACATGATGTTGTCGGTAATCCCGGCCAAATAACCCAGGTATGAAAACGTCTCGAACACCTGCGCAGCATCGCCGAAGTGAGGGTCGTAGACCGGTACATCCCGAACCCACAAGGCACGGAATCCGGACTGGTCAGCCATTCGCGCCAAGACGGCATGTTGCTTCAGGTCAGGCACACCGAACGGACGCCCATCGGCAACCCGTAATCGCTGGCCATCACTCGACCAGTCGTTATCGAGCGGCAGCTCAAGCCCAATGGAAAACCCTTTCGAACTCAGTAATCGTTGAAATCGTGGATGCATGAACGTCTCCAAAAAACGCAATAACAGGCATCCAGTATCTCCAGCGCAATCACTAGGAAAAATGCATGAATGGGAATATCAATCTTGAGTAAACCGCACGAATCTCGACACCAGTTACATTAAAGAAATCTCACAAAGTGACCGGACCGTTTTTGCTATGGTGCAGCTCATTTTTTCCACGGAATGATTCAAGCCCCAAGGATTGGCGCCTCCTCCAAAAGAGTTGCAAGAGAAATGCCCGAAGCAATCCCCATCAAGGACCACGAAAAAGAGACACGTCTGGTCAACAAAAGACTGATGGCCTGCGCCCTGTTCGTGCTCGCCATCACCTGTGCGCTGGTAGTGCGGATGTATGTCCTGCAGGTGGTCGAGTTCGACTACCACTCCACCATCTCTGAAAACAACCGCGTCCACGTCCTGCCGATCACCCCCACTCGTGGCCTGATCTACGACCGCAATGGCGTGGTGCTCGCCGACAACCGGCCCAGCTACAATCTGACCATCACCCGCGAGCGGGCCACCGACGTCAAGCAAGAGCTGGACGAGGTGGTCAACCTGCTGCACCTGCCGCCTGAAGATCGCACGGTGTTCGACAAGGCCATGAAACAGGCCCGTCACCCATTCGTACCGGTGACGCTCTTTTACGAATTGACCGAAGAGCAGATCGCGATACTGGCGGTTAACGAATTCCGCCTCCCAGGCATCGACGTCGAACCGCAATTCGTACGCCATTACCCGTACGCGGAACACTTCGCCCATTCCATCGGCTACGTCGGCCGGATCAACGAAAAAGAGTCCAAGACACTGGATTCCGTCGAGTACCGAGGCACGCAATCGATCGGCAAGACCGGCGTCGAAAAATTCTACGAATCCGAACTGCATGGCCATGTCGGTTACGAAGAAGTCGAAACCAATGCCCAGGGTCGTGTACTACGAGTGCTCAAACACACCGACCCGATACCCGGCAAAAACATCGTACTGAGCCTCGACGTCAAACTGCAGGAGGCCGCCGAGCAGGCCCTCGGCGATCGTCGCGGCTCTGTCGTCGCGCTCGATCCGTCGACCGGTGAAGTGCTGGCCATGGTCAGCAAACCCAGCTTCGACCCGAACCTGTTCGTCACCGGCATCAGCTTCAAGGAGTACGCGGCGCTGCATGACTCCATCGACCGGCCGCTGTTCAACCGCGTTCTGCGCGGCCTCTACGCCCCGGGCTCGACCATAAAACCGGAAGTCGCCATTGCCGGACTGGACGCCGGCATCGTCACTCCACAGACCCGCGTCTTCGACCCCGGCTACTACCAGTTGCCCGATTACGATCACAAATACCGCAACTGGAACCACAGCGGCGATGGCTGGGTGGACATGGACGCGGCGATCATGCGCTCCAACGACACCTACTTCTACGATCTGGCCCACAAGCTGGGGATCGACCGTCTGCATGACTACATGGCGATGTTTGGCCTGGGTGAGAAAGTCTCCCTGGACATGTACGAAGAATCCCCGGGTCTGATGCCTTCCCAGGCCTGGAAGCGCGCCACACGCCGTCAGGCCTGGTTCCCCGGGGAGACGGTGATCCTCGGCATCGGTCAAGGCTACATGCAGGTCACGCCGCTGCAACTGGCCCAGGCCACGGCGCTGATCGCCAACAAAGGCGTGTGGAACCGTCCGCACCTGGCGCAGACCGTCGATGGCGTCGCGCCGGTGGACGAGCACCCGATGCCGAACATTCTGCTCAAGGATCCCCGCGACTGGGAGCAGGTCAACCACGGCATGCAGATGGTGATGCACGATGCCCGCGGGATCGCCCGGGCGGCCGCGGCGGGGGCGCAGTATCGTATCGCCGGCAAGAGCGGCACGGCGCAAGTAGTGGCGATCAAGCAGGGCGAGCGCTACAACCGCGAGAAAACCCGCGAGCGAAACCGCGACAACGCTTTGTTCGTCGGCTTCGCTCCAGCGGAACATCCGAAGATCGTGATATCGGTGATGATCGAAAACGGCGAGGCCGGTGGTCGCGTCGCCGGCCCCGTGGTGCGGCAGATCATGGACGCTTGGTTACTCGATCAGGAAGGCCATCTGAAACCGCAATACGCCGACCCGAGCAAGGCCCCGGGCGATCCTCACGTTTAAACAGGCAAGGGCTTCACAGCACCGGCTCACGAATACTGAGCATGTGCTGGAAGCTCTCCAGAAACACCGTTTCCGCCTGACTCATCTTCTGCTCGCGATTCCACAGCAGCTGGATATCGAAATCCACCACGCCATTTTCCGGCGGCAAGGGCCACAGCAGACCCTGTTCCACATCCCGGCGTACCAAATGCGTCGGCAAACAGCCAATGCCGTAACCTGCACAGATCAACCGGTAAATTTCCTCGAAACTGGTGGAGGAGGCGACGATCTTGCCGGTGAAACCTTGCTGATCGCGAAACAGCGTCAGCGGTGACAAATTGCCGCCCAATTGATCGCTGGTGAAGCTGACGAAGTTCTCCGCCGCCAACTGCTCCAGGGTCAAATTCTCCTGCCCGAACAACCGATGCCGCTGCCCGCAGAAGTAGGCGTAGGTCTCGCGAAACAGCACCCGTTGCTCCAGTCGCGGCTGCGGCAAACGGCACAGGCCGACGCCGACCGTCGCGGTCTTTTGCAGCAGCGAACTGATGATGTTCGAACTGCCCATCACCTCGACTTCCAGTTCGATCTTCGGGTGGGTTTCATGAAAGTCCGCAAGGAACTCGTCGTAGTGCCGCGCCTGCACGCCGCTGACGGTGAGAATGCGGATCTTGCCCACCACGTCGTCATGGCGACTCTCCACCACCGTGCTCAAACGGGAAATATCGCCATAGATATCCGCTGCGATACGCAGCACTTCCTCACCGGTTTCCGTCAGATCGAAGCGCCGTCCGCTGCGGGCAATCAGCACGCATTCCAGCTGTTCCTCGAGACGTTTGAGCGCCTGGCTCACCGCTGACTGCGTGATGTGCAGACGAGCGGCCGCGCGACTCATGCTGCCTTCCTGACCAATCACCAGATAAGTGCGCAGCAGATTCCAGTCGAGTCGGTCATTGAGAAAACGCCGGCCGACCCAAGGGTTGGCGCCAGAAGACATAAAAACTCCATGTAGTAGCAGAGCTAATAGTAAAGATAAGGATTTGAAAATTGACTAATCCTGGCACGGAAGCGATAAAGCCCACAAGCGCCACAGAGCGCAACCGTCACCAGCCTTAACACCTGCCCAAAACTATAAGTACACAGGGTCCTTGCATGCACACTACGCCCCAACCGCGCCGAGCCGCGGCCGCCGCCTTCATTGGCACGACCATCGAGTTCTACGATTTCTACATCTACGCCACCGCGGCGGCGCTGGTGCTTGGGCAAGTGTTTTTCCCCAGCAGCGATCCGGTGATGAGCACCCTGGCGGCCTTTGGCAGTTTTGCCGTTGGCTTCATCGCCCGTCCCATGGCCGGGATGGTGTTCGGGCATCTGGGCGATCGCCTGGGCCGCAAGAAAATGCTGCTGGTGACCATGGCCCTGATGGGCGTCGCCACGGCGGGCATCGGCATGCTGCCCAGCTACGCCAGCGTCGGCATCTGGGCCCCCATCGGCCTGATCGTGCTGCGGGTGATCCAGGGGATTTCCGTCGGCGGCGAGTGGGGCGGTGCGGTGCTGATGGCCAGCGAACATGCGCCGGTCAAGCGCAAGACCTTCTACGCATCCTTCGCCCAACTGGGCAGCCCTGCCGGTTTGTTGCTGGCCCTGATCGCCTTTCGTCTGGTGACGTCGCTGGAGCCGGATGAGTTCCTTGCCTGGGGCTGGCGTCTGCCGTTCCTGTTCAGTGGCGTGTTGATGATGGTCGGGCTGTTGATACGCTCCGGCGTTCATGAATCGCCGGAGTTTGCCAAGGCCCAAAAAAATCATGAAACCGCCAAGTACCCGGTGATGGACGTGATCCGCACCTGCTGGCGGCAGATCCTGTTCGCGGCCGCCGCCGTGACGATCGGTTCGGCCGGGTTCTTCTTCACCAACACCTTCATGATCACCTACGTGACCCAGTACCAGGGCATCGCGCGCTCGACTATTCTTGATTGCCTGTTCCTGGTGACCATCATTCAGCTGCTCTCCCAACCGATCTCGGCGCTCCTGGCCGAACGCATCGGAGAAGACCGTTTCCTCAAGCTGGTCGCGCTGCTGTGCATGATTACGCCGTACCCGATGTTCCTGCTGGTGGGCACGCAAAACATCCTGCTGATGACTCTCGGCATCGCCATGGCCGTGGTGATTCTTTCGGCGTTGTACGCGGTGATCGCCGGCTACATGACCCAAGCCTTCCCGGTGCATCTGCGCTACTCGGGGATTTCCATCGCTTACCAATTGGCCTGCGCCGTGGCCGGCGGCACCACGCCGCTGATCGGTACGCTGCTGGCCAGCAAGTTTTCCGGACAATGGTTGCCGCTGGCGGTGTTCTTCACCTTGCTCTCGGCCGTGTCCCTGATCGGTGTTTGCGGCCTGGCCCGCCTGCGCGCCAACCCGGTCGTCACCCACGCTGTCAAAGAGGTGTATTCGTGAGTAAACCCGCACACATCGACCCGATCGAATGGCAAGCCCGTTGCGAACTGGCGGCACTGTATCGCCTGGTCGCGCACTTTCGCATGACCGATCTGATCGACACCCACATCACCCTGCGCATACCCGGGCCGGAGCATCACTTCCTGATCAACCGCTACGGGGTGATTTTCGACCGCATGCGCGCCTCGGATCTGGTGCGCATCGACCAGGAAGGCCGCGTGGTGGACCCTGAATACGCAGGCCATCGGGTCAACGCCGCAGGCTTCGTGATTCATTCGGCGATCCACATGGCGCGCCCGGACCTGAATTGCGTGATCCACACCCACACTGCCGCCGGCATGGCGGTGGCGGCGCAGAAACAGGGCCTGCTGCCGATCACCCAGCACGCACTGAAGTTCTACGGCAAGCTGGCCTATCACACCTACGAAGGCATCGCCTTGTCGCTGGACGAGCGTGAGCGTCTGATCGCCGACCTCGGTCCGCATCGGGCGATGATCCTGCGCAACCACGGCCTGCTGGTCGGTGGCTCGAGCGTGGCCCAGGCATTCCAGGAAATCCACTTTCTGGAGCGTGCCTGCCAGGCGCAGGTCCAGGCGCTGGCCGGTGGTTCGGAGCTGCATTACCCCTCGCCGGAAGTCTGCGCGCACACCGCCGAGCAGTTCGACCGCGATGAGCAGGACAACATCATCGACCTGGCCTGGCAGGCGGCCCTGACCCTGATCGAATCCCAGCGTGAGTCCTATCAGTCATGAATACTGTGGTCCTGCTGTCCCGCGACAATGTGCTGCTCAAGCAACTGCAGGCCGCGTTTACCCGCAGTGCGCCGCAACTGACAACGGTGCTGGCCGATGACCCGCGGGCCGTCGATGCACAGATGGCGGCGTGCTGGTTTCCGTTGCCGGGCAGCCTTGCGGCATTGCCCAACCTGCAGGTGATTCACTCGGTGGCCGCCGGTATAGATCACCTGGATCACGACCCGTCGTGTCCGGACTTGCCGATTTGCCGCGTGGTCGACCCCGGCCATCGCCAGGGCATGACCGAGTACGTGCGCTGGGCGGTGATTCACTATCACCGTGGCTTCGATCAGGTGCTGACGCAACAGCGCGAACAGCGCTGGGAGCGGCCGCTGCAAAGGGCTGCAGGGCAGTTCAAGATCGGGGTGATGGGGCTCGGTTCGCTGGGCAGCGCCATCGCCCTGGACCTGGTCGCCGCCGGTTACGACGTGCGCGGTTGGGCGCGGCGCGGTAAGGATCTTTCGGGCGTGCACACCTTTGCCGGTGCACAACACCTTCACGACTTTCTCGACGGTGTGGAGTTGCTGATCAACCTGTTGCCGCTGACCAATGAGACCCGCGGCATTCTCGGGCGCGACACTTTCGAAAAGCTGGCCAACGGCGCAGTCCTGGTCAATTGCGGTCGCGGTGGTCACCTGAACATTGATGATCTCGAACAGGCCTTGGCCCGAGGACAGCTGCGCGGCGCCTTGCTGGATGTCTTCGAACAGGAACCGCTGCCGGTCGACGAGCGCCTGTGGACGATGCGCGGCGTCACGATCACCCCGCACATGGCCTCGGCGGCTTCCCATGACTGCATTGCCGAACAGGTGGCGGAAAACTTCCGTCGATTGCATGTCGGCGAGCCGTTATTGAATTGCGCCGACCGCCTTCTGGGTTATTGAACTAACTGCTATTCAAACAACAACCAGCCCTGCGAACTCGCCCACTTGTTAGTTGGGCGAGCCATAACAACAAACTTCGCCTCAACCGATTTACTGCCAGTCCAAAACAATTAAATAAATTCCTGGAGACAGTGATGAGCGATCTATCGTCCGCAGAAAAGTCCGGCGCACCGCCGCAAGTTGCCATCAGCATGAAGAAGGTCGCGGTGGCCAGCGTGATCGGCACCACCGTGGAGTGGTACGACTTGTTCGTGTTCGCCACGGCCTCGGCGCTGGTATTCAACAAAGTGTTCTTCCCCGATTTCGTGCCGCTGATCGGCACGCTGCTGGCCTTCGGCACGTTCGCGTCGGCGTATCTGGCGCGGATTGTCGGCGCGGCCTTGTTCGGGCATTTCGGTGACCGTTTGGGACGCAAGTCGATGCTGTTGATTTCGCTGCTGACCATGGGCGCGGCCACGTTCGCCATCGGTCTGTTGCCGGATTTCGCCACCATCGGCATCTGGGCGCCGATCCTGTTGTTGCTGCTCAGGGTCGTTCAAGGTTTGGCCTTGGGCGGCGAGTGGGGCGGGGCGGTGTTGATGGCGGTGGAGCATGCGCCGGCCAACAAGCGTGGCCTCTACGGTTCCTGGGTGCAGATCGGCGTGCCTGCCGGAACCCTGATCGCCAACCTGGCCTTCCTGCTGATTGCCGCCTGCATGTCCCCTGAAGACCTGTTGGCCTGGGGCTGGCGAATTCCGTTTCTGGCCAGCGTGCTGTTGATTGCCGTCGGCTTGTACATCCGCCTGAACATCTCGGAAACCCCGGCCTTCAACAAGGTCAAGCAAGCCGACGTACAGGTGAAGATGCCGCTGGCCGAAGTGTTCCGCAAGTACTGGAAGCAAGTGGTGCTGGGCGGCATCGCGACCATGTCCACCGGCGCATCGTTCAACATCATCGTCGCCTTCGGCCTGACCTACGGCACGCAGAATCTGGGCTTCAGCCGCAGCACGATGCTCGGTGTGGTGCTGCTCTCATGCGCCTGGTGCATCGTCATGTTGCCGGTGTTCGGCGCGCTCTCCGACCGCTTCGGACGCAAGCCGATCATCGTCGGCGGCATCCTCGCCGAAGCGCTGGTGGCGTTCCCGATGTTCTGGTTGATGGACACCAAAGAGCTGTCCTTGGTGGTCTTCGGCTACCTGTTGCTGATGACCGCGTTTGCCGCCAACTACGGTCCCATCGCGACCTTTCTCGCCGAACTGTTCGGCACCCGCGTGCGCTATTCCGGGTTGTCCATCAGCTACATGCTCTCCGGCCTGCTCGGCAGCGCGGCCACGCCGATCGTCACCACCGCCTTGCTGGCCGCTACCGGCAAAGGCTCATCGGTGGCCTGGTACATGATCGGCGCGGCGCTGATTTCCCTGGTGGCGCTGTTGTTGCTGACCGAGACCTTCAAGCAGGACATCAGCGAGATCCCCGAAGCCGCCGTCAAAGACAACACGACCCTCGACAAACCTTTCAAATCGGCTGCGGCCTGACTCATGGAACCCATCAGCATGCGCAGAATTCAATCGGCCCCGGGCTACATCGGCCCGGTCGGTCCTTACTCACAGGCGGTGGTCAGCGGCCACCTGGTGTTCACCGCCGGGCAGATTCCGGCCCGCGACAACCTCGACGAACAGCCCGCGGATTTTCCCGAACAGGTGCGGCAAACCCTGCGCAATCTGGAGGCGATCCTGATCGAAGCGGGTTCGGATTTCAGCCACGTGATCAAGGTCAACGCCTACCTGACCGACCCCGCGCAACTGGAGCCGTTCAACGCGGTGTATCGCGAATTGCTCGGCCACGCGCTACCGGCCCGCACCACTGTGTGCGTCGCGCTGTGGGGCGTTTCGCTGGAGATCGACTGTGTCGCCGAATTGATAAACAGGGAGCCGCAACATGGATGAGTCGCAACTGATTGAACAGCTCAAGGCGGTGAGTTTTCCGACCCTGGGGCATTTTCTCGAAGAGGGTTTCGCCGACCCGCAACTACGCGCCATGGTGCCCAATATGAAAGTGGTGGGTCGCGCATTGACCCTGAAACTGAAAGGCGCCGACGCCATCGCGGTCAATCACGCCCTGGCGCAAATCAAACCGGGGGATGTGCTGGTGATCGACACCGATGGCGATCATCGCCACGCTCCGGTCGGCGCGGTCACCAGCTGCGCGGCTCGCTGCGCAGGTGCAATGGCGATCGTGGTCGACGGTGCAGTCACCGACCTGTTGGAGCTACGCGAGGGCGGCTTGCCGGTGTTCGCCCGTGGCACCAGCCTGTTGACCACCAAGCAGCACGGTCGCGGCGACAGCCTGATCAATCAGCCGATCCACTGCGCGGGTGTGACGGTGAAGGCGGGGGATTGGGTGTTGGCCGACGACAACGGCGTGCTGTTCCTCGATACGGCAACTGCGCAACACGTCGTCGAACAGGCCCTGGCTTCGGATCGCGCCGAGCCCCGCCTGCTCGAACGCCTGCGGGCCGGTGAACCGATCGGGCAGGTATTGCGCGTCTAGTCGGTAAGCCGTTGCTGCAGGCTTTCGAGAAAGATCGTCTCGGCACGGCTCATGCGCTGTTCGCGGTTCCACAGCAAATGAATGTCCACATCGGCAATGCCTTCGTGGGGCGGCAGGCGCCAGAGCAATCCGGCGTCGACGTCGGCCGCCACCACGTGCTCGGGCAGGCAACCGATACCGAAGCCGGCGATCACCAGTCGCCGGACTTCCTCCAGGCTCGGCGATGAGGCAACGATGCGTCCGCTGAAGCCCTGCTGATCACGAAAGATCGTCAGTGGTGAGAGCATGCCGCCGATCTGGTCGCTGGTGAAGCTGACGAAATTCTCCTTCTGCAAATCCCCTTCGACGACGTTCTGCCGGCCGAACATTGCATGGTGCTTGCCGCAGAAAAACGCATAACGCTGACGCAGGAACAGGCGTTGTTCCAGGCGCGGTTGCGGGCGGCGGTTGAGGCTCAGACCCAGGGTCGCGGTTTTTTCCTGAAGGGCGCTGACGATGTCCGAGCTGCGCATCACCTCGACCTCCAGATCGACCCGCGGATGCTGGCGATGGAAGTCGGCGAGGAAGTCATCGAAGCGTTCGGAAAAGATCCGGCTGATGATCAGCAGGCGCACCTTGCCGATCACTTCGTCCGCCGGCTGTTCCAGCGCGCTGCTGACCTGGGACATCTGCCCGTAGATCTCACCAGCCAACGCGAAGATCTGTTCACCGGCTTCGGTCAGGGCAAAGCGCGGTCCGCGACGGGCGATAAGTTGCCGGCCCAGCTGTTCCTCAAGACGCTTGAGCGCCTGGCTTACAGCCGGTTGCGTCAGGTGCAGGCGAGCGGCGGCGCGGCTGATGCTCAGCTCCTGGCCGATCACGCGGAAGGTGCGCAGCAGGTTCCAGTCCAGGCGGTCGTTGAGCAGGCGTTGCATAGGCGGTCATCAAAATCCGGGAAATGAAGGATCCCCCGCCCCCTTGCAAGCGCAGGGGAGGGTCGCAGGATCCTAGCATTGTCAGGCGTGCGGCACAGGAGGATTCAGTTGGTGACCAGCAGTTCGGGGCCCAAGTAGGCGTTGATCTGATCGATATCGTCATCGCCCAGACTGCCCACAGACGAGGCCAGGCGCAGGCGCGACATCAGGTAGCGCAGCTTGGCTTCGAACAGATCGTGGCGGGCGACGAACAGCAGTTCTTCGGCATTGAGCACGTCCGAGTTGGTGCTGGTGCCGCCTTCCTTGAAACCCTTGCGGGTCGAGGCCAGTGAGCGTTCGTTGGACAGCACGGCTTTCTCCAGCGCGCGCACGCGTTTGGCGCCGCTCTGCACGCCGGCGTATTCGCGGGTGGTGCCGGAGATCACTTCCTGGCGAGTGGCGTCGAGTTCATCCTGCGCTTTGTAGCTGTTAGCGGCGGCCTGGCGAGTCAGGGCGCTGACACCGCCACCGCTGTACAGCGGGAAATTCACTTCCAGGCCGATCGAGCCATAGCGGTTGCGTTGATTGATCTCGGTGATCGATTGGCTCTCGCCTGCGGTGTAGCCGGCGATGAAGTCCAGTGTCGGCCAGTGCCCGGCCTTGGCCCGCTTCACTTCTTCTTCGGCGAGGTTCTGACTGTAGCGGCGCGCATGAATCAGCGGGCTGTCGGCTTGGGCCTTCACCAGCCAGTCCTGCAGGCCGCTGGGCATCAGCGGTGGCGTATCGAAGGCCGGTTGCAAGGTGGTCAGCGATTCGGGCGTTTCGCCAATGTATTCCACCAGTTTGCGCAGGGCGTTGACCAGGTTGTCCTGAGCTTCGATCAGTTCGGCATCGGCGAGATCGCGGCGTGCGGCCGATTCGTCGACATCGGTGATGGTGCCGGCGCCCAGTTCATGGCGGCGTTTCGCCGAGGCCAGCTGCTCCTCGAAAGCGGTCAGCTTGGACCTGGCCAACGTGATGGTTTCACTGGCCAGCAGCGTATCGAAGTAGCTTTGCGCCAGACGCACCGCGGCGTCCTGACTCTTGGCATCGAACACCGCGACGCTGTAGTCGGCCCGTTGCTGACCCTGGCGGTACTCGGCCATTTTCTGTTTGTTGAACAGCGGCTGGCGCAAGCGCACGTTGGCTCCCTTGGAGTCGTAATGCAGATCGTTGTCGACGCCGTTCTGGCGTTGCGAGCCATTGACCTTGTTGTTGTAGGCCGAGGCGTTGACCTGTGGCAGCAGGCCGGCGGTGCCGATGGCGCGGTTTTCCGCACCGGCTTGCTTTTCGTGGATGGCGGCCTGATAGATCGGGCCCTGATACTGCAACAGATCCCAGGCTTGCTTGAGGTCCATCGCGGGGGCTTGCAGGGACAACCCCAGAAGGCAGAAGAGCAGGCAATGACGTTCCATTTCATTGTTCCTTGAAGGAGCTGTCCACACGTTCGAGCATCGGCTTGAGCAGATAACTCATCAAGTTGCGCTCGCCGGTCTTGATGGTGACGCTGGCGGGCATGCCCGGGCGGATGTGATTGCTGCCCAGCAGATTCATGCCGTCGGACGTCACTTCCACCTGTGCCAGATAGAAGGGTTGCTTGCTTTCCTCGTCCATCAGGCGGTCGGCGGAAATGGTTTTTACCCGGCCTGGAATGTTCGGAGTGCGGGCATGGTTGAAGGCCGGGAAGGAGATGTCCACGTCCAGGCCAGGAACCATCTTGTCGATGGCCTGCACGGGAATCATCGCGTCGACCTGCAGCGGTTCGTTCACCGGAACGATTTCCATGATCTTGAAGCCCGGCTGGATGATCCCGCCGACGGTGGCGATGCTCAAGGACTGGACCATGCCGTCGATGGGCGAGCGAATCACCGTGTGGGTCACTTCATAATCCAGCGCGCGCAGACGGTCGGCCAGGGTGGTGTTTTCCTTGGCGGTGTCGGTCAGCTGTGATTCGACTTCCTTCAGGTAGTCGTGCTGGCGCTGCAGGATGCGCAATTTGATTTCGGTGGTCTGGCTGCGCACCCGGGCAATGTTGTTGAGGTTCTCGGCCTGGTTGGCAGAGAGGTCGGCATTGCTGCGCTCCAGCTCCAGCAGGCGGTTGCGCGGCACGTAACCTTCAGCCGCCAGCACGCGGGTGCCCTGCAGTTCCTGGTTGAGGAAATTGATCTGCGAAGCGCGGGCGCCGTACACCTGTTGCAGGCCCTTGAGCTGCACTGCCGAGGCGGCGAGGTTTTCCTTGAGGATGCTGATTTCACCCGCGAGACCGGCGCGCCGGGTGTCGAGCAGACGCTGTTGCAGATCCATGGCGGCCATCAGGCGATGGTCGCCTTGGTATCTGCTCAGCAACTCGGGATCGTAAGTCACCTCATCGCGATCATCTCGCTCCGCTTCCAGGCGATTCTCCACGGTCTTGCTGACGATGTACTGGGCGCTGATCGCACCCTGTTCTGCGATGGCCCGCAGCGAATCGAGGCGCACCACCTCCTGGCCTTTTTTCACCACATCGCCTTCGCGCACGAGGATCGCCTCCACGGTGCCGCCGGTCAGGTGCTGCACCGCCTTGCGATTGCTGGTGACCTTGACCGTGCCGGTGGCGACCACGCCGGCATCCAGCGGCGCCAGCCAGGACCACAGCAGGAATCCACCGAAGCCTGCGATCACCAGCCACATGCCCCAGATCGCAGGCCGGGCCGCGTTCAGATCCACCAGGCTCTTGGCGTCGGCGGGAATCATCTCGGTGTGTTGAGTCATCTGCATGATCGGTCACTCCCGTGCCTTGGCCGAAGCCAGCGGAGTCGGCGCGGTGGCAGGCATGACAGCGGCCTTGCGCAGCGCGGTGAATACTTCGTCGCGGGTACCGAGCATCTGCACACCGCCGTCGCGCAACATCAGCACCTTGTCGACGGCGCAGAGTACGTTGGGACGGTGGGAAATCAGGATGACGGTGGCGCCTCGGTTCTTGAGCTCGGCCAGCGCATCGACCAGAGCCTTTTCCCCGACGTCGTCGAGGTTGGCGTTCGGCTCGTCCAGCACAATCAGATTGGGTTCGCCGTACAGCGCGCGGGCCAAGGCGATGCGTTGTTTCTGGCCACCGGACAACGGGCTGCCATCGGTATCCAGGCGAGTGTCATAGCCGTGTGGAAAACGCAGGATCATCTCGTGCACGCCCGTGGCCTTGGCGGCACGAATGACTGCGTCGCTGTCCACTTCACCAAAGCGCGCGATGTTGTCGGCGATGGTGCCCTCGAACAGTTCTACGTCCTGTGGCAGGTAGCCGAGCCAGGGGCCGAGCTCGCTCTTGTTCCAGTTGAAGATGTCCGCACCGTCCAGGCGCACCTTGCCGGCCTGTGCCGGCCAGACACCCACCAGCAGGCGTGCGAGGGTGGATTTGCCCGAAGCGGACGGGCCGATCACCCCAAGGCTTTCGCCCGGCACGAGGCTGACGCTGACGCCACGCAGAATGGTGGTGTTGGTACCGGGGGCGCCGGCGTACACGTTCTCCACGGCCACCATGCCTTGCGGCCGTTGCAGCGACATGCTCGGTGGCCGGCGCGGAAACTCGAACAGCATGTCGTTGAGCCGGCCCCAGGCCGAACGACAGCCCAGCAATTGCTTCCAGGAGGCGATGACCTGTTCCACCGGACCCAGCGCACGGCCGGTGAGGATCGAGCAGGCAATCATCATGCCCGGGGTGATCTTGCCTTCGATGGCCAGCAACGCACCAGCACCGAGGATCAGCGACTGCAAGGTGATGCGCACGAACCGCCCGGTGCTGCTGATCAGTGCCGCGCGGTCGGAGGCCAGGGTCTGCATTTCCAGAATGCGCAGATGACTCTGGAACCAGCGCTTGCTGATCGACGGCAGCATGCCCATGGCCTCGATCACTTCGGCGTTGCGCAGGTTGTTGTTGGCATAGAGCGAAGAGGAGAGGGCGGCCTGGTTGGCTTCGGCCAGTGGCTTTTGCGTAGCCTTTTCGGTGAGATAAGCCAGCCCCATGAGAATCATCGAGCCTGCGAGCGTGAGCAGGCCAAGCAGCGGGTGAATCAGATAAGCCACGAACAGGTAAATTGGTGTCCAAGGCGCATCGAAGAATGCGAACAGGGAATTGCCGGTCACAAACTGGCGAACCTGTGAGAGATCCTGCAGGGCCTGAGCCGGATTACCGCCGGCGCGGCTCAAGTTGCGCTCGAAGGCGGCGGTGAAGATGCGTCGGTTGAGCTCCATGTCCAGGCAGTTGCCGACGCGGATCAGCACGCGGGTGCGGACCATCTCCAGCAATGACATCAGCAGGAACAGACCGATCACCAGCACGGTGAGCATCGTCAGCGTCGTCACGTTGCGACTGACCAGCGCCCGATCATAGACCTGCAGCATGTACACGGCGGGCGTGAGCATCATGATGTTGATGACGCCACTGAACGCGGCCAAAGAGAAAAAACTGCGGCGCAAACGAAAGAGCGCATCAGCCAATTCGGAGCGCGGGCTCGACTGTTTGGGCATGTCGCTCACCCCTCATCAAAACGCCAGTCATTCTTGCCGTGTAACAACTGACAGATGTCAAAAGTAATTCCTTCTCATTCAGGTCGCTCTGGCGGCGAAACTCTGAAATGCCTGCGTTGCTCCCATAAGCTGGAGCGTAGTTCCGACGTAACAGTCTGAAATATCTTTTCGCTCTAAGGTCGCTCTCAACTTTCTATATGTCTTTTGAAAACAGCTATTTGGCGTAATCGATGCCAGTCGTCAGCTTTTTCGTCAGTGAATTGACATTCCTTTGCTATAGAACTTTAGTCTTAGGTGTTGGGCGAATCATCCGCCTGATGCCTGCCATCATTCTGGCGGTGCGCGGTGGGGTGGTTTTCCCGCAGGAGCACAACATGTCGATCATTTCGTCGGTTCGCAAAGTGAAGGGACACTTCAGTACGTTCGCCTTTACTTCCCGATTCCATGGCCCGCCAGGGGCTCGTTTTCGCTTTGCCTGATCGCTGAGCGAACGCTCATTTTTCGCAAATTCCAGGTGTGTATTCCGGGTGCCCGCTGACGGCCTTCCCGCGACCGCTTTCGCCTGAAAATTGATTCAAAAACCAAAACAAAAGCCAGCACCTGACGGGCGTGAGCGGTTATTCCGTTCAGTGCCCTTTTTCCGGATACACAGAGGGAAAACAAAATGGCCAACTTCAGCAAGGCGGACCTGGAATTCATCCTCAAGCAGATCTTCATCGCCGAGGCCCATGCCAGGGGTGAAGATCTTACGGATCTGCTGCCCAACAGTCAGGTGCCGTTCGGCCTGCGAACGGTTGATGGCAGCTACAACAATTTGGTGGCCGGGCAAAGCGAGTTCGGCGCCTCGGACAATTCCTTTCTGCGTCTGCTCGATCCCCAGTATCAGTCGCCGGCATACGCCGGTACCGGCAACGTGGTCGACCCGGCGCCACGGACAATCAGTAACCTGATTGTCGACCAGACTGCCAGTAACCCCGCAGCGGTTGCAGCCAATGGCGGCGCAGCCTCGGTGATGACCCCAGGCCTGGACGGTGTGTTCGGTACTGACGACGACAAGCCAGTGTTCTTCATCCCCAACCAGTCGCCGGACGTCGGTCTGACGGCCCCTTTCAACGCGTGGATGACCTTCTTCGGCCAGTTCTTCGACCACGGTCTGGACCTGGTCACCAAGAGCAGCACCGCCATGGTGGTCGTGCCGCTGCAGCCGGACGATCCGTTGTTCGTACCAGGCAGTCCGACCAATTTCATGGTGCTGTCGCGTGCGACCAACCTGCCGGGTGCGGACGGCGTTGTCGGCACGGCCGACGACATCCGCGGGCAAACCAACACCACATCGCCCTTCGTGGATCAGAGCCAGACCTACAGCTCGCACCCTTCGCACCAGGTATTCCTGCGTGAATACATGCTCAATGCAGCGGGCGAACCCGTTGCGACCGGGCGGCTGATTACCAATCGCGACCTGGGCGACGATGGCATATTCGGCACGTCCGATGATGGCGACGCCGAAAACGGCGGCATGGCGACCTGGGCTGTGGTCAAGGCTCAGGCCCGCGACATTCTCGGTATTAACCTGACCGACGCCGATGTGCACAGGGTGCCGTTGCTGCTTACCGATGACTACGGCAACTTCATCCCCGGCGATAACGGTATGCCGCAAGTGGTGATACGTATCAGCAATGGCCCTGACGGCATCGCGGGGACCGCCGATGACGTCACACAGTTGGTCGAAGGCAACCGGGCCTCACCGATCAGCCTGGCCAGCGCCATCAGCACCGGCCATGGCTTCCTCGACGACATCGCCCACAATGCCGAGCCGGTCATCTCCGGTGGAGTTCTGCGACCCGATGGCGATACCGATGTCGGCAATGCGCAACCACCGGGCCCTGGCGGCACCAACCTGACCTACGACAACGAACTGCTCGACGCCCACTACATCGCCGGTGATGGCCGGGCCAACGAAAACATTGGCCTGACCGCCGTGCACCATGTGTTCCACTCCGAGCACAACCGGCTGGTGCAGCAAACCAAGGACACCTTGCTGGCCGCTGGCGACGTCAACTTCCTCAATGAGTGGCTGGTCGATGATGTCGCCGCCATTCCAACCACCGCAGAAGGCATCGCTGCGCTGGTGTGGGACGGCGAACGCCTGTTCCAGGCCGCCAAGTTCGGTACCGAGATGCAGTACCAGCACCTGGTGTTCGAAGAATTCGGCCGGACCATCCAGCCACAGATCGACGAATTCCTCGCGCCCAACGGCTACGACACCTCGATCAATCCTGCCATCCTCGCCGAGTTCGCCCACGTGGTGTATCGCTTCGGGCACTCGATGCTGACCGAGACCGTCGACCGCTTCGATCCCGAGTTCAATCCGCTGAGCAACGATCCGGACAATCCGCAACTGGGCCTGATCGCGGCCTTCCTCAACCCGCTGGCGTTCGCCGGCAGCGGTGCGACGGCGGATGAAGCCGCAGGCGCGATTATTCGCGGTGTGACCCGACAGGTCGGTAACGAGATCGACGAGTTCGTCACCGAGGCATTGCGCAACAACCTGCTGGGTCTGCCACTCGACCTGCCGGCCCTGAACATTGCCCGCGGTCGCGATACCGGTATTCCCACGCTGAACGAGGCTCGCCGCGAGTTCTTTGAAATGACCGGCGACAGCCAACTCAAGCCGTACATCAGTTGGGTTGACCTGCTGGAACACCTCAAGCACCCCGAATCGCTGGTCAACTTCATTGCAGCCTACGGTAACCACGCGGCATTGAATGCCGCCGATGTGGATACCGTGCTCGAGATGCGGGCGGTTGCCGTTGCCCTGGTGTTTGGTGGCAGCGCGGTGATCAACGCCGGTCTTCCCGGTGAGCGCATCTTCACAGCCAATGAAGAGGATCGCCTGGCGTTCCTCAACAGCACGGGTAGCTACGCCATGGTCAATGGCGTCACCACCACCGGCGTCGATGACATCGACCTGTGGGTCGGTGGTCTGGCCGAAGAGAAAATGCCGTTCGGCGGCATGCTCGGCTCGACCTTCAACTTCGTGTTCGAAACCCAGATGGAAGCCCTGCAGAACGGCGACCGGTTCTACTACCTGTCACGTACCGCAGGCATGGACTTCGGCGCCGAGCTCGAGAACAACTCGTTCGCCAAGTTGATCATGCTCAACACCGATGTCGCCCACCTGTCGAACACCGTGTTCCTGACGCCAACCTTTACCCTCGAAGTCGATCAGACCAGGCAATACACTGGATTGGGCACAGATGGCCGAGCCGATCCAACGGGCGGCCTGGAAATCAACGGCGTGGAAATCGTGCCGCTGGTGATCCGCGACAACCCCGATACCGTCGGCACTGACACCAACTTCCTGCACTACACCGGTGAAGACCATGTCGTACTCGGCGGAACCGCCGAGGATGACATCATCATCTCCGGCGACGGCGACGACACTCTCTACGGTGACGAGGGCAACGACCGCCTCGAAGGCGGTGCCGGTAACGATGCGGTACTCGGTGGCGACGGCGATGACATCATCACCGACTCGTTAGGTGACAACCGTCTGGAGGGTAATGGCGGTAACGATGTGATCATCGCTGGCGCCATGCTTGCCGGGGGCAACCTGATCCTGGGTGGCGACGGGCAGGACTTCATCATCACTACAGAAGATATCTCCACCACCTTCGGTGGCAAGGGTGATGACTTCATTCTCGGCGCCAAGACCAACCTGCCACCGACCGGTAACGAAGGTGATGACTGGATCGAGAAGGGCACCCAGGACGGTGCGCCTGGCGATAACTTTGCGCCGTTGCTTGGTGATGAGGTGATCGGCAATGACATCTTCGTCGGCGGCGGTGGCTTCGACGAAATGATCGGCGAGGGTGGCGATGACATCTTTGTCGGCAGCGATGCCCAGGACAAGATGGAGGGCATGTCCGGTTTCGACTGGGTGACGTACAAGAATGACAAGGTCGGCGTGACCGTCGACCTGAGCCTGGCCGCGCTGGCGCAGCCCCATGGCAACGCGCCAAACCAGAACGCCGGCGTGTTCAATCCGGTCGGCGCCTCGCCGGCCTCGATCCTCGACCGGTTTGCCGAGGTCGAAGGGGTATCCGGTTCGCAGTTCGGCGACGTGCTCAAGGGTGATGACGTGGATGCGGTCACCATCCTCAACCACGGAGGCACGACGGGAAGCGCGCTGACTAACGTGGATCTGATCCGCGGACTGGAGCAGTTCCTGGCCGAAGCCAATCTGCCTACCACAGGTTTTGCCACCGGCAACATTCTGTTGGGTGGCAATGGCAGCGACCTGATCGAGGGGCGTGGTGGCGATGACCTGATCGATGGTGACAAATGGCTCAATGTCAGGATTGCGGTCTATAACGTTGGCGACGTCGACCATACAGGGCCAGAGATCGGCTCGTTCGACAGCATGGTCGACATGATTCCGTTCATGCTCAACGGCTCTATCAACCCCGGTCAGCTCAAGGCCGTGCGGGAGATCCTTCCAGGTACTTCGACGGGAGGGGCGGCATTCGACACCGCCATTTTCTCCGGGAATGAAGACGAGTATGTGGTGACGGTTGATAACAACAACACGGCCAATACGGCGGATGATGTGTGGACGGTGGTCGATACCGTCGCAGGCCGCGACGGCACTGACACCCTGCTGCATATCGAGCGCCTGCAATTCGCTGATGGTCAGCGAGACCTGGCAGCGGGCAATGCAAGTCCGGTCGGCAGACCAGTCATCACGGACGCAAACAGCGGTGCGATCACAGTGGGCGACATGCTGACGGTCAGCGTCGCCGGAGTGACCGACGCCAACAACCCTGGTGGCAGTCTCAACAGCTCCTCGGTCTCCTACTATTGGCAGTTTGAGGCCGATCCGGGCAGCGGCGTGTTCGAGGACATCATCCTGCTCCCAGCTGGTGACCTGGCGTTCCAGAGCGCCGATGGCACTTCGTTCAAGGTCTCACCGGACCTTGCCGGGTTGTCGTTGCGGGTCAAGGCGATCTACCAGGATGGCCATGGCACTACTGAAATGGTGTTCTCGCAACCCACTGCTGCGGTAGTGCCCGGCGCGCCGGTCGTGCCCACCGCGCAGACGCCTGTGGTCGATGCCACCGCGGGGGGCGAAGGGCTGCACATGGTGCGTTCCGACCTCAACTTCATCCTCGCGCAAATCAAGATTGCCGAGGCTGATGCGGCGGGTGCGGACATGCTTTCGCTGCTGCCGAACATCCGCGCGCCGCTGGGCCTGCGCACGGTCGACGGATCGAATAACAACCTGTTGAACCTCAATGGCAACAACCACACCGAATACGGTGCTGCCGATAACCTGTTCCCGCGCATCAGCGATCCGGTGCTCAACCCGGCGGAGCAGGGAACCTCGTACACGCAAAACAGCGGACTTGTCGTTGACTCGCAGCCGCGCACCATCAGTAACCTGATCGTCGATCAGACGTCGAACAACCCGGCGGCTTATGCCACGGCGTACGACCCGGGTGTGGACGGTGTGCTCAACTTCGGCATACCGAACAACACTCCAGGTAACGACGATGTACTCAAGGACGGCGTACGAATCGTCGCCAGCCCTGGCCTGGATGGTCAGTTCGGAACAGCCGACGATCACGATGTGTATCTGTTCGAGAACACCGCAGCGGATGCCGGCTTGTCCGCGCCGTTCAACGCCTGGATGACGTTCTTCGGGCAGTTCTTCGATCATGGTCTGGACCTGGTCACCAAAGGCGGATCGGGCACTGTGTTCATCCCGTTGCAACCGGATGATCCGCTATTCGTGCCAGGCAGCCCGACCAACTTCATGGTGCTGACTCGCGCGACCAACCAGCCGGGCGCCGACGGTATTCTGGGTACGACCGACGACATTCATGAGCACACCAACACCACCTCGCCGTTCGTGGACCAGAACCAGACTTACAGCTCGCATCCGTCGCACCAGGTGTTCCTGCGTGGTTATGTGCTGACCAATGATGGACCGATCGCGACCGGGCAGTTGATCACCAACCGTGATCTGGGAACGGATGGCAAGTTCGGTGGCGGCGACGATACGGAGATTGGCGGTATGGCCACCTGGAAAGTGGTCAAGGCGCAGGCCCGTGACGTACTGGGTATCAACCTGACCGATGCCGATGTCGATAACGTGCCTTTGATTGCGACCGATGCC
Source organism: Pseudomonas sp. REP124 (assembly GCF_020164475.1). Classification (GTDB taxonomy): domain Bacteria; phylum Pseudomonadota; class Gammaproteobacteria; order Pseudomonadales; family Pseudomonadaceae; genus Aquipseudomonas. Next base: position 17,375 of record NZ_JAIQWX010000051.1, on the reverse strand, counting down.
TACGGTAATTTCCTCCCTGGCCCGACCGGCAAGGTTCAAGTGGTGATGAAGGGGGCCGACGGCATTGGTGGTACTGCCGATGACGTGCTGGTCGAAGGCAACCCGCTTGCCCCGATCGACCTGACCAACGCTGTGCGCACCGGCCATCAGTTCCTGGCTGACATCGCCCACAATGCCGTGCCGGTCATCACCGGCGGGGTACTGCAGGCTGATGGCGACGTTCTTGTAGGCAACTCGCAGCCAACGGGCCCAGGCGGTAACAATCTGACCTACGACAACGAACTGCTGGATGCGCACTACATCGCCGGCGACGGCCGGGTCAACGAAAACATCGGCCTGACCGCAGTGCATGCGATCTTCCACGCCGAGCACAACCGTCTGGTCGCTCAGACCAAGGACACCGTGCTCGATTCGGGCGACGTGGCCTTCCTCAACGAGTGGCTGCTCAATCCGGTGGCTGCGATGCCGGTCAACCAGGCCCAGATCGATGCGCTGGTGTGGAATGGCGAACGTCTATTCCAGGCTGCCAAGTTCGGTACCGAGATGCAGTACCAACACCTGGTATTCGAGGAGTTCGCGCGAACCATCTCGCCCAACGTCGACCTGTTCTTCGCACCGACCCAGGTCTACGACGTCGACCTCGACCCTTCGATCGTCGCCGAGTTTGCCCATACCGTGTACCGGTTTGGTCACTCGATGCTGACCGAGACTGTCGATCGGCTGGACGTGAATTTCAACGTGATAAGCGATCCCAACGGTACAGACCCCGATCAGCAACTTGGCCTGATCGCGGCGTTCCTCAACCCGCTGGCCTATGCCGCCAGTGGCGTGACGCCAGAGGACGCGACCAGCGCAATCGTGCGTGGTGTGACGCGCCAGGCCGGTAACGAAATCGACGAGTTCGTGACCGAGGCGTTGCGCAACAACCTTTTGGGCCTGCCACTCGATCTGCCGGCGATCAACATCGCCCGTGGCCGCGACGTGGGGATTCCTTCGCTCAACGCGTTCCGCCGCGACATCTACAACCAGACCGGCGATACCCAGATGAAGCCGTACACCAACTGGGTCGACCTGTTGCAACACCTAAAGCATCCGGAGTCGCTGATCAACTTCATCGCGGCCTATGGCACCCACAGCACGATCACCGGGGCGACCACCCTGGAAGCCAAGCGCGCTGCCGCCATGGCACTGGTGTTCGGTGGTACGGGAGCGCCAGCTGACCGCCTGGACTTCCTTAACGGCACCGGTGCAACCTGGGGCAACGTGACGCGTGCCGGCAAGGATGGAGTGCTGGGCACCGCCGACGATCTCCATGGGGTGACAGTGACGGGTGTCGATGCCATCGACATGTGGATTGGCGGCCTGGCCGAAGAGAAAACGCCGTTTGGCGGCATGCTCGGCTCGACCTTCAACTTCGTGTTCGAGAACCAGCTGGAAAAACTCCAGGACGGCGACCGCTTCTACTACCTGGAACGGACCTCCGGGCTGTCGATGAACGCGGAACTGGAAAGCAACTCGTTCGCCAAGCTGATCATGGCCAATACCTCGGCCACGCACTTGCCGGGCCTGGTGTTCTCCGACCCCGGGTACTACCTGGAAGTCGATCAAAGCAAGCAGTTCAACGAAGGCCTGGCCAACGCCGACCCGCTCAGCGAAAACAACCAGCAGGTTGTGTTCCGCGATAATCCACTGACGGCTGGACCGGATACCAACTACATCCGCTACACCGGCGATCAGCACATCGTGCTGGGTGGTACCAACAATGCCGACATCCTCATCGCCGGTGAAGGCGACGACACGGTCTGGGGCGATGGCGGCAACGATCGGATCGAGGGTGGCGACGGCAACGACCAGCTGCGTGGCGGTGCCGGCGACGACATCATCACCGACGCGGGCGGCGACGATAACATCCAGGGCGGCGACGGCAACGACGTGCTCCACGGTGGTAACGGCGTCAACCTGATCATTGGCGGTTTCGGCAACGACTTCATCGTCACCGGTGAAGACGCCTCCGAAGCGATCGGCGGCCAGGGCAACGACTTCATCCTGGGCAGCAAGGCCAACGAACAGGACATGGGTAACGAAGGCGACGACTGGATCGAGAAGGGCACCTCCGACGGTGCGCCTGGCGACAACTTCGATCCGTTGGGCAACGACCCGATCATCGGCAACGATGTCTTCATCGGCGGCAACGAGAACGACAAGTTCAACGGTGAAGGCGGCGACGACATCATGGTCGGCAGCCTGGGCTTCGGCGACCGCTACATTGGCGGCTCGGGCTATGACTGGGCAACCTTCAAGGACCTGGCCCAGGGCGTGAGCATCGATTTCACCGATCGCTTCTTCGATGTACCGAAGGTGCCGGGATCGGGAGCCTCGGCGCTGGTTCGGTTCGACATCATGGAAGGTCTGTCGGGCTCGTCCCACGGTGACTTCCTGCGCGGCGACAACGAGGACTCGACAACGCTGCCGGGTGCCGGCGCGAACGGCAGTGTGTTGACCAACATCAGCCTGATCAATGGGCTGTCGAGCCTGCTGCCAGCCGGCGCGACGTTCTTCGATGGCGGCAACATCATCCTCGGTGGCAGCGGCAGCGACCTGATCGAAGGTCGCGGCGGTGACGACATCATCGACGGTGACAAGTGGCTGAACGTACGCATCAGCGTGCGTGCGAACATCGATGGCACAGGTCCCGAGATCGCCTCGTTCAACAGCATGGAGCCGATGGTGCCGCTGATGCTCAACGGTACCTACAACCCTGGTCAGCTGGTGATCGTGCGGGAGATCCTGAACGGCAATGATCGCTACGACACGGCGGTGTACTCCGGTCTTGCCGATGAGTACAACGTTCGGATCGAGGGCAACACGGTCATCGTCACCGACACGGTCGTCGGGCGTGACGGCGAGGATCGTCTGACCGGCATCGAACGGTTGCAGTTCTCCGACCGTGCGGTGGCCTCTGGCGTCGGTACGGCTGCCAACGCGGGCCCATCGGGTCACCTGGCAATTCTCGACGATGCCACCGGGGTGCGTGACGATACGCCGGTTTCGGGCCAGCTGTTGCGAGTCAGCAATCTGCAGGTCCGCGATCTGGACAACGTCTCGGCGACCAATGCGACCGGTGCAGTGACCGGTCCCGTGGCCTACTACTGGCAGGTTGAAGCCATTGCCGGGTCAGGCGTTTACGAGGACATCACCGTTGTCGCCGCCGGCGAAGCATCGCGGGCGACCGGCACCACCTTCCGCGTGACGGATGATGAAGCGGGCCTGAACATCCGCGTCCGCGCGGTGTATCAGGATGCCAAGGGCACGCTGGAGATCGTCGATTCCACGGCTAACAGCGCAGCATCGGCACCACCGGTCGTCACCGGTGTCGCGACGCAGAACCAGGTGTTGACCGTCAATCCGGCAACCATCGTCGACGTGGATGGCCTGAGCAATCCTCAGTTCACCTTCCAGTGGCAGATGACCAACGGCGTGACCTTCGTCAACATCCCCGGCGCCACCGGTACCACGCTCACCCTCGGCCAGGCTCAGGTCGGGAACCAGGTGCGGGTGGTGGTCAGCTACGTGGACAACTTCGGTGTGCACGAGACTGTGCCGTCCGATGCGACCGATCCTGTGGCCAACGTCAACGATGCACCGACAGGTCTGCCGCTGATCAGTGACACCACGCCGGATCAAGGCCAAGTGCTTACTGCGGTGACCACAGGCATTGCCGATGTCGATGGGCTGGGTACTTTCAGCTATCAATGGCAACAGGGTACTGGCACGTCCTTCACCAACATCGCCGGGGCAACTGCTGCGACCTTCACCCCCGGTACGGCGCAGGGCAACCTGCAACTGCGGGTGATCGTGCGCTACACCGACGGCTTCGGCACGCTGGAAACGCTGACCTCTGCGGCTACTGCGGCGGTGGTGATACCAACCGGCGTGGTGCTGACCGGCACCAACGCGGCGAACGTCCTCACCGGCGGTGCAGGCGCGGACGTGATACTTGGACTTGGCGGTGCGGATACGCTCAATGGCCTGGGCGGTAACGACCAGCTGTTTGGTGGTAACGGCGCCGACATCCTCAACGGGGGAGACGACAACGACACCCTCAATGGTGAGGATGGCGCCGACACTCTCAATGGTGGTCTGGGTGCGGATGTGATGAACGGTGGTGACGGCAACGACACCTACGTGGTCGACAACGTCGGCGACATCGTCAACGAAGCCGCCAATAACGGTACCGATCTGGTGCAAACCACTCTGACGAGCTACCTGCTCGGTGCCAACGTCGAGAACCTGACCTACACCGGCACCGGCAATTTCACCGGCACCGGTAACGCTCTGGCCAACACCATCACCGGCGGGGTCGGCAATGACCTGCTCAACGGCGGTGTGGGGGCCGACAGGATGGTGGGCCTGGCCGGCAACGATACCTACGTCGTCGATAACAACGGCGACGTGGTGGTCGAAGCGACGGGTGGCGGTGTGGATACCGTGCAGACGGCGCTGGGCAACTACTCGTTGAACAACAACGTCGAGAACCTGCTCTACACCGGCGCCGGCAACTTCGTCGGTACAGGCAACGGCTCGAACAACGCCATTACCTCCGGAGCGGGCAATGACACCCTCAACGGCGGTGGTGGCGACGACATCCTCACCGGCAACGGTGGCAGCGACACCCTCAACGGCGACGGCGGCAACGACCAGCTGTTGGGCGGTCTCGGCATCGATGTCCTCAACGGCGGCGCGGGTGACGACACCCTCGACGGCGGTGACGGCGACGACGCCTTGAACGGTGGCGCAGGCAACGACTCGCTGCTGGGTGGGCTGGGCAACGACAACCTGGACGGCGGTAACGGCAACGACACCCTCGACGGTGGTGCCGGCAACGACACCGTGCTCGGCGGTGTCGGCGACGATACCTTGCTGGGTGGCATCGGCAATGACTTCATCGACGGCGGAGCCGGCAACGATACAGTCACTGGTGGTGCGGGGAACGACACGATGGTTGCCAGTACCGGCAACGACATCTTCAGGTTCTCCGCAGGCTTCGGAACCGATCAGATCATCGGCTTCGACGCCAACCCGGCAGGCGGCCAGGACCGGCTCGACATCACGGGCCTGAACATCACCGCGGCAACCTTTGCCGCCAACGTCACCGTCACCGATGTCGGTGCCGATACGCTGCTCAGCTTCGCGGGAGCAACGGACACCATTCGACTGGTGGGCGTGGGTGATGCGACGACCGTGAATGCAACGGACTTCATTCTGGCAACGTGAGGGGTTGATCGGTCCTGTTAGGGCAGGTAGATGAAAGAAGAAGGGAGGGCATTGGATGCTCTCCCTTTTTTATTGGGACTTGATGTCTGTGCGAAGTAGCAGCGTTCTCTAGACCAACGTCTGGCCAAGGTACATGCGGTGTGTCGCTTCGATCTCGTTGATCATCCTCGGTGCAACACCTGCTGCCTCAGCGATTGGCCGCCAGCGCTTCACCGCAGTGCAGACCTCTTTGATGATGGCGTGCGCATCGATGCCCCGGACTTGCCTGGCCACGGCTTCCAGGTCTGCAAGTTCAAATTTGTCGCGCTTTCCATTCACGGTCATCTGGTGCGTCTCTACCCAGAAATTGCCGGGCAGGTACGACCATGAAATATCGTAGGCGGGGGAGAGTGACCATGTGCCTTCCTGGTCCATCAGGAAGCTGGTGTTCTTTGTGTGATCGTCCTGGTTTCGGGCAACCAGGTTGAACACCATCCGACGATAGAACTCGACAGCTTCCTTGCGTGATAACCCGAGCTCTCTCATTACCCCAAAGGCTTGCTCGTACGAATAGCCGCCAGGCTGCTTGTAGTCGGCGTGGTCGAGAGCACAGAGGGTGGCCATGTGGATTTTGTCGCCGTCGTCAGTGCGGTCAAAGCGCTTGGTCAGGAAGTGTGCACGGCCACCTTCCTGCAGCAGTTCACACGGGTTCATGGTGATGCCGGCTTCTTTGGCCATGAGCGAATAGGCGTATTCAATGCGGCCATAGCCTTGGGAGTCGGCGAGGACGTCAGTGTTTTTGGCGACATCAAACTTCAGAAGCCAGTAGGTAAAACCCTTCGGCGCCTTGACCTGCCCGGAGCGGATCTCGCCGGCAGCGTTCATTGTGATGACCGCCTTTGCCCGGGCTCCGCCGGCACTGGTGCCAACCTGGATCAAGCGTTGAAGCGCGTCATCATCGACATCGGGGTCATGCTTTGCGAGGCGCTCAGCCAGGCTTTCCCGTTGAGAAAGCACTTCACTGGCGAGCTCGACCAGCGCATCGATCTGAAAGCGCTCACTGGCTTTGGCCGCGCCATCCAGGGCTGGCTGGTACTCCAACCCACCCATTGCACGTGCGCCCTGATACAACACGCGTTCGACCGGGGTGAAAGTCGATTTGTCTCGACCTTCTTTAGCCAGCCAGGCGTCGATCAGTGCGTTACCGAAATCGTCCGGCAAGGAGTCCGCGAGAATGGCCGGAAGCCCTTTGTAGGTGTCCCGATTCAGGCTTGGAAAGGCGTAGGTTTGATTCGCCGCCAGCGGCATATGGATGGGGGAGATTTCGATACCCGTCCTGACGAACTCGGGGTCGTACTCGAACAGGCCCAGTTGAGTGTTCTCGTCCCAAAGCAGACCACCCACAAACATTTCGTACAGATACACCTTCGCAGTGATCACCAATGAACCTCCTTCTTACGCGTTTTTCCCTTGGGTGACGAAACTGCCGTGCTCTCGTCCGAGCCCTTGTCCGACGTGCGGGCAGTGCGGGTGCCGGTGGCGCGCATGCGTTGCGATCCTGCCATCTTGATCACCTGCAATGGGCTTGGCCGAACGGGTTGGACAAGCGAGTTCACTCGCTCTAACTCTCCAATGGCGCGCAGAACGGCGACCAGATTCACCAGGGTGCCTTTCCCATGCAGGATGTTGATCAGGGTTTGGCGGCTGATCCCGGCTTCTTCAGCCACCTGTTCCTGGCTCAGATTTTTTTTGAGGCGCAGCTCCTGAAGCAGCGCGCCAATGGTGCTGGCAATGGCATCGTCAGTCATGGCTTGGAGGCGCATAGTGTCTAGATTCCTTGGCTAAGGGTGATTTATTACGTTTCTTTGTATTTAAAGTTAGACGCTATCGATGATTTTAGTGGGAGAAAGCAAGTAAGGGTTAAATGTATAGAAAACTAGTCATTAAGCAGAAAAATCTGGTTTTGAGTATAGATTTTTAGGCTTTAATAATTGATGACGATTTAAGCCCAGTCTTGTGCTTTGAGGAAAGAAAATCCTGAGACCTCTGCGTAGGCGCTGGCAGTTGTTAATTATAAATCTGCTTAATACTTTGCATAATAAATAGAAAATTGACTAATCATCCCCCCGGAACAAAAAATCCTCCCCACACCGCGCCGCCAGAGCGCCCTGATTCGCCGTTTCTCTCCTGCCAGAAAAATAACCAAAGGAGCCCGACCCATGAAGCCTCAAGCTTCGTCCCAGCCGCGCCGTGCGGCAGCCGCTGCCTTCATCGGCACGATGATCGAGTGGTACGACTTTTACATTTACGCCACCGCCGCCGCGCTGGTGTTCGGTGCGCTGTTCTTTCCTTCAGACGACCCGTTATTCAGCACCATGGCCGCGTTCGGCACCTTTGCCGTGGGTTTTTTTGCACGGCCGTTGGGCGGGATTGTCTTTGGGCATATCGGCGACCGTATCGGGCGCAAGAAGTCGTTGATCATCACGCTGTTGATGATGGGCGTGGTCACCGTGTGCATCGGCTTGCTGCCGACTTACGCGCAGATCGGCGCCACCGCGCCGGTGCTGCTGATCCTGCTGCGCGTCGTCCAGGGCATCGCCGTGGGTGGAGAGTGGGGCGGGGCGGTGTTGATGGCCGGTGAGCATGCGCCGAAAGGTCGACGCAATTTCTTCGCCTCGTTCGCGCAACTGGGCAGCCCGGCGGGTTTGATCCTGTCGCTGCTGGCGTTCAGCGCCGTCACCCGGTTGCCGGAAGAGGACCTGATGAGCTGGGGCTGGCGCCTGCCGTTCCTCGCCAGTTCGCTGTTGCTGCTGGTGGGCCTGGCGATTCGCCTGGGAGTCAATGAGTCGCCGGAATTCCTCGCCAGCCGCGAGCAGGCGATCAAGAACACCCGCAAGGAGCAGGCGCCGGTCATGGAAGTGCTGCGCATCGCGTGGCGTCCGCTGCTGCTTTGCATCGGTGCCAATACTCTGGGTATCGCCGGGGTGTATTTCACCAACACCTTCATGATTGCCTACACCACCCAGCAACTGGCGCTGCCGCGTTCGCTGATCCTTGAGTGTCTGTTCTTCGTCGCGATAATTCAGTTCTGCATCCAGCCGCTGGCGGCGTGGATTGCCGAGAAAATCGGTGCGACCCGCTTCCTGTGCCTGGTGTCGCTGTTGGCCATGGCCTCGCCGTACCCGATGTTCGTGCTGGTGAGCTCGGCCCAGGCGCCGCTGATCATCCTCGGCATCGCTTTGGCGGTGGTGTGCATGGCGTCCTTCTATGCGGTGATCGCCGGCTATGTGAGCGGCATGTTCGAAACCCGGGTGCGCTACACCGCGATCTCCCTGGCCTATCAGATTTGCGGCGCGGTGGCCGGTGGCCTGACGCCGCTGATCGGCACGATGCTGGCGCACAAGTTCGCCGGCCAGTGGTGGCCGATGGCGGTGTTCTACAGCCTGATCGCCGCGACTTCGCTGATTTGTGTCCTGTCCCTTGCCCGTCGCCATGCCAGTGCTGAACGCATGGAAATGGCCAACGCTTGATCAACCGTTTTCTGGAGAAACCCATGTTGAAAATTAATGGCGAACGCCTGTGGGCGAGTCTGATGGCGATGGCGGAAATCGGTGCCACCGCCCGTGGCGGCAGCTGCCGTCTGGCTCTGAGCGACGAGGACAAAGCCGGTCGCGAATTGTTTGCCCACTGGTGCCGCGAAGCCGGCATGACCCTGAGCGTGGATGCGATCGGCAACCTGTTCGCTCGTCGCGAAGGCACCGACCCGGATGCCGCGCCGGTGATGATGGGCAGCCACCTCGACACCCAGCCCGAAGGCGGGCGCTTCGATGGCGTTTACGGCGTGCTGGCCGGTCTTGAAGTGGTGCGTTGCCTCAACGATCTGGGCATCCAGACCCGCAAGCCGCTGGAAGTGGCGGTGTGGACCAACGAGGAAGGCGCACGCTTCACCCCGGCGATGTTCGGCTCGGCGGTTTTCACCGGAATCATGGATCTGGACGCCGCGCTGGCGGTGCGCGATGCCGACGGCATCAGCGTCGCCGAGGCCTTGCAGCGTTGCGGTTATGAAGGTGAACGTCCGCTGGGTGGTGAGGTGGACGCGTACTTCGAGGCGCATATCGAGCAGGGGCCGATTCTGGAGGACAACGCCAAGAGCATCGGCGTGGTCAGCGGCGGCCAGGCGATTCGCTGGCTGGACGTGCGCGTCGAAGGCATGGCTGCCCACGCCGGCACCACGCCCATGCCACTGCGCAAGGATGCCCTCTACGGCGTGGCGCGGATGATTCAGGCCATCGAAGGCCTGGCCACCGATTTCGCCCCCGAAGGCCTGACCACCGTGGGCGAGTTGAGCATCAACAAGTCCTCGCGCAACACCATTCCCGGGTTGGTGAACTTCACCGTCGATTTACGGCATCACCGTGATGACGCCATCGAGGCCATGGAGCAACAGGTGCGCGCACGGCTGCAGGCCATAGCTGACGGTCGCGATCTGAAACTGACAATCACCCCGCACTGGATCAGCCCGGCCACGCCGTTCGACGCCGAATGCGTGGCGGCGGTACAGCAGGCGGTGGATGGCCTGGGCTACGCTCAGCAATCGATCGTCAGCGGCGCGGGGCATGATGCGATTCACCTGGCGCGCTACTGCCCGACGGCGATGGTGTTCATTCCGTGTGTGGGTGGGTTGAGTCATAACGAGGCTGAGGATGTGTTGCCGGAGGATGTGCGGCAGGGGACGGATGTGTTGTTGAACGCGGTGTTATCGCGAGCAAACAACTGATTCATCTGCCACTGCTTACCCAGGGGCACTGAATTTCTGTGGTGTTGTGAAACCTGTGGTGAGGGGATTTATCCCCGTTCGGCTGCGCAGCAGTCGTAGAACCATACAACTCATATGTCTGATAAACCGCGAGTTCAGGTTTTGGGGCTGCTCCGCAGCCCAACGGGGATAAATCCCCTCACCACAAGTTTTGTATCTCCACAGGATTACTAAGCAACACAGGATTTTGTGTTTAACGCACTTTTTTAACTGACGGGAACCAACCCCATGCGCAGTTTTTTCCACCCAGAACAATTGCTCCACCACCCACGCAGCTACTACTCCCGCGGCCAGATGCGCACTCCTCAGGAAGTCCCCGAGCGCGCGCAGCGTCTGGTCCAGGCCTCGCACTCGCTGGGTTTTTCCGTCGAGCAACCCACCGATGCCGGTCTTGATCCACTATTGGCCGTCCACGGCGCGCCCTACCTGGCGTTCCTCCAGGAAGCCCACCAACGCTGGAAGGAAATCCCCGAAGACTGGGGCGACGAAGTCATGTCCAACATCTTCGTCCGCGAGCCCAACGCCCTGCGTGGCATCCTCGCCCAGGCCGCCCGTTACCTGGCCGACGGCAGTTGCCCGGTGGGCGAGCAGACCTGGCGCTCGGCCTACTGGTCGGCGCAGAGCGCGATTGCCGGCGCTCAAGCTTTGCTCGATGGCGAACCTGCCGCCTACGCCCTGTGCCGTCCACCGGGACATCACGCCCGGGGCGAAGCCGCGGGTGGCTTCTGTTACGTGAACAACGCGGCGGTGGCAGCCCAGGTATTGCGTGGCAAATTCGACAGGGTGGCGGTGCTCGACACCGACATGCACCACGGCCAGGGCATCCAGGAAATTTTCTACGACCGCGACGACGTGCTCTATGTCTCGGTGCACGGCGATCCGACCAACTTCTACCCGGGGGTCGCCGGCTTCAACGATGAGCGCGGCGTCGGCGCAGGCGAGGGCTTCAACCTCAATCTGCCGATGGCCCACGGTGCCAGCGAGGCGGATTTCCTCGGGCAACTGGACGTGGCCTTGCAGGCCGTGACCGATTTCGGTGCCGAGGTGCTGGTGTTGTCGTTGGGCTTCGACATCTATGAACTCGATCCGCAGAGCAAGGTGGCGGTGACCCGTGAAGGCTTTGCCGAGCTGGGCGAGCGGATCCGCAGCCTTGGGCTGCCATGCCTGATCGTGCAGGAGGGGGGGTATCACCTGGAGAGTCTGGAGGACAATGCGCGGGCGTTTTTTGTGGGGCCTGAGGTGTGGAAGCTCTGATTCTTCAGCGTCTGTGAGGGCCTCATCGCGGGCAAGCCCGCTCCCACAGTGTCCAGTGTCGTACACAATAATTGTGTTCAACAAGGAAACCTGTGGGAGCGGGCTTGCCCGCGATGAACGATGACTCGATCCACCTGCCGAAACACAAGCGCTCTACGGCACTTGCCAGCCCCCTGACGTTAACGTCAAGATGCTTCAGGGCGCCGATACATGAAGGCGCAGGGCGGACGACCCGGAGCGCTTGATGACGCTGATAAAAACAAACTCCCCCAAACTGCACCGCGAAGCCCGGCTGGCCCGGGAAAAACTGCACCTTGAAGGCGAAGTGCCGGACGGCGTGCTGCGGGCGGAAATCGATGCTTCCTGGCGACGCAGCCTCAGCCACGGTGTGCATTTCAACGCCAAGCACGAGCTGGCGCTGGAATCCGGCGCCAGCCTCGACGTGCTGCTGAACAATAACCGTCTGCTGATCGACGCCGCCTTGCCCTCCATCGATTACCTGGCCGAACGCCAGGGCAAGGAAGGGCTGATCATCCTCGCCAACTCCGACGCCACGATCCTCGCCGTCGAAGGCCGCGCCGACCGCCTCAAGGGCAGCGGCCTGCAAGACATCACCCTCGGCGCCTGCTGGAGCGAAGCCGCCCGCGGCACCAACGCCCTGGGCACCGCGCTGGTGGAAGCCCGACCAACCCTGATCGATTGCGGCGAACATTACCTGGATCGCCTCAGTGATTTTTCCTGCACCTCGGTGCCGATCCATTGCCCCCAGGGCGACATCCTCGGTGTGCTCGACCTGACCCGCGAAGGCCCATTGGGACGCGCCCACGACAGCACCGCACTGCTGGCCATGGCAGTCAGCCAGATCGAAAGTCGGGTGTTCAACGCCAGTTACCCCGACGAAATCGTCCTGGCCTTCCACAGCCGTCGCCAATACCTCGAATCCCCTTGGCAAGGCCTGCTGGCGGTGAGCCTCGGCGGGCAGATACTTGCCGTCAGCGCCCAGGCTTGTCAGTTGCTGCATGCCGAGCGCTCGGCGCTGGTGGGCCGGCGCTGCGAAGAGTTTCTCGGCGTCGATGGCCTGCAATTGCTGGCGCGCCTGCATCAGGGCGGTGCCGGCAGCCTGCAGACCGCCAAGGGCGAGTTCTTCTATAAAACCCTGCGCGCGCCGCAGCGTGCCCTCAACATCGGTACGCCACCGCGCACGCCGGCCAAACCTGCCAAAATAGTGCAACCGGACCTCGAATCCCTGGCCGGCAGCAACGAGCGTTATGCCCGTGCCCTGCGCATGGCCCGCCAGGGCCTGGCCAATCAGTTGCCGGTGTTGCTGCTGGGGGAAACCGGGACCGGCAAGGAAGTCATCGCCCGCGCCCTGCACATGGCCGGCAGCCGCTGCGACAAACCCTTCGTCGCGGTGAACTGCGCGGCGATTCCCGAAGGCCTGATCGAGTCGGAACTGTTCGGCTACCGCGAAGGCGCGTTCACCGGTTCGCGCCGGGGCGGCATGGTCGGGCGCCTGCAACAGGCCCACGGCGGCACGCTGTTCCTCGATGAAATCGGCGACATGCCCCTGGCCCTGCAAGCCCGCCTGCTGCGCGTGTTGCAGGACCGCAAGGTCGCGCCGTTGGGCGCCGGCGAAGAGCAGGACATCGACGTCGCCCTGATCTGCGCCACCCACCGCGACCTCAAGCGCCTGGTGGAAGACAAGCACTTCCGCGAAGACCTGTTCTATCGGGTCAACGGCATCAGCGTGATGCTCCCGGCCCTGCGCGAGCGTGAGGACTTCAGCGCACTGGTCGGCCGCCTGCTGACCCGGCTCGAAGCGCCGACCGTGGTGCTGCATGACGACCTCAGCCGCCTGCTCGGCAACTACCACTGGCCGGGCAACATCCGCCAGTTGGAGATGGTCCTGCGCACCGCGCTGGCCATGCGCGAAGCGGGGGAGACCGTGCTGACCCTGGATCACCTGCCCGACAGCATGCTCGACGAGTTGACCGCCACCGAGCGGCCGCAGTCCGGCAGCATCCGCGAGAACGAACTGGAGATGATCCGTCAGTCTCTGGACAACCATCAGGGCAATGTCTCGGCCGCCGCCGACGCCCTGGGCATCAGCCGCGCGACCCTGTATCGCAAGCTCAAACAGTTGCGTTCGTGATGCGCCGCCTGATCGTTCGGCTGATCGACAGCCAGAACCCTGAAGCCCTGCACGCCTCGTTGCAGTGGCTGTACGGTTTCGTGCGTCCGCATCGGCTGGCGATTGCCGGCTTGCTCGGGCTTTCGGTGTGCGCCTCGGCGCTGGTGCTGGTGCAGCCATGGCTGACCAAGCTGTTGATCGACGATGGCCTGCTGGCGCGCAATTTCTCGATGCTGGTGCTGATCGCCGGGCTGATGATCGTCGCCGGCTTGCTCGGCACGGCGCTGTCGGGGATCAACCGCTACCTGCACACGCGCCTGTCCGGGCGCATGCTGTTCGCCCTGCGCGATGATCTCTACCGCCACTTGCAGACCCTGTCGCCGAGCTTCTACGGCCAGCGGCGCATCGGCGATCTGATGTCGCGCCTGGACGGCGACGTCGCGGAGATCCAGCGCTTCGCCGTGGACTCGCTGTTCTCGGCGGTGTCCAGCGTGATCGGCCTGGTCGTGGCCGTGGCGATGTTGCTGACCCTGTCCTGGAAACTGTCACTGCTGGCGCTGGTGCTGATTCCCCTCGACGTGCTCTGGCTGCGCTGGATGCGGCGCAAGGTCGAGCGCGACGTGCGGCAGCTGCGCGAGCGCTCGGCGGACATGTCGTCGTTCATGGTCGAGACCCTGCCGGTGATGAAATTCATCCAGTCCGCCGGCCAGCAACAGCGCGAGGCGCGGCGCCTGGAAAGCCTGGGGCAGGGCTACATGAGCCAGTTGCTGCGCCTGCAAGTCACCGAATTTTTCACCCAGGCGGTGCCCGGCACCCTGACGTCGCTGTCCCGGGCCTGCGCCTTCCTGATCGGCGGTTACTGGGTGGTGCAGGGCACCTGGCAACTGGGGGCGCTGATCGCGTTTTCCACCTATCTGGGCATGGCGGTCGGCCCCGTTCAAAGTTTGCTCGGACTGTATGTGGCGATTCAGCGCATGACCGTCAGCCTCGGGCGGGTGATGGAATTGCGCGGCGAGCAGCCGACCGTACTCAGCCCTGACATGCCCCAGCCGATGCCCGGGTCCGGCGAGCTGCGTTTCGAGGATGTGCACTTCAGCCATCCCGGTCGCTCGACCACCTTGCGCGGGATCGAGGCGCGGATTCCCTACGGTCTGAAAGTCGCCCTGAGCGGCGGCTCCGGCGTCGGCAAATCGACCCTGATCGACCTGCTGCAACGTCACCACGACCCGCAATCCGGGCGGGTGCTGCTGGGGGAGGTGGATGTTCGCGAGCTGGATCTGTTCCAGTTGCGTCGACGCATTGCTGTGGTCAGCCAGGACATCGTGCTGTTTCGCGGCAGCCTGGCCGACAACCTTGCCTACGCGGTGCCCGATGCCAGTCGCGAAGCGATTGCCGAAGTGGCGCGCATGGCCCAGCTCGACAGCTTGATCGCCTCCTTGCCCGAAGGCCTCGACAGCCCGTTGGGCGAGCGCGGCCAGCAGTTGTCCGGCGGACAGAAACAGCGCATCGCCATTGCCCGCGCGCTGTTGCAGGACCCCTTGATCCTGGTGCTCGACGAAGCCACTTCGGCGGTGGATGAAGTCACCGAGCGCGAAGTGATCGAGGCCATCGACCGGCTGTTTGCCGGGCGCACGCGGATCCTTATCAGTCACCGTCCCTCGACCCTGGCCGATGCCGACCTGCGCTTTGAATTGCTCGACGGCGTGCTGATTTCAAAGACGGTGCTGCATGAAGCCTGAGTTGCGCATCGGCGTGGTGGACAGCGGACATTCGGCGGCGCAGCGGGTGCAGGTGATGGCCGGGCGGCGTTTTTCGCTGGTGGAGGACGGGCTGGCCGAAAGCGATTTGCGCGACGATCCGCTGGGCCACGGCAGCGCGGTGATCGAAGCCATCGGCCGGCGTGCGCCATCGGCACTGTTTTGCGTGGCCCAGGTGTTCGACCAGCGGGGCGTGACCAGCGCCCTGCAAATCGCTACGGCGATCGACTGGCTGGTGGCGCAGGACGTGCGCCTGATCAACCTCAGCCTCGGATTACGCCAGGATCGCAGCCTGTTGCGGGCGGCCTGTGCGGCGGCGGTGGAACGCGGGGTGCTGCTTTGCGCATCGAGCCCGGCCCAGGGCGAAGGCGTGTACCCGGCGAATTATCCACAGGTGCTGCGGGTCACGGGCGATGCGCGCTGTGCCGAACTCGAATGGTCCTGGCTCAACAGCGCCCAGGCGGATTTCGCCGCCTGCGTGCACGGCACTTATCCAGGGCAGTCCGGGGCGAGCCTGGGGTGCGCGGCGTTGAGCGGGCACATCGCGGCGTTCCTGGTGGAGCAGCCCGGGGCGAGTAATCAACAGGTCATCGACTATCTGCGGGACAACGCCCGTTATCGCGGCCCCGAACGGCGCTACGGACCATGACACGCATTGTGATTCTCGGCGCGGGACCGGCGGGCGCGGCGGTGGCCTTGGGCTTGCGGCGTCTGGGCTATGCGGTGACGCTGATCAGCGAATGGCGGCGCTTTGCCGCGCTGGAAGGGGTTTCCCAACGAGTGCTGGAAGCGCTGCGCGGAGCAGGGCTGCATCACGGGCTGGCGCAGGCGATCCTGCCGTCGCAGCGACAGGTCAACTGGAACGGCCAGCAGCACGCGCAGAACATCGAGTTTCTGCTGGATCGCCCGACCTTCGATCGCGGCCTGCGCGAAGACCTGCGCGAGGCCGGGGTCGAGCTGATCGAGGGCCGGGTGCTGTCGGTGCACAGTGCGGCGACAGAACATCGAATCGACATCAACGGACGCGAGCCGTTGATCGCCGACTTCCTGGTGGAAGCGCGCGGGCGCCAGGCGCCGGCCCTCGGCAAAGGCCGGCGCGGGCCGGAAACGGTCAGCCTGCTCAATCGCTGGCAAGCCACGCCGGGCATCACTGCCAGCGCCGTGGAAAGCCTCGCGGACGGCTGGGCCTGGATGGCGCGGCGGGCCGACGGCCAGTGTTATTGGCAATGGACCGTGGACGTGGCCAGCGCCGAACTGCCGGGCAAGGCGCAACTGCTCGACTACTGCCGGCAACGGCGTCAGACATCTGAACTGGCTCAAGAATTTTTCGGCGGCGAACCCGAAGTCGACCTGCAACTGCACGCCCGTAGCAGCACCGCGATCCTCAGCCCCCAGGTGTGCGGCGAACACTGGATTCGCGTCGGCGATGCGGCCATGGCGGTCGACCCGCTGTCGGGCAATGGCATCTTTCAATCGCTGTCTTCGGCGCTGCAGGCGCCGACGGTGATCAACACCCTGCTGCGCAAACCCGAGCGCACCGCACTGGCCCAGCGTTTTCATCAGCAGCGGGTGGAGCAGCTGTTCCTGCGCTTCGCAAGGATTGGCCGGGACTTCTATGCCGATGAGCAGCGCTGGCAGGCCTTGCCGTTCTGGCAGGCGCGGCGGCAATGGCCGGACGCCGAAGTCGCCCACGCCAAGCCTGATTTCCAGGCGCTGCGCATCGAACGGGCGCCAGTATTGCGCGATGGGTTCGTCGATGAGGCCGAGGTGGTGATCACGGCGGATCAGCCGTTGGGGATCTGGCATGTGCAGGGGGTTGAGCTGGCGCCGTTGGTGAGGCGATTGCGCAGTGAGCCGGCGGGGGAGGTGTTGGCGGGGTTGTCGGTGGAGCAGGGGCGGATGGTCAGGAGTTGGTTGTTGGCTCAAGGTTTCAAACCCTGATTTGCACTGCCCCTCACAGTGCGACTTTGCGAAGTCAAAAACTGCTCTGGTTGTACTAGTCATCGGGCTGATGACTTATAGCCACCGTGTGCAAGAAGTTGCGCACTCAAACTGTGGATAAGCCTGTGGGCACATTTCTGCATGCCAAGCTGCCCGTTCTGTACAGACGAGTGCGCAAGAAGTTGCCAGGCACTGCGCAACTTCTTGCGCACTTTTAGGGGTA